>NZ_JBZXEA010000009.1:0-113062 GCF_058725345.1 Pseudomonas sp. DW-iso17 | reverse complement strand
AGGTGGCGCGGACTGTACAGGAGTTACTAACGATTTCCACCCCTCAGATCGTTGTTGCTCAGCACCACGATGGGCACCTTCGCCAGGTCCGGCCGGAAAACTCGCTCGCAACTGGCATAGAAGCTGTTGCAGTCGATCAGCGCAAAGGTCGGTTCCTGCTTAGACATGGCTGCGCACTGTGCTGGTGATCACACCCCAGATTGACAGCTCATCCCCTTCAAGAACGTAACGCGCCGGATATTTAGGGTTCTCTGATAGGAGGATCACCTCCCGGCCGCGCTTACATAGGCGCTTGCAGACGGGCTCATTGTTCAGCAGCGCCACCACCACATGCCCATGAGCAGGCTCAATGGCACGATCCACCACCGCGAGATCACCTTCAAAGATACCAATCCCTTGCATGCTTTCCCCGGTGATTGCTACCAGGTACACATGCGGTGCACGGATATTCAGAACCTCATCCAATGAGATGTGCTGCTCAATATGATCCGCTGCCGGCGATGGAAAACCGGCTGGAACCTGGAACGAGCACATAGGCAGCTTTGCGCCCGCCTCAGCGATAGGACCTAGAATGGTGAAGCTCATGATGCGGCCTTTTACAGATACTGTACGAATGTACAGTTAACTTTGAAGGACGCTTGCGGTCAATTTTTCTGTAGGGGATTTCGACAGGCGGAGAGATGCGTATGTGCGGGCGATTCGTGCAGTACGAAGGGATGGCGATCTTCATTGAAGAACTGAGCCCCCAGATAGAGCTGTTCAGCGGTTACGACGCCGAGAGCGCACCTCGGAAGCGGCCTAGAAACCGAACTGGCAAAGCACAAGGGGATTGAGATACACGGCGGCAACCTGCGTGTCGTGTTCATGTGGCGGCGTATACGCTGCCGCGAATCCCTCGGCCTTCCGATCACCAAAGCCAATATCAAACACGCCGCCCTCTTAAGGGCGGCAATTCTTCACGAGATCAAAACCGGTCACTTTGAGTATGGGCGGCACTTTCCTAATTCAAAGCACGCGACCAACTACAGCAGTGCCAAGGACGAAAGGCTTGGGGGCATTGCTGGAGCGGTACAAGCCGTTGAAGGCTGTCGACATCACGCCGATGACCGAGGAGAAGTACGGCTATGCCTTGGACATCTGCACTGCCTTGGTTGGAATTGATCGTCTCGCCGGAGTTTTGTTGCCCGAAGACATTCAGTTGCTGAGGACGTTGCTGATTGCAGATCGAGCGCCGTCGACCGTCAATCATTACCTGGCAACGTTCGCCGGTTTCCTGGGCTGGTGCGAGACCAATGGATACTGCCGCACCGGATTATCAGAAGCGTGCAATCGGTTCGCAATGCAAGGCCAAGAGCCGGATCCGCTTACTCGTGATGAGTTTCGGCTGCTGGTCGATAAGGGATGCCTTCACCCCCAGGACTCTGCTGCGATTACGTTGGCCGTGTATACCGGGCTTCGACCAGGTGAGTTATGTGCGCTGGCTGTGGAAGACATCGACCTGGACGCAGGACAGATCAATATTACCCGCGCCATAACAGCCAACGGCACGTTCAAGGTTCCAAAAACCGGGAAGCCGCGCTCAGTATTATTAATGCCGCCAGCGGTCGAAGCCTGCAGGGTATTGTTGTCGCTCGTCGCCGATCATCCTGCTCGCTCTATTGAGGTGTTCCAGAATAGGCACGAGAGCCGGAAAGAGAGGGTTACACCACTTCTCTCTCCATCCACCCAGGCGCGCAAGAAGATCATAAACTTCTGGTATGTCCCCACTGCGTGGAATACCAAATGGGCAGCGGTCCAGAAGCGTTCAGGCATCCGACCGCGTCGGCCGTACCAGACTCGCCACACCTATGCCTGCTGGTGCCTGACTGCTCGAGGTAACCTTGCGTTCATCGCAAAGCAGATGGGACATAAAGACTACACGATGTTAGTGGAAGTTTATGCAAAGTGGATGGACAGTGAATCAGCGACAGAGCTGAATAACATATGGGCAATTTAAAAAATAGAAAAACATAAACACAGGAGAGTGCAAACTCTCCAACCCAAAATCATCCATCAGAACTCAAAGTTAGAATATCAAAATCAAGCTGCCCACGACGATGCTTTAGAGCCTCAACCCGTAACATATTTTCTTTTATTCTCATTCTGTATTTTACAATTTCATTCAGATCCCCTCCGCCCCTCTGGCTCGTGAGCTTTCGAATCCTCTCTGAATCCTGCCTGTGCCGACTTTGCAAATAAGTTAGCTCACTAATTACTAAATCGCGTAGATCATACAGCTTTTTAAGATCTAGCCGATGTTCACCATGAGCAATAACCCAATCAGAAACACCGTTCTCACCAAATGAAGCCATCAAGGTATCTTTCGCTTTAACCAATGACACTTCTTCATCAGACAAATCCATGAAATCATGAGGATCGGCAACGTTCGATGAAGATTCTCGCACCTCTTCAATTACCGCAATTGAGGTATCTTGATCAAGATAGTTGTTAGCGTACTCAAGAAAATTATGATAACTATAAAGATAAAAATCCTGACCGGTTTCTATATTGAACTCTTCAATTAATTCAGGTAAAGGGCCAATCGTACGCCCGCCGGCTTTCTCCCACCAGTCTTCTTTCTGTTCCTCTGTTATGAGTATCACTGGCTTACCCACAGCCTTAGCGTGATCAATGACCTGCTTCCAGATAATTAAATCTCCATACCGCTTACAAACCTGATCAAATATCAAAGACCCCTTGAATTTACCAACATCCTGAAAACCAGGAGCATCCAAATTTGCATAACGAACTTCGCCTTCTTTGATAATATCCTTCAGCTGAGCCACGGAGTATTTGTCGCCAACCTTACCATCCAGCAATAACGATATTTCATTTTTTACATCATCGACATTTATCCTCGCCTCATGAAAAACCCTCTTCCCTTCCAGCTCCTCAATTGCCTTTTCTGCAACGCCAACAAACTCCTCATGAAGCTCGACAGATAAAAAAGGATGCTTTGTTTGGCTTTCAAATCCACTGAGAATATTACGAAGATCAGCGATAGCCTCAGCATAGAGCTTGGATTGATCATGGGTGATTTTTGCGCGATTGTCTAAATACTCATATACCACCTGATACGGAGCCCACAGCCGTTCCCCAAGAGACCTCACTACTTTATAAAAAGCATCTCGCGCATCATCGGAGCGTTTATAAACACCGGTATAGACATTTGTATCAAATACAAAAACACATTCATCCCACAACTTTGCCCGTCGCTGTTCATCATTCGCAAAATGGTTAGAAAATTTGGTTTTCATGATACGGCCTCTAGTCCCTTAGGATAGCTTGATACCACAATGCCATCCATGACGTCACCTTCCACTCGCCGCATGAGATCACTGCGCTCGCATGGTAGTCTTGTATCAATTGAGCGAAAAATGACTTACTGACGCTTTCACCGTTCAGGTAACGCCCCATTTTTGCCCCACAGATTTTTACATTAAGCTCTAAGTCACTGATGAATAAGCCAATTTCCGATCTGTCCTCCCACACCCCGATGATGCAGCAGTACTGGCGCCTGAAAAACCAGCACCCTGATCAGTTGATGTTCTATCGCATGGGCGACTTCTACGAGATCTTCTACGAAGACGCGAAGAAGGCCGCCAAGCTGCTGGACATCACCCTGACCGCTCGTGGGCAGTCGGCGGGGCAGTCGATTCCGATGTGTGGGATTCCTTATCACTCGTTGGAAGGCTACTTGGTCAAGCTGGTCAAGCTGGGCGAGTCGGTGGTGATCTGTGAGCAGATCGGTGACCCGGCCACCAGCAAAGGGCCGGTGGAGCGCCAGGTGGTGCGCATCATCACCCCAGGCACGGTGAGTGATGAGGCGTTGCTGGATGAGCGTCGCGATAACCTGATTGCGGCGGTGTTGGGCGATGAGCGTCTGTTCGGCCTGTCGGTGCTGGATATCACCAGCGGCAACTTCAGCGTGCTGGAGATCAAGGGTTGGGAAAACCTGCTGGCGGAGCTGGAGCGTATCAATCCGGTGGAGTTGTTGATCCCGGATGATTGGCCCAAGGACTTGCCCGCCGAGAAGCGTCGGGGAACCAAACGTCGTGCACCGTGGGATTTTGAACGTGATTCGGCACTGAAAAGTCTGTGCCAGCAGTTCTCGGTGCAGGACCTTAAAGGCTTTGGTTGCGAAACCCTGACCCTGGCTATCGGCGCTGCCGGCTGCCTGCTCAGCTACGCCAAGGAAACCCAGCGTACCGCCCTGCCGCACTTGCGCAGCCTGCGCCATGAGCGTCTGGACGATACCGTGGTGCTTGATGGCGCCAGCCGTCGCAACCTGGAACTGGACACCAACCTGGCCGGTGGCCGCGATAACACCCTGCAATCGGTGGTAGACCGTTGCCAGACCGCCATGGGCAGCCGTTTGCTGACCCGTTGGCTGAACCGTCCGCTGCGGGACTTGACCGTGCTGCAAGCACGCCAGTCTTCTATTACTTGCCTGCTCGACGGCTATCGCTTTGAAAAGCTGCAGCCGCAACTGAAAGAAATCGGCGATATCGAACGTATCCTGGCACGGATCGGTTTGCGCAATGCACGGCCCCGTGACCTGGCGCGCCTGCGTGATGCCTTGAGCGCCCTGCCTCAGTTGCAAGTGGCGATGACCGAACTGGACACGCCGCACCTGCAACAGCTGGCCGTGACGGCCGGCACGTACCCGGACCTCGCCGCGTTGCTGGAAAAGGCCATCATCGACAACCCGCCGGCGATCATTCGTGACGGCGGTGTGTTGAAAACCGGCTACGACAGTGAGCTGGATGAGCTGCAATCCCTGAGCGAAAACGCCGGGCAGTTCCTGATCGACCTGGAAGCCCGCGAAAAAGCCCGTACCGGCCTGGCTAACCTGAAAGTCGGCTACAACCGCGTGCATGGCTATTTTATCGAGTTGCCGAGCAAGCAGGCGGAGTCTGCGCCTATCGACTATCAACGTCGCCAGACCCTCAAAGGCGCCGAGCGTTTTATCACCCCAGAGCTCAAAGAGTTCGAAGACAAGGCGCTGTCAGCCAAAAGCCGCGCCCTGGCGCGGGAAAAGATGCTCTACGAAGCCTTGCTCGAGGACTTGATCAGCCGCCTGGCGCCGTTGCAAGACACCGCCGCCGCCCTGGCGGAGCTGGATGTGTTGAGCAACCTCGCCGAACGGGCGCTGAACCTGGACCTCAACTGCCCAAGGTTTGTCAGCGAACCGTGCATGCGCATCGTGCAAGGCCGTCATCCGGTGGTGGAGCAGGTGCTGACCACGCCGTTCGTCGCCAACGACCTGTCGCTGGACGACGATACCCGCATGTTGGTAATCACCGGTCCGAACATGGGCGGTAAATCCACCTACATGCGCCAGACCGCGTTGATCGTGTTGTTGGCGCATATCGGCAGCTTCGTACCCGCAGCCAGTTGCGAATTGTCGCTGGTGGACCGCATTTTCACGCGGATCGGCTCCAGCGATGACCTGGCCGGTGGCCGTTCGACCTTTATGGTGGAAATGAGCGAAACCGCCAACATTCTGCACAACGCCACCGAACGCAGCCTGGTGCTGATGGACGAGGTGGGCCGCGGCACCAGCACCTTCGACGGCCTGTCCCTGGCCTGGGCGGCGGCTGAACGTTTGGCGCATTTGCGTGCGTACACGCTGTTCGCCACGCACTACTTCGAGCTGACGGTGTTGCCGGAAAGCGAGCCGCTGGTGGCCAACGTGCATCTCAATGCCACCGAGCACAACGAGCGCATCGTGTTTCTGCACCATGTGCTGCCAGGGCCGGCGAGCCAGAGCTACGGCCTGGCCGTGGCGCAGTTGGCCGGTGTGCCGAGCGAGGTGATTACTCGCGCCCGTGAACACCTCAGCCGCTTGGAAACCACGGCCCTGCCCCATGAAACGGTGGTCGCCAGCCCGGCCAAAGCCAGCAAGAAACCCGCCGCGCCGCATCAGAGCGATATGTTCGCCAGCCTGCCCCATCCGGTGCTGGATGAGTTGGCAAAGCTTGATCTGGATGACTTGACGCCGCGTAAAGCGCTCGAAATGTTATATGCACTGAAGACTCGGATATAACGCAGACGCTTGCAAGCTGATAGAATCTCGCGCGGTTTGGGATGCTGCGGGCTTTTAGCCTGGTCCGCAGACTATCGCTCTCAAACCTCGCGAACCCCACCACAAGGGGTTTCGCTGCCGCCGCCTGAGGAGAAAATTAGAAATGACCTTCGTCGTCACCGACAACTGCATCAAGTGCAAGTACACCGACTGCGTAGAAGTCTGTCCGGTGGACTGCTTCTACGAAGGCCCGAATTTCCTGGTTATCCACCCGGATGAGTGCATCGACTGCGCCCTGTGTGAACCAGAATGCCCGGCCGTCGCGATTTTCTCCGAGGACGAAGTGCCTGCGGGCATGGAGCAATTCATTCAGTTGAACGTCGAGTTGGCAGACATCTGGCCAAACATCACTGAGCGCAAAGATCCGATGCCGGACGCCGCCGAATGGGATGGCAAGCCCAACAAGATTGAGCAACTAGAGCGCTAAAGCGCCACTGCCCAACAAAAAAAGGCCCTTGAGGGCCTTTTTTGCGTTCGGGGCTGCGTTCACTTTTCTACAGGCAAAAAAAGGGGCGGTATGACCCGCCCACATTTTTTCCCTAGTCCCTGTATTCCTTTTCATCATCCTGATGAATCGCATCCTGCGACGTTCCTTCAAACCATCGTTCCTTGATGGCTGTGCCAATCCGTGGACACAGGGCTGATGTTAGAGCGTTCCAAGGGAAGTTCAACGCGATCCCCACGGCGGGCTGACAAACTTTGCCGCTCGCCAGCATGAAAATAATCGTTATTTTTCAAAAAGATAGATAATAGCTTCGTCGATTCAAGACGTACGCAACCGCTAAAAAAACCAAACACTTACGAAAAAGTAAGCGAATGCTTACACGTGCATTGCGCAAAGTAGCAACAAGTCCTTTTGGCGCCCCACCTGTAGGAGCGAGCTCGCTCGCGAAAAACCTGAGAGCACCACGGATCGTCAGACTTTTCGCGTAACCGTTAAAGCCTAATCAATCGTCGCTCACGGTAATGGTCGGCATTGCCGGCGCCGTCGCTTCCTGCAAAACAATCCGCGCACCGACGTGACGGGCCAATTCCTGATAGATCATCGCGATCTGCCCATCGGCCTCTGCCGCGACGGTAGGTTTGCCACCATCGGCCTGCTCGCGAATCTCCATCGCCAATGGCAGCGATGCCAGCAGTTCGACGCCATACTGAGTAGCCAGCTTCTCTCCCCCACCTTCACCGAACAAATGCTCGGCATGCCCGCAGTTGGAACAGATGTGCACCGCCATGTTTTCCACAACGCCCAGCACCGGGATGTTGACCTTGCGGAACATCTCCACACCTTTCCTGGCATCGAGCAGCGCCAGGTCCTGAGGCGTGGTGACAATCACTGCACCGGCCACCGGGACTTTCTGCGCAAGGGTCAACTGGATGTCGCCGGTGCCTGGCGGCATGTCGATCACCAGGTAGTCGAGGTCGCCCCAAGCTGTTTGTGTGACCAGTTGCAGCAACGCACCGGAGACCATTGGCCCGCGCCAGACCATCGGCGTGTTGTCATCGGTGAGAAACGCCATGGACATCACTTCCACACCCAGCGACTCGATCGGTACAAACCATTTCTGATCCTTGACCTTCGGCCGTGTGCCTTCGGCGATGCCGAACATCACGCCCTGGCTCGGCCCGTAGATATCGGCATCGAGAATGCCCACGCGCGCCCCTTCCCGGGCCAAGGCCAGGGCCAGGTTGGCCGCGGTGGTGGATTTACCCACGCCACCCTTGCCGGAAGCCACCGCCACCACATTCTTGACGTTGGCCAGACCCGGGATCTGCGCCTGGGCCTTGTGCGGCGTGATCACGCATTGGATGTCGACCTTGGCCGAACCCACACCGTCGAGGCCCTCGATAGCCATTTGCAGCATCTGCGCCCAACCGCTTTTGAACAGGCCCGCGGCATAACCCAGTTGCAACTGCACCGACACCTGGTCGCCCTGGACCTCGATGGCACGTACACAGCCGGCACTGACCGGGTCCTGGTTCAAATAGGGGTCGGTGTACTGGCGAAGAACGGCTTCCACCGCTGCGCGATTGACGGCGCTCATGGGCTACTCCCGAAAAAAAGACTGACTGAAACAGGCGGCTATCCTAACCGTTCCAGCCGCCGAACGGCATGCTTTCGAAAGTACGGAAGATTCTGAAACAGCGTCACGGGGTGAAATAAATTTCCCGGCGCTTTATAGTGGCCGACCTCCGTTTCATCAAGTAGCCGAGCCCCATGTCCGAGCCACGCAAGATCCTCGTCACCAGCGCCCTGCCCTATGCCAATGGTTCGATCCATCTTGGCCATATGCTTGAGTACATCCAGACCGATATGTGGGTGCGCTTCCAGAAGCATCGCGGCAATCAATGCATTTATGTCTGCGCGGACGACGCCCACGGTTCGGCCATCATGTTGCGCGCCGAAAAGGAAGGCATCACCCCGGAACAGCTGATCGCCAATGTGCAGGCTGAACACAGCGCCGACTTTGCCGAGTTCCTGGTGGACTTCGACAATTTTCACTCGACCCACTCCGACGAAAACCGCGAGCTGTCGAGCCAGATCTACCTGCGGTTGAAGGAAGCCGGGCACATCGACCAACGTTCGGTGACCCAGTATTTCGACCCGGAAAAGAAAATGTTCCTGGCCGACCGTTTCATCAAGGGCACCTGCCCGAAATGCGGCACCGAAGACCAGTACGGCGACAACTGCGAAAAATGTGGTGCGACCTACGCACCGACCGACTTGAAGGATCCCAAGTCAGCGATCTCCGGCGCCACGCCGGTGCTCAAGGACTCGCAGCACTTCTTCTTCAAGCTCCCGGATTTCCAGCAAATGCTGCAAACCTGGACGCGCAGCGGCACCTTGCAGGACGCCGTGGCCAACAAACTCTCCGAATGGCTCGACAGTGGCCTGCAGCAGTGGGACATCTCCCGCGACGCGCCGTACTTCGGCTTCGAGATTCCGGGCGAGCCAGGCAAGTATTTCTATGTATGGCTGGACGCGCCGATCGGCTACATGGCCAGCTTCAAGAACCTGTGCGACCGCACCCCGCAGTTGGACTTCGACGCGTTCTGGGGCAAGGACTCCACCGCCGAGCTGTACCACTTCATCGGCAAGGACATCGTCAACTTCCACGCGCTGTTCTGGCCGGCAATGCTTGAAGGCTCGGGCTACCGCAAGCCGACCGGCATCGCCGTGCACGGCTACCTGACGGTCAACGGCCAGAAAATGTCCAAGTCCCGTGGCACCTTTATCAAGGCGCGCACCTACCTGGACCATCTGTCGCCGGAATACCTGCGCTATTACTACGCATCCAAGCTGGGCCGTGGTGTGGACGACCTGGACCTGAACCTGGAAGACTTCGTACAGAAGGTCAACTCGGACCTTGTAGGTAAAGTCGTCAACATCGCCAGCCGTTGCGCCGGGTTCATCCACAAGGGCAACGCCGGTGTACTGGTAGCCGAGAACGCCGCACCGGAACTGACCGACGCGTTCCTGGCCGCCGCGCCGAGCATCGCCGACGCTTATGAAGCCCGCGACTTTGCCCGCGCCATGCGCGAGATCATGGGCCTGGCCGACCGCGCCAACGCCTGGATCGCCGACAAGGCGCCATGGTCGCTGAACAAGCAGGAAGGCAAGGAAGCTGAGGTTCAGGCGATCTGCGCCACCGGGGTCAACCTGTTCCGTCAGTTGGTGATCTTCCTCAAGCCGGTGCTGCCATTGCTGGCCGCCGATGCCGAGGCGTTCCTCAACGTGGCGCCGTTGAGCTGGAACGATCACACCACCTTGCTCGGTAATCATCAGTTGAACGCGTTCAAGCCCTTGATGACCCGGATTGACCCGGTGAAAGTCCAGGCCATGACCGATGCTTCGAAAGAAGACCTGGTGGCCAGCCAGACCGATACCGGCCAATCCGCGCCGGCGGGCAATGGCGAGCTGGCCAAGGACCCGATTTCCCCGGAAATCGATTTCGACGCCTTTGCCGCCGTGGACCTGCGCGTGGCGCTGATCATCAAGGCCGAAGCCGTGGAAGGCGCCGACAAGCTGCTGCGCCTGACCCTGGATATCGGTGACGAACAGCGCAACGTGTTCTCCGGCATCAAGAGCGCGTACCCGGACCCGTCCAAGCTCGATGGTCGCCTGACCATGATGATCGCCAACCTCAAGCCACGAAAAATGAAGTTTGGCATTTCCGAAGGCATGGTGATGGCTGCGGGCCCTGGCGGCGAAGAAATTTACCTGCTGAGCCCGGACAGCGGTGCCAAGCCGGGTCAACGCATCAAGTAACCTCTGCAAAATGCCCCGCTGTTGCTACAGCGGGGCTTCTCAGCTTGCCCTCCTCCCTGGACCGGGCATCAACGCTATGATCACAGCATGAACCTCATTCAACGTATCGACGCGCTGCTGCCGCAGACTCAATGCGGCAAGTGCGGGCACCCGGGCTGCAAGCCCTACGCAGAAGGCATCGCTAAAGGCGAAGCCATCAACAAGTGCCCGCCCGGTGGGCAGGAAACCATTGCCGGGCTCGCGCAACTGCTGCGCCTGCCGGTACTGGAGCTGGACACCAGCCGTGGAGATGCGCCTGCGCAAGTCGCCTATATCCGCGAGGCCGAATGCATCGGCTGTACCAAATGCATCCAGGCCTGCCCGGTGGACGCCATTGTGGGTGCCGCCAAGTTGATGCACACCGTGATTGTCGACGAGTGCACCGGTTGCGACCTGTGCGTTGCGCCTTGCCCTGTCGACTGTATCGAGATGCGCCCACTTGCTGACGTTCTGCCTATCGTCGGTGACTTGGCCAGCAACGATGATGAACGGCGTGTACGCGACCTCAAACGCAACCGGGCGCGGCGGCGCTTCGAGCAACGTAACGCCCGCCTGCAACGTGAAGAAGCCTACAAGCTCGCCGAACGCCTGGCACGAGCCAAGCGCACAGCGCCGATGGAGGTGGCACCGGTTGATAACACTCAGGCCGCTCAGGACGCTGCGATCAAGCAGGCCAAAAGCAGCGTCGCCATGAGTCGCGCTCAGTTGCACAAATCCTTGAAAGCGTTTGGGCATCCGCCGACCTTTGAGCAACAGTCGCAATTGATTATGCTGCAGCGGCAGTTCGAGGCATCCGAGCAGGCGCTTGCCGCACTGGAGGCCAACAGCTCACCGCAGCCACCAAAGACGACCACTAAAAGCGCCGAGTTCAAGCGCGCAAAAATCCAGCTGGCCATGCGCCGTGCAGCGTTGAAAAAGGCTCAGGATCACCATGCCGACGAGCATCAATTGGCAACCTTGAAAGCCGCATTGAATGCCGCCGAGCAAACGCTGCAAGATGCCGAGGCCAACGGCTGACCCAGTGCGCTGTGTATTGCTAACATCACGCCGACCGCCTGCAAGGAAACGCCTGTCCCTATGAATGCCGCAAAACGCCTGGAAATCTTCCGCAGGTTTCACGAAGACAATCCGGAACCGAAAACCGAACTGGCCTACTCCTCACCGTTCGAATTACTGATTGCGGTGATCCTATCGGCTCAATCCACAGACGTAGGCGTTAACAAGGCCACGGCGAAGTTGTACCCCGTGGCCAATACACCCGCCGCGATTTACGCCCTGGGTGTGGAAGGCTTGTCCGAATACATCAAAACCATCGGCCTGTATAACAGCAAGGCCAAGAATGTGATCGAAACGTGCCGCCTGTTGTTGGAGCTGCATGGGGGTGAGGTGCCACAAACCCGCGAAGCCCTCGAAGCCTTGCCAGGCGTGGGCCGCAAAACGGCGAACGTGGTGCTCAATACGGCGTTTCGGCAGTTGACCATGGCGGTGGACACGCACATTTTCCGCGTCAGCAACCGAACCGGCATTGCACGGGGCAAGAATGTGGTTGAGGTGGAAAAGCAATTGATGAAGTTCGTGCCCAAGCCCTATTTGCTCGACTCCCACCATTGGCTGATCCTGCACGGACGCTACGTTTGCCAGGCCCGCAAGCCGCGCTGCGGCAGCTGCCGTATCGAAGACTTGTGCGAATACAAGGACAAGACCTCCGACGATTGAGCGATCATTGCTTTTTGTGATCAGGCGATTGAAAAAATCTTTTTTACCCATTCGCGGATTATCGCTATAAGGAGCCCCAACGGCAGTCTTAGCCTGGAGTTGACCTTATGAGCGCTGGCAACGAACAACTGGAAGTGGAAGACGACCTCGTTGAGTCGGATGACGATGTGGTAGAGGCACCTGTGGCAGAGGTGGCCAAGACCAATTTAAGCAAACGCCGCACTATCGACAATCTTCTGGAAGAGCGACGCTTGCAAAAACAGCTGGCCGATTACGACTTCGATCTCTGATCGAGCCGTTGGCGGCCGGAAGCCTCCCTGACGGAGGCTTTTTTCTGCCGGTTACACGGGTATTCAAGAGATGCAATATCCTCCTAGACCAGGCCGTTGCGCTGGGCCAGTTCGATCAAGTCCACGAGGGACCTGGCATTGAGCTTGAGCAGCAAGCGCGTCTTGTAGGTACTGACGGTTTTGTTGCTGAGGAACATGCCATCGGCAATCTCCTTGTTGGTTTTGCCACGGGCCAGTTGCTGCAGCACCATCATCTCCCGCCCCGATAAGCGTTCGACCATGTCGGCTTCACTGGCATTGCCCATGGTTGACCGCACTGAGTTGAGCGCCTGGTTCGGGAAATAGCTATAGCCGGAAAGCACCGCCTTGATGGCACTGAGCAACTCTGTCAGATCCTGCTGCTTGCACACATAGCCGGCGGCACCCGCCTGCATGCAGCGCATGGAAAAATGGCCAGGCGCCTGGGACGTCAGCACCAGCACCTTGAACGAGACGGCTTGCTTGGTCGAAGCCAGCCGACAAATAACTTCCAAGCCGTCGAGCTTGGGGATTCCGATATCCAGTATCACAATATCCGGCATATGTTCCCGTGCAAGTTGCAACGCATCGACACCGTTATCAGTCTCGGCAACGACCTCATAACCATGACGCTCCATTAGCATGCGCACAGCAAGACGAATGACGGGATGATCATCCACGATCAGCACTTTATTCATGAGAAAGTCCAATTTCGCTGTTCGAATTATTTAGAGCAAACACAATAGCCTAGTCGATTACTAGTTGGCATAGCATTCCACCCCGAGCAAGAGCAGGCAGAGACCCAACCCACAAGAAGATAGGAATTAACCTACAAAAATTCGCCAACTTAGATGCATGTAGCTTTATGGTTGCTTTCAGACCTTTCCCGGCGCGCACATATTTTGAGTGAAATGTCTGGGGCATGAGCCCCTGAAGGTAAACGTGCCGCACAAGACTTTCAGGAAATGCCCCTTGCTTGTCGCAATGACGCCCGCAAACCGACCCGGAAAAACCGTCCGCATTAGTTCCATTTAACATATTTCAACACTTCCGCAATTCCTACAGAAAATTCAACAACTCACATCTCCATTGCAACTACATGAGTGAATTTTCTGTCAGACATAGTTCCTCCCCAGATGTAAAAAATGATTCAGCCTTAAAAAAAGATAAACCGGTAAATAATTGCGCAAGTTACGAAAAAACCTTAAACACACGCTAAACGCTAATAAACAGTGCGACATCTAAAATCCAGGCAAAAAAATGGCCCCTTGCATAAGGGGCCATTTTTCACGACAGGCGCACGGTTCAGAACAACGAGCGGCCCTTGTTGGCAGCAATGCGCATGCGCAGTGCGTTCAACTTGATGAAGCCTGCCGCGTCCGCCTGATTGTAGGCCCCGCCGTCTTCTTCGAAGGTGGCGATGTTGGAGTCGAACAGCGACTCATCGGACTTGCGGCCGGTGACGATCACGTTGCCCTTGTACAGCTTCAGGCGCACAACACCGTTCACATGAGCCTGGGAGGCGTCGATCATCTGTTGCAGCATCAGACGCTCAGGGCTCCACCAGTAACCGGTGTAGATCAGGCTGGCGTACTTGGGCATCAGCTCGTCTTTGAGGTGAGCGACTTCGCGGTCCAGGGTGATGGATTCGATGGCGCGGTGGGCGCGCAGCATGATGGTGCCACCTGGGGTTTCGTAGCAGCCACGGGACTTCATGCCCACGTAACGGTTCTCGACGATGTCGAGACGGCCGATACCATGCTGGCCACCGATCCGGTTCAGGGTCGCCAGTACGGTGGCCGGGGTCATTTCAACGCCGTCCAGCGCAACGATATCGCCGTTACGGTAAGTCAGTTCCAGGTACTGCGCCTTGTCTGGAGCGTTCTCCGGGGAGACCGTCCATTTCCACATATCTTCTTCGTGCTCGGTCCAGGTGTCTTCCAGCACGCCGCCTTCATAGGAGATGTGCAACAGGTTGGCGTCCATTGAGTACGGCGACTTCTTCTTGCCGTGGCGCTCGATCGGGATGGCGTGCTTTTCAGCGTAATCCATCAGCTTTTCACGGGACAGCAGATCCCATTCACGCCACGGCGCAATGACTTTAACGCCTGGCTTGAGTGCGTAGGCACCCAGTTCGAAACGGACCTGGTCGTTGCCCTTGCCGGTGGCGCCATGGGAAATGGCGTCGGCGCCGGTTTCGTTGGCGATCTCGATCAGGCGCTTGGCGATCAGCGGACGTGCGATGGAGGTACCCAGCAGGTACTCACCTTCGTAGACAGTGTTGGCGCGAAACATCGGGAAAACGAAATCGCGGACGAATTCTTCGCGCAGGTCGTCAATGTAGATCTCTTTCACGCCCATGGCTTGCGCCTTGGCACGTGCAGGCTCGACCTCTTCACCCTGACCCAGGTCAGCGGTGAAGGTCACCACTTCACAGTTATAAGTATCCTGCAGCCACTTGAGGATCACCGAAGTGTCCAGGCCGCCGGAATACGCGAGAACGACCTTGTTTACGTCGGCCATGCCATCACTCCACGGGGTTGTACGGAAAGGCGACGATTCTACCGATCAAAACCGTGAAATTACAGGGGCGCGACAGCAAATGAAGATAAAGCGACAGATTATGTCGAGTGGGCGACCGATGGTCGCCCTTATGAGGTAGCCGCCGGGTTGCTTGGCGCAATGGTCTGGGGCGCCGGTTTCTCGGGGGCAGCCACGCGCTCCAGCTGAATATTCACACGGCGGTTACGCGCGCGGTTGGCGGCATTGGTGTTGGGCGCCAAGGGGTAGCTTTCGCCATGAAAGCGCATCGTGATCTGCGATTCCTGGATGCCGTTGGCCTTGAAGTAGTCCATCACCGCCAGGGCGCGGCGACGTGAAACGTCACGGTTGGTCAGGCGGTTGCCACTGTTGTCCGAATGGCCGTTCAACTCGACATGGTTGACCGTAGGATCGGCCTTCATGAAGGCAAGGATCACGGACAACTTCTTCTTGGCCGCCGCGTCCAGCTCAATGCCGCCGCCGGGAAAGCCCACTTCGGTCTGTCTGACCTGGTCGTAATTCATGGGCAGCAGCTTGGTGGTGCACAGCTGATAATCGCTGTAAGCCTTGTTGAACTTGACCGGCAGCAGGCGAATTTCCGAGTAACCGCCTTCACGCCCGTAATGCCGCACGGTGGGACTGCGCCCTTCGAGCAATCCCGTGAACAGGCGACCGGCCTGGGCCTGGGAGCTATTGAACAGGACGTCGCCGCTGCCGACACGCACGGCCCCCAGGTTGATATCACCTCGGCCCGGCTGCCAAGGCGCGGCAGCGGCCAACAGGGTTGCGGAGCCGGCGCCGAGGCTGCTGCCATAGGTTTTCAGACGAAACGTCGCCTGTTCGCCGGCCCGGCGTACGAATTCACCGGAACCGAAATCGCTGATCGGCTGGGTCAGGCGGCACTCGAACTGATCGCCCTCTACCTTCCACTCAATATTCTCCAGACGTGTCTGGAACGTGAGGGCCGCCGCAGGCAGGCTGGCGAACACACTGAGCAGGGCTAGATAATACTGGCGCACGGGAGGCTCCACTGGTTTCTACAACACTTCAAAGCGTCATACATCGTTAAGGCATACCCGGAGATATCGGTAGCATCCGGCAAAACTTGATAGCGAGTGCCTGCAAGAGTCTTTTCCGGTAGCATTCCCACCAGATTGACCCGCCTGGAATCCCCAATGTCCGACCGCCTGACCCTGCTGCGTCCCGACGACTGGCATATTCATCTTCGCGATGGTGCTGCGTTACCTCAAACCGTGGCCGATGTCGCGCGCACGTTTGGCCGCGCCATCATCATGCCTAACCTCGTACCTCCGGTGCGCAATGCCGCAGAAGCCGACGCCTATCGCCAGCGCATCCTCGCTGCGCGACCGGCCGGCAGCCGCTTCGAACCGTTGATGGTGCTCTACCTCACCGACCGCACCCAGCCTGAAGAAATCCGTGAAGCCAAGGCCAGCGGTTACGTGCACGCCGCCAAGCTGTACCCGGCAGGCGCGACCACCAACTCCGATTCCGGCGTGACCAGCATCGATAAGATCCTGCCGGCAATCGAAGCCATGGCGGAGGTCGGCATGCCATTGCTGATCCACGGGGAAGTCACCCGTGGCGATGTGGACGTGTTCGATCGCGAAAAAATCTTCATCGATGAACACATGCGTCGTGTGGTCGAGCTGTTCCCCACGCTCAAGGTGGTGTTTGAACACATCACCACCGCCGATGCGGTGCAGTTCGTCAGCGAGGCGTCGGCCAACGTTGGCGCGACCATCACGGCCCATCACCTGCTCTACAACCGCAACCACATGCTGGTGGGCGGGATTCGGCCGCACTTCTACTGCCTGCCGATCCTCAAACGCAACACCCATCAGGTAGCCCTGCTGGATGCCGCCACCAGCGGCAACCCGAAGTTCTTCCTCGGCACCGACTCGGCGCCCCACGCCCAGCACGCCAAGGAAGCCGCATGCGGCTGCGCCGGCTGCTACACCGCGTTTGCCGCCATCGAGTTGTACGCCGAAGCGTTTGAACAACGTAATGCTCTGGACAAGCTCGAAGGTTTCGCCAGCCTCAACGGCCCGCGTTTCTACGGCCTGCCGGCGAATACCGACCGCATTACCCTGGTTCGTGAAGACTGGACCGCCCCTGCCAGCCTGCCGTTTGGCGAGCTGACCGTTATCCCGCTGCGCGCCGGTGAAACACTGCGCTGGCGCCTGCTGGAGGAAAGCAAGTGAGTGAAGACCATTACGACGACGAACAAGAGCACGGCGGTGGTGGCTCGCGCCATCCGATGGCCGAGCGTTTTCGCGGCTATCTGCCGGTCGTCATCGACGTAGAAACCGGTGGTTTCAACTGCGCCACCGATGCCTTGCTGGAAATTGCCGCAACCACCATCGGCATGGACGAACAGGGCTTTGTGTACCCGGAGCACACCCATTTCTTTCGCGTCGAGCCGTTTGAAGGCGCCAATATCGAAGCCGCTGCCCTGGAATTCACCGGGATCAAGCTCGACCACCCACTGCGCATGGCGGTAAGTGAAGAAGCGGCGCTGACCGACATCTTCCGTGGCGTGCGCAAGGCATTGAAGGCCAATGGCTGCAAACGTGCGATCCTGGTCGGTCACAACAGCAGTTTCGACCTGGGCTTCCTGAACGCCGCCGTGGCGCGGTTGGACATGAAGCGCAACCCGTTTCATCCGTTCTCCAGTTTCGACACCGCAACGCTTGCAGGCCTGGCCTACGGTCAGACCGTTCTGGCCAAAGCCTGCCAGGCGGCCGGTATCGACTTTGACGGGCGTGAAGCCCACTCGGCCCGCTACGACACCGAGAAGACCGCCGAGCTGTTCTGCGGCATCGTCAACCGCTGGAAGCAGATGGGCGGCTGGGAAGACTTCAACGACTGAAGTCAAATCCCGCGCATAAAAAAACCGGCCTTTTCAGGCCGGTTTTTTTTACCGTGACGTTGGCTTACAGCTTGCCAGCGTTCTCGGTCAGGTAAGCCGCAACGCCTTCTGGCGAAGCGTTCATGCCTTTGTCGCCTTTTTTCCAGTTGGCAGGGCAGACTTCGCCGTGCTCTTCGTGGAATTGCAGCGCGTCGACCAGGCGGATCAGCTCTTCCATGTTACGGCCCAGCGGCAGGTCGTTGATGATCTGCGAGCGCACAACGCCCTTGTCATCGATGAGGAACGCGCCACGGAACGCCACGCCGCCTTCGGACTCAACGTCGTAGGCCTTGGCGATGTCGTGCTTCATGTCGGCAGCCATGGTGTATTTGACTTTACCGATACCGCCGTCATTGATGGCGGTGTTGCGCCAGGCGTTGTGGGTGAAATGGGAGTCGATGGAAACCGCGACCACTTCAACGTTGCGCGCCTTGAAATCGTCCATGCGGTGGTCCAGGGCGATCAGCTCCGAAGGGCAGACGAAGGTGAAGTCCAGCGGGTAGAAGAACACCAGGCCGTATTTGCCTTTGATGGCTTCAGACAGCTTGAAGCTGTCTACGATTTCGCCATTGCCGAGGACGGCTGGTACGTCGAAATCCGGGGCTTGTTTACCGACGAGTACGCTCATTGGATATCTCCTGATATAGGGGTGACGATTGAAGTAAAAGGACCGGTCGAATCTGCCTGTGGAAACAGACAGAAATATGACGCAATCACGCTTCGTGAAGACCGACCATCATACACCGAAAAAACCGTTCGTCAGCGCACGGGCAATTCCCCCCGGATTGCTGCTGAAACTATTTTGACAATCATTCTCGTTAACATTAAGATCCATCGCACTTAAGCCATAAACCCGCGACGGTTCTCACTTATGTATGTCTGCCTCTGCACTGGCGTCACCGACGGACAAATCCGCGAAGCAATCTACGAAGGTTGCTGCAGCTATAAGGAAGTACGTGAAACCACCGGCGTTGCCAGCCAGTGTGGCAAATGTGCTTGCCTGGCCAAGCAAGTGGTACGGGAAACCCTGACGCAGCTGCAAACAGCCCAGGCCGCGCTCCCCTACCCAGCAGAATTTAAACACGCCTGAATAGGCATGTTTTGAAGAACCGGACCTAGTGTCCGGTTTTTTTATGCCATCAATTCAAATAGTTAGCGCCAAGACGCGGAACACAAACATTCTTATTCCGATTAATTTTCATTTATTATTCAATAACTTAGGTTTGACACTAAGATTTTCACCGCTCAGACTCCGCCCTATACACAGCTATTACAGGGCAGGACCCCAGTCATGAAAGGCGACATCTCAGTCATCCAGCAACTCAACAAAATCCTTGCCAATGAACTGGTCGCGATCAATCAGTACTTTCTGCATGCGCGCATGTACGACGATTGGGGCCTGGAAAAGCTCGGCAAGCGTGAATACAAAGAGTCGATCAAGGCCATGAAGGACGCCGACGCGCTGATCAAGCGCATCCTGTTCCTGGAAGGCCTGCCGAACGTACAGGACTTGGGCAAGCTGAACATCGGCGAGCACACCCAGGAAATGATCAGCAGCGACCTGGGCTTCGAGCGCAAGAGCCACAGCGACCTGAAGGCTGGTATCGCTCACTGCGAAACCAAGGGCGATTTCGGCAGCCGTGAACTGTTGGAAGATATCCTGGAAGATCAGGAAGAGCATATCGACTGGCTTGAAACCCAGTTGGGCCTGATCGACAAGGTCAGCCTGGAGAATTACCTGCAATCGCAGATGGGTGAATAACCCGTAGCGTTCAGGCACAAAAAAGCCCCGCTCTCACCAGAGAAGCGGGGCTTTTTATTGCTCGCCAATTAGGCGTCAGTCTTGACTGCTGCTTTTTGCGCTGCGTCTTTGATCAGCGCTTGCAGCGAACCATCAGCTGCCATTTCAGTGATGATGTCGCTACCGCCAACCAGCTCACCGGCTACCCACAACTGCGGGAAAGTCGGCCAGTTGGCGTACTTTGGCAGGTTGGCGCGGATCTCGGGGTTTTGCAGGATATCCACGTAAGCGAACTTCTCGCCACATGCCATGACTGCCTGGGACGCTTTCGCGGAGAAACCGCACTGAGGCGCGTTTGGAGCGCCTTTCATGTAAAGCAGAATGGTGTTGTTGGCAATCTGCTCTTTGATCGTTTCGATGATATCCATGGAACACCTCTGCAGGAACTTTGCGACTCACGGGTCGGCACGGTGGCGCATTGTAACGCAAAAATCCAGCAGGATGCTCAGGCCGCCGCCACCTTCACCGGTACGCCATTGAGCGCCGCATTACCCGACAACTCATCCAATTGCCGCTCGTCGGTCAAGTCATTCGCACTCGCCCCCGGCTGGTTGCTCGCGATGCTCATCTGCACGCCCGGGCGACCGTGGCCCCAGCCGTGAGGCAAGCTGACCACACCCGGCATCATGTCCGTGCTGGCCGCTACTTCCACTTCGACCATACCGATACGCGAACTCACCCGCACCCGCTGGCCATCGCTCAACTGACGGCTAGCCAGATCATCGGGGTGCATCAGCAGTTGATGGCGTGGCTTACCCTTCACCAGCCGGTGATAGTTATGCATCCAGGAATTATTGCTGCGCACATGCCGCCTGCCAATCAATAGCAGTTCGTCGGCCACCGGCAACGGCTGCGCGGTGAAACGCGCCAGGTCTGCCAGGATCACGGCCGGTGCCGCTTGCACCTTGCCATCCGCGGTTTTCAAACGTGCCCCGAGGTTGGGCTTGAGCGGCCCCAGGTCCACGCCATGGGGATGATCCGCCAGCATGGCCACCGACAGTTTATGACTGGATGCGTCACCATAGGCACCCGCACGCAGGCCGAAGTCGATCATCTGTGCCGGTGGCAGGGTGGGCTTGAGCACCGCGCCAGTGTGCGCCGCAAACGCCTTGGCCAAGCCGACAAAAATCTCCCAGTCATGCAACGCCCCCTCAGGCTTGGGCAGGATGGCACGATTGAAACGCGTGACATTGCGCACCGCAAACAGATTGAAGGTGGTGTCGTAGTGATCGTTTTCCAGCGCCGAGGTGGAGGGCAAGATCAGGTCGGCATAACGCGTGGTCTCGTTGATATACAGGTCGATGCTGACCATGAATTCCAACCCGTCCAGTGCTTGCTCCAATTGGCGACCGTTAGGTGTGGACAGCACCGGGTTGCCGGCCACCGTCACGAGGGCGCGGATCTGCCCTTCACCCTCGGTCAGCATTTCTTCGGCCAGCGCCGACACCGGCAGTTCTCCACCGTACTCCGGGCGTCCGGACACGCGGCTCTGCCAGCGGTTGAAATGGCCGCCGCTGGTGGAGGCCACCAGGTCCACCGCGGGGCTGGTGCAGAGCGCGCCGCCGACGCGGTCCAGATTGCCGGTCACCAGGTTGATCAGTTGCACCAGCCAATGGCACAGCGTGCCAAACGCCTGGGTCGAGACCCCCATGCGGCCATAACAAACGGCCTTGTCAGCGCCGGCGAAGTCCCTGGCCAACTGGCGGATCTGCTCGGCAGGCACCGCACACTGGCGGCTCATGGCCTCGGCATCGAAGCCGGCAATCGCCTTGCGTACATCATCCAGGCCTTCCACCGGCAAATGGCTGTCGCGTGTCAGCCCTTCTGTGAACAACGTGTTGAGCACCCCAAACAACAACGCCGCATCGCCGCCGGGGCGTACGAATACGTGCTGGTCGGCGATGGCTGCCGTCTCGCTGCGCCGCGGGTCGACCACCACCACTTTTCCGCCCCGCGCCTGGATGGCCTTGAGGCGTTTTTCCACATCGGGCACGGTCATGATGCTGCCATTGGAGGCCAGCGGGTTGCCGCCGAGGATCAACATGAAGTCGGTCTGGTCGATGTCGGGGATGGGCAACAACAGGCCGTGGCCGTACATCAGATGGCTGGTGAGGTGATGAGGCAGCTGGTCTACCGAGGTCGCGGAAAAGCGATTGCGCGTCTTCAACAGCCCTAGAAAGTAGTTACTGTGGGTCATCAACCCATAGTTATGCACACTGGGGTTGCCCTGATACACCGCCACCGCGTTCTGCCCATGCCGCGCCTGGATACCCGCAAGCCGCTCGGCCACCAGGGCAAAGGCTTCATCCCAGCCAATCGGCTGCCATTCGCTGCCCACCCGCCGCATGGGTTGGTGCAGGCGGTCCGGGTCATTCTGGATGTCCTGCAGGGCCACGGCTTTGGGGCAGATGTGGCCGCGACTGAAACTGTCCAGAGGGTCGCCCTTGATCGAGGTGATCGCCAGGCGACCGTCTTCGCCTTGGGTGGTTTCCAGGGTGAGGCCGCAGATGGCTTCGCACAGGTGGCAGGCACGGTGGTGGAGAGTCTTGGTCATGGCCAGTCTCTTTTATAGGGGCTTTGGCTCAACTATGGGCCGCGACCACTTGGGGCGCCAGCAACCTTCGCGTTGTGAATCGACAGGCATAGGCCAGGGCATGGCTAAGCATGAGCAAATGTTTCAGAAACCTTGCCAGCAGGCGCTGAAACCGACGCGGCCTGGCCCAAGCCCGCCCCCGCGCATTGCAAAAGGCCTGGACGCCAGTGTACAAATGGCTCGCTGCTGTCAGGAAATCGTCTTCAAACGCGCGCCAGCGCCCTGCTTGAACATCCCTAAAGCCGTAGCCCTATTGGTAAAACGCGACATTTAATGTCAATATCGCGTCTTCCCCTATTTCGTCGCCCCGTGCGGCTTTCGCCGCAGGTCTCGCCCGTTGTCGCAATAAACAAGGCTTTGAGTATCTGCGGTCTGTTGCAAAAGGTAGTTAATGATGAGCGCAAGGCACTTTCTCTCCCTGATGGATTGCACGCCCGAAGAGCTGGTCAGCGTGATCCGTCGCGGCATTGAGCTTAAAGACCTGCGTAACCGCGGTGTACTGTTTGAGCCGTTGAAAAACCGGGTGCTCGGGATGATTTTCGAAAAGTCCTCGACGCGCACACGCCTGTCGTTCGAAGCCGGCATGATCCAGCTGGGTGGCCAGGCCATCTTCCTGTCACCGCGCGACACCCAGTTGGGCCGTGGTGAGCCGATCAGCGATTGCGCCATCGTGATGTCGCGCATGCTCGATGCCGTGATGATCCGTACCTTCGCCCACAGCACCTTGACCGAATTTGCCGCCAACTCCCGTGTGCCCGTGATCAACGGCCTGTCCGATGACCTGCATCCCTGCCAGTTGCTGGCCGACATGCAAACCTTCCTCGAACACCGTGGCTCGATCCAAGGCAAGACCGTGGCCTGGATCGGCGACGGCAACAATATGTGCAACAGCTATATAGAAGCGGCGATCCAGTTCGACTTCCACCTGCGTATCGCCTGCCCTGAAGGCTACGAGCCCAGCGCCGAGTTCATGGCCAAGGCCGATGGCCGTGTGCAACTGCTGCGCGATCCAAAAGACGCAGTGGTCGGCGCGCACCTGGTCAGCACAGACGTCTGGACCTCCATGGGCCAGGAAGACGAAACCGCCAAGCGCCTGGCCCGGTTCGCGCCGTTCCAGGTGACTCGCGCGTTGCTCGACCTGGCCGCGCCGGAGGTGCTGTTCATGCACTGCCTACCCGCCCACCGGGGCGAAGAAATCAGCCAGGACCTGCTCGACGATCCGCGCTCAGTCGCGTGGGATCAGGCCGAGAACCGCCTGCATGCGCAAAAAGCCTTGCTCGAATTCCTCGTCCCGCCGTCGTACCACCACGCATGAGCCAGCCATTACTGCTGAACCTGCGCAATCTGGCATGCGGCTATCAAGACCAGCGGGTGGTGCAGAACCTCAACCTGCACCTCAACGCCGGTGATATCGGTTGCCTGCTCGGCTCTTCGGGCTGCGGCAAGACCACTACCCTGCGCGCGATCGCAGGCTTTGAGCCGGTGCATGAAGGCGAAATCAGCCTGGCGGGCGACGTCATCTCCCGCGCCGGTTTCACCCTCGCGCCGGAGAAGCGTCGCATCGGCATGGTGTTCCAGGACTACGCATTGTTCCCGCACCTGAGCGTGGCTGACAACATCGCCTTTGGCATTCGCAAACACCCGCAAAAAGAGCGCGTGGTCGCCGAGTTGCTGGAACTGGTCAACTTGAAGAACCTGGGCAAGCGCTTCCCCCATGAGCTTTCCGGTGGCCAGCAACAACGCGTCGCCCTCGCCCGCGCCCTGGCGCCGGAGCCGCAGCTGCTGTTGCTGGATGAACCCTTTTCCAACCTCGATGGCGAACTGCGCCGCAAGCTCAGCCATGAAGTGCGCGACATCCTCAAGGCACGCGGCACTAGCGCGATCCTGGTGACCCATGATCAGGAAGAGGCCTTCGCCGTCAGCGATCACGTCGGGGTCTTCAAGGAAGGCCGACTAGAGCAGTGGGACACACCCTACAACCTCTATCACGAACCGCAGACGCCTTACGTTGCCAGTTTCATCGGCCAGGGGTATTTCATCCGTGGGCTGCTGAACTCACCGGAATCGGTCAGCACTGAACTGGGCGACTTGCGCGGAAACCGAGCCTATACCTTGCCGACCGGTGCAGCAGTGGATGTGCTGCTGCGCCCGGACGACATCGTGTATGCGCCGGACAGCGCGTTGAAAGCCCGGATCGTCGGCAAGACCTTCCTCGGCGCCTCAACGCTGTACCGGTTACAGCTGCCGACCGGCGCGCAATTAGAGTCGATTTTCCCCAGCCATGCCGATCACCAAGTGGGCGCAGAGGTGGGGATCCGTGTGGCGGCTGAACATTTGGTGGTGTTCCAGGCATCCGGCAGCACAGCGGCGCAGATTCCCGCTGTTGAGTCAGGCGTGCGCCGCCACAGCGTCGCTCACTGACGAAACCGGATCAAACTGTGGGAGCTGGCTTGCCTGCGATACAGACAACTCGGGTTATCTGTTACACCGCGTTGATGCTATCGCAGGCAAGCCAGCTTCCACATTTGATCCTCATAGACTTCAAAGATGATTATCAGGCCCGACCGATCGGTGCGAATTTGGCCTGGGTGTGTTCTGCCAGCACCGCCGCTGGCAATTCAACTTCCAGGCCTCTTCTGCCCGCGCTGACAAAAATCGTTGCAAAGGGTTGCGCCGTTTCATCGATAAACGTGCGCAGGCGCTTTTTCTGCCCCAACGGACTGATGCCGCCCAACAGATAACCCGTGGAGCGCTGCGCCGCTGCCGGGTCAGCCATTTCGACTTTCTTCACACCCGCAGCGTGAGCCAGGGCTTTCAAGTCCAGACTTCCGACGACCGGCACCACCGCCACCAACAATTCACCCTTCTCACTGCTCGCCAGCAGCGTCTTGAACACCTGGGCCGGGTCCAGGCTCAATTTCTCCGCGGCCTCCAGCCCATACGAGGCTGCCTTGGGATCATGTTCATAACTATGCACACGATGTTCGGCGCGAACTTTTTTCAACAGGTCCAATGCAGGGGTCATAGCGGCTCCGGGCGGGCAAACTGATGGCCAATTCTAGGCCAAGCCTACCTAAAACGCTCTAGCACAGACCTATTACCGCTTAAGCAACGCGCCTTGGCCATGATCATTCATCACACCAATAGTTCGGAAATGACCAATGGTTCACTTTCGACCTTTGACAGCGGTCATTCTTGTCTATATTTTTTCGTTTCCGAATACCGTAGGAATAATCCTCTGGTACTCCGCAGTAAGCCGCGATCCAGGATGGGGATCCTTCTCGTGGTGAATATCGCGCAACTGCCCGTTGAGGCCGTGCGCAAGACAAGAACAACAATTGAGGTTTTCCATGACAACTGCTCTTCAACAGCCTTCACTTTCGAGCCAATGCATGGCCGAATTCCTGGGCACCGCGCTGCTGATCTTCTTCGGCACAGGATGCGTCGCCGCGCTCAAGGTCGCGGGTGCGAGCTTTGGCTTGTGGGAAATCAGTATCATCTGGGGGGTCGGCGTGAGCATGGCGATCTACCTGAGTGCCGGTATTTCCGGGGCTCACCTCAACCCAGCGGTCAGTATCGCCCTGTGCATCTTTGCCGATTTTGAAAAGCGCAAACTGCCCTTCTATATTCTTGCCCAGGTCGCCGGCGCCTTTTGCTCCGCCGCCCTGGTGTACACGCTCTACAGCAATCTGTTTTTCGATTACGAACAAACCCACCACATGGTCCGCGGCTCCCAAGCCAGCCTGGAATTGGCCTCGGTGTTCTCCACCTATCCTCATGCGCTGCTGAGCACGGCCCAGGCATTCCTGGTGGAAATGGTCATCACCGCCATCCTGATGGGCGTGATCATGGCCCTCACCGACGATAACAACGGCCTGCCACGCGGCCCCCTGGCGCCCCTGCTGATCGGTTTGCTGATCGCGGTGATTGGTAGCGCCATGGGCCCCCTGACCGGCTTTGCGATGAACCCGGCACGGGATTTCGGCCCCAAGCTGATGACCTTTTTCGCCGGTTGGGGTGAAATGGCCTTTACTGGCGGTCGAGATATTCCTTACTTCCTGGTGCCGATTTTCGCCCCGATTGTCGGCGCATGCCTGGGTGCTGCGGCCTATCGCGGGCTGATTGCCCGCCATCTGCCGAGCGCAGCACCGGCTATCGCTGAAGAAACACCTGACACGGCTGTCAACGGCAAGACTCGTATTTCCTGAAAGCGCCAGCCTGGTCCCCTGCCCTTCGCGGCCCAGGCTGATTTCTGACTTCCTTATTTCGTCCAAGGCAATTGACATGACCGACCTTCAGAATAAGAACTACATCATTGCCCTTGATCAGGGCACCACCAGTTCCCGGGCGATCATCTTCGATCGTGACGCCAACGTGGTGTGTACCGCCCAGCGTGAATTCGTCCAGCACTACCCGCAGGCGGGCTGGGTTGAACATGACCCGATGGAAATCTTCGCCACCCAGAGCGCGGTGATGGTTGAGGCGCTGGCCCAGGCCGGCCTGCACCATGACCAGGTGGCCGCCATCGGTATCACCAACCAGCGTGAAACCACGGTGGTCTGGGACAAGATCACCGGCCGCCCGATCTACAACGCCATCGTCTGGCAGTGCCGTCGCAGCACCGAGATCTGCCAGCAGCTCAAGCGCGACGGCCATGAGCAATACATCAGCGACACCACGGGCCTTGTGACCGACCCGTACTTCTCCGGCACCAAGCTCAAGTGGATCCTCGACAACGTCGAAGGCAGTCGCGAACGTGCGCGCAATGGCGAACTGCTGTTCGGCACCGTCGACAGCTGGCTGATCTGGAAATTTACCGGCGGCAAGACCCACGTCACCGACTACACCAATGCGTCGCGCACCATGCTCTTCAACATCCACACCCTGGAGTGGGATGCGAAGATGCTGGAGATTCTCGACATCCCACGGGAAATGCTCCCTGAAGTGAAGTCATCGTCGCAAATCTATGGCCGTACCAAGAGCGGCATCGCTATCGGCGGCATTGCCGGTGACCAGCAAGCGGCCCTGTTTGGCCAGATGTGCGTGGAGGCGGGCCAGGCCAAGAACACCTACGGCACCGGCTGCTTCCTGCTGATGAACACCGGCGACAAGGCGGTGAAATCCAAGCACGGCATGCTCACCACCATTGCCTGCGGCCCGCGCGGTGAGGTGGCCTATGCCCTGGAAGGCGCGGTCTTCAACGGCGGCTCCACCGTGCAATGGCTGCGTGACGAGCTGAAGATCATCAACGATGCCCACGACACCGAATACTTTGCCGGCAAGGTCAAGGACAGCAACGGCGTGTACCTGGTACCCGCCTTCACCGGCCTCGGCGCGCCCTACTGGGACCCGTATGCCCGTGGCGCACTGTTCGGCCTGACCCGTGGCGTACGCGTAGACCACATTATTCGCGCAGCCCTGGAGTCGATTGCCTACCAGACCCGCGACGTCCTCGACGCCATGCAACAGGACTCGGGCGAACGCCTCAAGGCCCTGCGCGTGGACGGCGGCGCGGTTGCCAACAACTTCCTGATGCAATTCCAGGCCGACATCCTCGGCACCCAGGTAGAACGCCCGCAAATGCGTGAGACCACTGCCTTGGGCGCAGCCTACCTGGCCGGCCTGGCGTGTGGCTTCTGGGGCAGCCTGGACGAGTTGCGCGGCAAAGCAGTGATCGAGCGCGAGTTCGAACCACAGCTGGATGAAGCGGCCAAAGAAAAGCTCTATGCCGGCTGGCAAAAAGCCGTGAGCCGCACCCGTGACTGGGAGCCGCACGAAGGCGCCGAATAAGCCAAGCGCTGGCTTACGGTAGGTTGTAACTGGCAGGGAGCGGATTCCTGCGTCATCATGGGCCACTTTTGTATGGCAGCCCAAAGGACGCCCCATGAATCTGCCTCCCCGCCAACAACAAATCCTCGAACTGGTCCGCGAACGCGGCTACGTCAGTATCGAGGAAATGGCGCAGCTATTCGTTGTCACCCCGCAAACCATCCGCCGCGATATCAACCAGCTGGCGGACGCCAACCTGTTGCGCCGCTACCACGGCGGCGCAGCCTATGACTCCAGTGTCGAGAACACCGCGTACGCCATGCGTGCCGACCAGATGCGCGACGAGAAGCAACGCATCGGTGAAGCCATCGCCGCGCAGATTCCCGATCATGCCTCGCTGTTCATCAACATTGGCACCACCACCGAATCCATCGCCCGTGCGCTGCTCAATCACAACCACCTGAAAATCATCACCAACAACCTCAACGTTGCCACCATGCTCAGCGCCAAGGACGACTTCGATGTGTTGCTCACCGGCGGCAATGTGCGCCGTGACGGTGGCGTGGTGGGCCAAGCCAGTGTCGACTTCATCAACCAGTTCAAGGTCGACTTTGCCCTGGTGGGCATCAGCGGGATCGACGAGGACGGCAGCCTGCTGGACTTCGATTACCAAGAAGTGCGGGTTTCCCAGGCCATCATCGCCAATGCGCGGCAAGTGATTCTGGCGGCAGACTCCAGCAAATTCGGGCGCAATGCCATGATTCGCCTGGGGCCGATCAGCCTGGTGGACTGCCTGGTGACTGACCAGCAGCCGGTGCCGGCCTTGGTGCAAGTGCTGAATGAGCACAAGGTGCGGCTGGAAGTCGTTTAGCGCCTGTTCAGGCGTCATCGCGGGCAAGCCCGACTCCCACAGTTTGAAATGCGATTAAATGTGGGAGCCGGGCTTGCCCGCGATGACGGCCTCACTCACACCCATACATTCACCTTTGTTCATAATTCTTCCTTTCTCCGCCCTTCGATGAGTTTTTTCAATCGAAGTCGGGTGGCTGTGCCCGCAATTATCAGCTACCATTTTCGCAAATGAACATTAATGTTCGAATTCCAAGACGAAAAGATCGCGAGGCCAGCCGATGAACCCTTCCACCTTGCCTGCTCCACCGCTTGCCGAAGTCTATGACGTTGCCGTAATTGGTGGCGGGATCAATGGCGTCGGGATTGCGGCAGACGCAGCCGGTCGCGGTTTGTCGGTATTCCTTTGCGAAAAGGATGACTTGGCCAGCCACACCTCCTCGGCCAGCAGTAAGCTGATCCACGGCGGCCTGCGTTACCTGGAACACTACGAATTCCGCCTGGTGCGCGAAGCCCTGGCCGAACGTGAGGTGCTGCTAGGCAAAGCCCCACACATCGTCAAGCAAATGCGCTTCGTGCTGCCGCACCGCCCGCACTTGCGCCCGGCGTGGATGATTCGCGCTGGCTTGTTCCTGTATGACCACTTGGGCAAGCGCGAAAAACTGGCAGGCTCCAAAAGCCTCAAGTTCGGTGCCGACAGCCCGCTGAAAAGTGAAATTACCCGAGGCTTCGAATACTCCGACTGCTGGGTCGATGACGCCCGCTTGGTCGTGCTCAACGCCATGGCGGCCCGCGAGAAAGGCGCGCACATCCACACGCAGACCCGTTGCGTCAGCGCCCATCGCAGTAACGGCCTGTGGGAAATGAACATGGAGCGTGCCGACGGCAGCCTGTTCTCGATCCGCGCCCGCGCCCTGGTGAATGCTGCCGGCCCTTGGGTGGCCAAATTCATCAAGGACGACCTGAAGCTGGATTCGCCCTACGGCATCCGCCTGATTCAAGGCAGCCACCTGATCGTGCCGCGCCTGTACGAAGGCGCCCACGCGCACATCCTGCAGAACGAAGACCAGCGCATCGTCTTCACTATTCCGTACCTGAACCACTTGACGATCATCGGCACCACCGACCGCGAATACACCGGCGACCCGGCTGCAGTGGCGATCACCGAAGGCGAAACCGACTACATGCTCAAAGTGGTCAACGCGCACTTCAAGAAACAACTGAGCCGTGACGATATCGTCCACACTTACTCCGGCGTGCGCCCGCTGTGCAACGACGAGTCCGACAACCCATCGGCCATCACGCGCGATTACACCCTGGCCTTGTCCGGCGGCACCGGCGAAGCGCCGATCCTGTCGGTATTCGGCGGCAAGCTGACCACCTATCGCAAACTGGCCGAGTCGGCCATGGCCCAACTGGCGCCGTACTTCACCCAGATGCGCCCTAGCTGGACCGCCACGGCCAGCCTGCCCGGCGGTGAAGACATGACCACCCCTGAAGCCCTGGCTGACGCCATCCGCGCCAAGTTCGACTGGGTACCGAGCGAGATCGCCCGCCGCTGGTCCACCACTTACGGCAGCCGCACCTGGCGCTTGCTGGAGGGCGTGCAAACGCTCGCCGATCTGGGTGACCACCTGGGTGGCGGCCTGTATAGCCGCGAAGTCGACTATCTGTGCGCCGAAGAGTGGGTGACGCAACCGCAGGACGTGCTATGGCGCCGTACCAAGCTTGGCCTGTTCACCACCGAGCAGGAGCAGGAAAACCTGCAACGCTATTTGTCCAAGGTCGAGCAGAACCGCAGCAAGATCGAAGCGGCCTGACCGCCTGACTGTAGGAGCGAGCTTGCTCGCAAAAAACTAGAGAGCGCCGCGTTTATTCAGCATAAACGCGGCGTTTTTGCGTTTTTAGCGAGCAAGCTCGCTCTTACAGACTATTCGGTTTTCCGAACGTGCCCCTCTGCTCTATTCGGTTTGCCGGATCAAAGACCGAAAATATCATCGAAACAAAAAGTTAATTTCCATATAAATCATGTAGTTATCCTTTTATTTTCGGTATGGCACGACTCATGCTCTACACTCTTCAACGATTGCCTGAGGCGCCTTAGGAGCCGTCACGGGCAGTTGCTGTACAAGAGAGCCGTTCAGCTGGCTTCATAAAAAAAACAAATGTCGAGGAAGTATTGATGCGCATCGTTCCCCATATCCTGGGCGCAGCTATCGCTGCTGCTCTGATCAGCACTCCAGTTTTTGCCGCCGAACTCACCGGCACACTGAAGAAAATCAACGACTCCGGCACCATCACTCTCGCTCACCGCGACAGCTCCATTCCGTTTTCCTACATCGCGGATGGTTCGGGCAAACCCGTGGGCTACTCCCACGACATCCAGTTGGCCGTTGTCGAGCAACTGAAAAAAGACCTGAACAAACCCGACCTCAAAGCCAAGTACAACCTGGTGACCTCGCAAACCCGTATCCCGTTGATCCAGAACGGCACCGCGGATCTGGAGTGCGGCTCCACCACCAATAACGCCGAACGCGCCCAGCAAGTTGACTTCACCGTCAACATCTTCGAAATCGGCACCCGCCTGCTGGTCAAGAAAGACAAGGAAGGCAAGCCGTCCTACGCTGACTTTGCCGACCTGAAAGGCAAAAACGTCGTGACCACCGCCGGCACCACGTCCGAGCGCATCATCAAGGCGATGAACGCCGACAAGCAGATGGGCATGAACGTTATCTCCGCCAAAGACCACGGCGAATCCTTCCAGATGCTCGAAAGCGGCCGTGCCGTTGCATTCATGATGGACGACGCCCTGCTGGCCGGTGAAGAAGCCAAGGCCAAGAAGCCCGATGACTGGGTTATCACCGGCACTCCGCAGTCATTCGAAGCCTATGCATGCATGGTTCGCAAAGGCGACCCGGACTTCAAGAAAGCCGTGGATGACGCCATTGTCGCCCTGTACAAGTCCGGCGAGATCAACAAGATCTACGCCAAATGGTTCGAAAGCCCGATCCCACCGAAAGGCCTGAACCTGAACTTCCCGATGAGCGACAAGGTCAAGGAGCTGATCGCTAACCCTAGCGACAAACCAGCGCCAGAAGTAAAAATCTGATACCTGACTAAGCTTATGTCCTGAGGGAGCCAACCCTCCCTCAGGCGTCTGTAATTACCTGCTGGTTTTAACTTGGAACACTCGACCTGGCGGTTTTCGAGCCGATCGTGTGTGCCTGGCGTTCAACGTCAGGCGGGAACGGATCTTCCCCAAGCGGGTGCTTGTACATCGATCGATCTCGAGGGGAGACCCTAATGAATTACAACTGGGACTGGGGCGTGTTCTTCAAGTCCACCGGCGTGGGCAGCGAGACTTATCTCGACTGGTACCTCTCCGGGCTGGGCTGGACCATCGCCATCGCTGTCGTGGCATGGATTATCGCCTTGCTGCTGGGCTCCATTCTGGGGGTCATGCGCACGGTGCCAAACCGCCTCGTATCGGGCATCGCGACCTGCTACGTGGAACTGTTTCGTAACGTGCCGCTGCTGGTTCAGCTGTTCATCTGGTACTTCCTGGTACCGGACATGCTGCCGCAGAACCTGCAGGACTGGTACAAACAAGACCTGAACCCGACCACTTCGGCCTACCTGAGTGTCGTAGTGTGCCTGGGCCTGTTCACTGCCGCCCGTGTGTGCGAGCAAGTGCGTACCGGTATCCAGGCGCTGCCACGGGGCCAGGAATCCGCGGCGCGCGCCATGGGCTTCAAGCTGCCGCAGATCTACTGGAACGTGCTGCTGCCCCAGGCTTACCGCATCATCATTCCGCCGCTTACCTCGGAATTCCTCAACGTGTTCAAGAACTCCTCCGTGGCGTCCTTGATCGGCTTGATGGAACTGCTGGCGCAAACCAAACAGACCGCCGAGTTCTCGGCCAACCTGTTTGAAGCCTTCACCCTGGCCACGCTGATCTACTTCACCCTGAACATGAGCCTGATGCTGCTGATGCGCGTGGTCGAGAAGAAAGTCGCAGTGCCCGGCCTGATCTCCGTGGGGGGCAAATAATGGACTTCGATTTCAGCGGCATCATCCCCGCCATCCCGGGCCTGTGGAACGGCATGGTCATGACCTTGAAGCTGATGGTCATGGGTGTGGTCGGCGGCATCATCATCGGGACCATTCTGGCCCTGATGCGCTTGTCGTCCAATAAACTGCTGTCCCGCGTGGCCGGCGCCTATGTGAACTACTTCCGCTCGATCCCGCTGCTGCTGGTGATCACCTGGTTCTACCTGGCGGTGCCGTTCGTGCTGCGCTGGATCACCGGCGAAGACACCCCGATCGGCGCGTTCACCTCCTGCGTCGTGGCGTTCATGATGTTCGAGGCTGCGTACTTCTGCGAAATCGTACGAGCCGGCGTGCAGTCGATTCCCAAGGGCCAGATGGCGGCGGCACAAGCCATGGGCATGACCTACGGCCAGACCATGCGCCTGATCATCCTGCCCCAGGCGTTCCGCAAGATGACGCCGTTGCTGCTGCAACAGTCGATCATCCTGTTCCAGGACACCTCCCTGGTCTACACCGTGGGCCTGGTGGACTTCCTCAACTCCGCCCGCTCCAACGGCGACATCATCGGCCGCTCCAACGAGTTCCTGATCTTTGCCGGTGTCGTCTACTTCATCATCAGCTTTTCCGCCTCGCTGCTGGTCAAGCGTCTGCAAAAAAGGTTTGCCGTATGATCTCTATCAAGAACATCAACAAGTGGTATGGCGACTTCCAGGTGCTGACCGATTGCAGCACTGAGGTTAAAAAAGGCGAAGTGATCGTGGTGTGCGGGCCATCCGGCTCGGGCAAATCCACCCTGATCAAGTGCGTGAACGCGCTGGAACCGTTCCAGAAAGGCGACATTGTCGTCGACGGCACCTCCATCGCCGACCCGAAGACCAACCTGCCAAAACTGCGTTCGCGCGTGGGCATGGTGTTTCAGCACTTCGAGCTGTTCCCGCACCTGACCATCACCGAAAACCTGACCATCGCGCAGATCAAGGTATTGGGCCGCAGCAAGGAAGAAGCCACCAAGAAGGGCCTGCAACTGCTCGACCGCGTGGGCTTGTCGGCTCACGCCCACAAGCATCCTGGCCAGCTCTCCGGCGGCCAGCAACAACGTGTGGCGATTGCCCGCGCCCTGGCCATGGACCCGATCGTCATGCTGTTCGACGAACCGACCTCGGCGCTGGACCCGGAAATGGTCAACGAAGTGCTCGACGTGATGGTGCAACTGGCCCACGAAGGCATGACCATGATGTGTGTGACCCACGAAATGGGCTTTGCGCGCAAAGTGGCCGACCGCGTGATCTTCATGGACGCCGGCAAGATCATCGAAGACTGCCCGAAGGAAGAGTTCTTCGGCGACATCAGCGCACGCTCCGAGCGTGCGCAGCACTTCCTCGAGAAAATCCTGCAGCACTAAAAGCAACACCGTTCGTCCTGTAGGAGCCGGGCTTGTGTGGGAGCTGGCTTGCCTGCGATGGCATCGCCTCGGTGCAACTGTTACACCGAGGCGCCTGCATCGCGGGCAAGCCCGACTCCCACACAAGCCCGCTCTTACACTGGCGAGAAGTAGCTGACCCAAGGCATCTGTGATGAAATGCGACCCCAATCAATATCGCGCCGCGCCGCCATCACTTGCCGTGAAGCCTCGTCTGATACGCCAACTGTTCCTGCCGCCGTTGATCATCGCCCTGATGGTCGGCCTGGGTTATATCGGCTTCTGGGTCAGTGACTACTACGGCATCCGCACCCTCAGCGACAACGGCGAACGCCAGTTGGAGCTGCACGCCCGCACCGTCGAAAGCGAACTGAGCAAGTACACCTACCTGCCCAGCCTGCTGGAACTGGAGTCCAGTGTTTCCCAACTGCTCGCCGACCCGAACCAGGAAACCCGCAAGACGGTCAACGACTACCTCGAAGGCCTGAACCGCCGCAGTCGCAGCCGCGCCATCTATGTGATGGACACCACCGGCCGCGTGCTGGCCACCAGTAACTGGCGCGATGCTGACAGTTACCAAGGTGAGGACCTGTCCTTTCGCGCCTATTTCCAGAACGCCGTACGCGGCCAGCCCGGTCGTTTCTACGGCATCGGCAGCACCAACGGCGAACCCGGCTATTACCTGGCCCATGGCCTGGAAGAGCACGGCAAGATCATCGGCGTCGCTGTGGTCAAGGTACGCCTCGAAGCGCTAGAAGAGCGCTGGCAACGTGCGCGCCTCGAAGCTTTCGTGAGCGATGAGAACGGCATCATTATTCTTTCCAGCGACCCGGCGCGTCGCCTCAAGGCCGTACGCCCGCTGAGCGATGACACCAAGGACCGCCTGGCCCACAGCCTGCAATATTACTGGGCGACGCTCAATGAACTGCAACCCCTGGCCCGTGAGCGCCTGAACGAAGGCACCGAGAAACTGACCTTCCCGGCCAACACCGAAGTGGTCAACGACCAGCACGCGGTCAGCTACCTGGCGCAGACCCGCCCGCTGAACGACACGCCGTGGAACTTCACCCTGCTCACCCCGCTCAACGACCTGCGCCGCGCCGCGATCAACCAGGGCATCCTGGTGGCCGTCGCCTTCGGCCTGGTCGCCTTCCTGCTGATTGCCTGGAACGAGCGACGCAAGGTCATCGCCACCCGCCTCGCCGCACGGGAAGCCTTGCAGGAAGCCAACAGCCAGCTTGAGCGTCGGATTGCCGAACGCACCGCCGACCTGCGCGCCAGCAACGAACGGCTCAAGGGCCAGATTCGCGAACGACGCCAGGCCGAAGAAACCTTGCGCCGCGCCCAGGACGAACTGGTACAGGCCGGCAAACTCGCGGCCATCGGCCAGATGTCCACCAGCATCGCCCACGAACTGAACCAGCCGCTGGCGGCCTTGCGCACGCTGTCGGGCAACACCGTACGCTTCCTTGAGCGCGGCGCCCTGGACACCGCCAGCACCAACCTCAAGACCATCAACGAACTGATCGACCGCATGGGCCGCATCACCGCCAGCCTGCGCTCCTTTGCTCGGCGCGGCGACGACCAGGGCGAAGCCAGCCTCGGCAAGGCCGTGGACGCCGCGTTCCAGGTGCTCGGCGCGCGCCTGGACAGCCTGCCGTTGACCGTGCACCGTGACTTTGCCAACGCCCAATTGCAGATCGACCAGACCCGCCTGGAGCAGATCCTGGTCAACCTGATCGGTAACGCGCTCGATGCCATGCAAGCCCAAGCGGTGCCGCAACTGTGGCTGGAAGGCCAGAGCGGCGATGGCAAATACCGCCTGTTGGTGCGTGATAATGGCCACGGCATCGACCCCGAGGCGCGCAAGCATTTGTTCGAACCCTTTTTTACCACCAAGCCCGGCGAACAAGGCCTGGGCCTGGGCCTGACCCTTTCCGCAAGCCTCGCGGCCGCTACCGGCGGTAGCCTTGCCGTGGAACATCCGGCCAATGGTGGTACCGCCTTTGTCCTTAACCTGCCATTGGTGGGCGCTCAACGAGCTGAGTCGACATGAATACACAAGCCCAAGACCTTACCGTCCTGATCGTCGAAGACGACCCCCACGTACTGCTCGGTTGCCAGCAAGCACTGGCGCTCGAAGACATCACCAGCGTCGGCGTGGGCAGCGCCGAAGAAGCGCTCAAGCGCATCGGCGAGAACTTCGCTGGCATCGTCATCAGCGATATCCGCCTGCCGGGCATCGATGGCCTGGAACTGCTGACCCGCCTCAAGGCCATGGATAAAAGCCTGCCGGTGGTGTTGATCACTGGGCATGGCGATATCTCCATGGCGGTGGGCGCCATGCGTAACGGCGCCTACGACTTCATGGAGAAACCCTTCTCGCCCGAACGCCTGGTGGACGTGGCACGCCGCGCCCTGGAACAGCGCGGCCTGGCGCGGGAAGTTTGGTCGTTACGCCGGCAACTGGCCGAGCGCGACTCGCTGGAAGGCCGCATCATCGGCCGCTCGCCGGCGATGCAAAACCTGCGTGAACTGATCGCCAACGTCGCCGACACCTCGGCCAACGTGTTGATCGAAGGCGAAACCGGCACCGGCAAGGAACTGGTCGCGCGCTGCCTGCATGATTTCAGCCGACGCCATACCCACCAGTTCGTTGCGCTCAACTGCGGTGGCCTGCCGGAGAACCTCTTCGAAAGCGAGATTTTCGGCCACGAGGCCAACGCCTTCACCGGCGCCGGTAAACGTCGCATCGGCAAGATCGAGCATGCCCATCAAGGCACGCTGTTCCTCGATGAAGTAGAGAGCATGCCGATCAACCTGCAGATCAAATTGCTGCGGGTGCTGCAAGAACGTACGTTGGAACGCCTGGGTTCGAACCAGAGCGTGGCAGTGGATTGTCGGGTAATCGCTGCCACCAAGTCCGACCTCGACGAGTTGAGCCGCGCCAGCCAGTTCCGCAGCGACCTGTACTACCGCCTCAATGTCGTCACCCTGGAACTGCCGCCTTTGCGCGAGCGGCGCGAAGACATCCTGCAACTGTTCGAACACTTCCTGCAGCAATCGTCGCTACGCTTCGACCGCGCCGTGCCGGAGCTGGACAACCAGACCCTGTCCAGCCTGATGAGCCACGACTGGCCGGGCAACGTGCGTGAGTTGCGCAACGTCGCCGAACGCTTCGCCCTGGGCTTGCCCGCCTTCAAGAAAAGCGGCGCCGGCAGCGGCAACCAAGGGGTTGCCTTTACCGAGGCGGTGGAAGCCTTTGAGCGCAACCTGCTCAACGATGCCCTGCAACGCAGCGGCGGGAACCTGACCCAGGCCAGCCAGGAACTGGGGATGGCCAAGACCACCCTGTTCGACAAGGTCAAGAAATACGGGTTGAGTCACTGATGGATCTGTTCTTGAAGGCTGCACTTGGCGCCGCAGTGGTGCTGATCCTGGCGGCGCTGGCCAAGACCAGAAACTATTACATCGCAGGCTTGGTGCCGCTGTTTCCCACTTTTGCGCTGATCGCCCATTACATCGTCGGCAAAGGCCGAACAGTTGCGGATTTGAAGACCACGATCCTGTTCGGGATGTGGTCGATCATTCCGTACTTTGTGTATTTGGCGACGCTGTATGTAATGGTCGATCGGCTGCGGTTGGAGGCATCGCTGGCAGTCGCCGCCGTGGCCTGGTTGATGGCCGCGACGGTGTTGGTCAGCGTGTGGGTACGCCTGCACACCTGACACAACGCGGCAGATCGTTCCCACGCTCCCGCGTGGGAATGCAGCCAACGACGCTCCGCGTCCACGCGCGTGACGCAGAGCGTCACCAGAGGCACTCCCACGCGAAGCGTGGGAGCGATCATCGCAGGCAAGCCAGCTCCCACACTCAGATCAGCGCACGATCTTGTCTACCTGAATCCCCAGCTTCTTCAGGCGATACCAGAAGCTGCGCTCGGAAATGCCGATCCGCTGCGCCGCCGCGGCCTGCACCCCATTGCTCTCCTGCAACGCCGCAAGAATGTAGGCTTTCTCCACTTCGGCCAGCGCCGCATCCAGGTCCCGCGGCACGCCTGGGCCGTCGCTGAGGAGCGCGGTTACATCGCCCTCGCTCGGTTTGGAAGCAAATAGATACCCCGGCAAATCAATATCCTCGATCACCGATGAAGCCGCGACGATGGTTGCGCGCTCCACGCAGTTTTGCAGCTCGCGAATATTGCCCGGCCAGTGATACGCCGCCATGGCCTGCAACGCCTCGGGGCTGAAACCGGTGATGCGTTTGCCGGTGGTGGCGCTCAGGGTGTGGGCAAAGTGGCGCGCCAGAGGCGCGATGTCTTCCACGCGTTCGCGCAACGACGGCAACGGAATCGGGAAGACATTCAGGCGGTAATACAGGTCTTCGCGAAACTCCTTGGCCGCCACCGCATCCAGCAGGTTCTTGTTGGTGGCGGCAATTACTCGTACATCCACCTTGCGCTCGCGGGGGTCGCCTACCGGCTCGATAACCCGCTCCTGCAAGGCGCGCAGGATCTTGGCCTGCAGCGCCAAGGGCATATCACCTACCTCATCCAGAAACAGCGTGCCCTTGTCGGCCTGCATGAAGCGCCCTACCCGGTCAGCCACGGCGCCGGTGAACGCGCCTTTGCGATGGCCAAACATCTCGCTTTCCAGCAAGCCTTCAGGGATGGCCGCGCAATTGACCGCCACGAAGGGTTGGTCGGCACGGCTGCCATGCTTGTGGATGGCGCGGGCGACCATTTCCTTGCCAGTGCCGCTTTCGCCGGTCAGCAGGATAGTAGCGTTGCTGTCGCGCACCGAATCCACCGCCTGGAGCACCTGGCGAAACGCCGGGCTGTCGCCCACCAGGCTGTCGAACTGCGCATGCTCGTCCAGCTCGGCGCGCATGCGCGCGTTGTCGCGCATGATGTCGCGAAACTGCAGGGCCTTGGCCACGGTGATGTCCAGCTCGTCGATGTCGAACGGCTTGGCAATGTAGTCATAGGCACCGTTACGCATCGACTGCACGGCGTTTTTCACCGTGCTGTAGGCCGTCATCACGATCACCGGCAAGGTCGGATAACGCACCTTGATTTCGGCCAGCAACGCCGGCCCGTCCATGCCCGGCATGCGCCAGTCGCTGATGACCAGGTCGATGTCCTCCTCTCCCAGTACCTTGAGCGCATGCAGGCCATTGCCTGCGCTGAACACCTGGATGCCGTTCTGGCTCAAGGCCTGGGTCAGCAGATCACAGAGCTTGGGCTCGTCGTCGACCACCAATACGTTATGCGTCATGCCCGTCCTCATCTTCACCGTCGTCTTCCCCGTCAGCCGGAATGTACAGGCTGAAGGTCGCGCCGGCATCTTTCTCACTGGCGCATTCGATGCTGCCGTCGTGACTTTCCATGATCGAATAGACTTTGGCCAGGCCCAGGCCTGTGCCCGAGGCCTTGGTGGTGACGAATGGCGTGAAGATACGCTCCACCATGTCCGCAGGGATGCCCTCTCCGGTATCGGCGATGCTGATCACGGTGTTGTCGCCCACGCTGCGAATGCCCAGGGTCAGGCGCCCGCCGTCGGGCATCGCGTCGATGGCGTTGAGAATCAGGTTGAGACAGGCCTGCTTGAGCTGCTTGGCATCGGCGTAGATCGTCGCGCCAGGCGCCTGGTCGTCGATCTGCGCGTCAATGCGATGGCTGCTCAGCTCCGGGCCGCAGAAACCGAGGATTTCTTCCACCAGGGCGCGTGCCGGTTGCTGCACGCGTATCGGCGGGTTGGGCTTGGCGAAATCGAGGAACTCGGTAATCAGCTCGTTGATGCGGCTGACTTCGCTGATGACATATTCCAGGTGACGCTTGTCGGTTTCCGCCAGGTCAGCGCGCCGATGCAACAGTTGGGTGGCGGTCTTGATGATGCCCAATGGGTTGCGAATTTCGTGAGCCAGGCCCATGGCGACTTCACCCAGGGCATGCAAGCGGTCACGCCGGCGCAGTTGGGCTTCCAGATGATGCAACTCGCCCAGGCGTTCGGTCATGTGGTTGAAGGTGCTGCTCAATTGCGCCAGTTCGTCACCGCCACTGACCACCACACGGTGTGCATAACTGCCCGAGATCACCGCATCCACGCCCTGGGACAAATCGCGCAGAGGCTTGGTCAGGCGCCGCGACACCAACAACCCAGCCGCCAATGACAGCGCCGAGCTGACCAGGAAGATCAGCACGAACAGGTTGCTCTGGTTCACCAACCCCACCAGGCTGGTATGGCGTAGCAGGCCGCTGAAGATCACGCCTTGCAACTCACCGGCGTCATTGAAAATCGGCCAATACAAACCGCTGTACTGGTTAGTGAACTGCTCGCTGGGCTGCTTGGTGCTGCGCAGGTAGGCCTCGACATTCTTGGGGATGCGCGAGGGATGATTGGCGAAGCGCTGGGTGGAAAATATTTCGGAAAACCCGGCAGGGTTGGCCAAATACAGACGCAGGTCGAGGGAATGCACATCGGCCACGCTGGTGAGGAAACTGCTGTCCAGGTAAGTGGCGACCAGCAACAAGTAATCAACGCCGTCACGGCTGGTTTCGAAGGTCGACACCACCAGGCCCGTGCTCACGCCGGCGACTTGCACGGTTTGCAGCACCGCGTTGCTGGTGAGGTTGATCTGCCTGACGATGTCATCGGCGGCCGTGCTGAACATCACTTTACGGTCGCTGGTGCGAATCAGTGCGACCACGTCGATATCGGTGGCATCGGCAATGTCGGCGGTGAGCCGGTCATGCTTTTCGGCATTTTTGGACGACGGCGGGCTGGTATAGCGCAGGAACAGCTTGGCCATGCGCGCGTTGTCGTGAAGGATGTCGCCGATTTCGTCCTTGACGATCTTGGTCGACTCTTGCAGCCAGATACGCACGTTGCTGTCGAAAATCTGCGACAGCGTGGTGGCAGCCAGCTCAGCCGCGATCATCGTAGGAATCACGCTGACCAGCCAGAACGCCAGCACCAGCTTGCGCTGGACGCTCCAACGCGAAATGGCAAAGGGGCGGGCTTTCTGGCGGGTCTTGGTAATCATCAGGTTTCGCTTATCGCAGCAGCCATGGCAGGGTCGGAACGATCCGGTCGAATAAACAGTTTTACAAGCTTGAGCAGGCCGTTGACCAGCCAGTTACGGTGGCGGAAGAACAGGCTGTTGCCCTCGAACTCGCACCCCAGGCGCAGTTTACTGGCATACCCGGCCTGGCCGCACTCGTACAGCGCAATACGGTGTTCAATACAGTAGTCGACATTGGTCAACCAGCTACGGAAGTACAGGTTGTACTCGCGGCTGAACGCAAGGTCATGGCCAAAGAACTTGTCCACCAGCCGATGCTCATCCAGCAGGATCAGGTTGAACGCCACCAGGTGCTCGTCCACCCAATACAGAACACAGACCGCCCGCTCGTGCAGGTGTTCGAGCACCCCCGTGAAGTAACCGGCGGGCAGGCGCTCGAACTGCAAGTCTGCGCGCGCGAGCGTGGCCTCGTACAGGCGCATGACCTCGGGCAGCACGTCATCGATATTGCGCCGCCACTCGACCCGCGGCCCTGGTGCGCGCAGTTTGCGGCGCAGGTCCTTGCGCGTGGATTTGCCCAGCGACCCCAGGTAGGCATCCACCGAGCCATAAGGCAGGGGCAACACCCCCGTGGGCAAACTGGGCATGCTTTGAAAGCCTGCGGCAAGGCAGCCCTGGGCCCAATGCGGGTCGTTGGTGGGCGCATCCTTGACCGCCAGCAAGCCGATACCGAGCGCGTTGGCATCGCTGCGCGCAGCCGCCAGTAACTGCTGCAACAGCAACGGGCGCCGGGATTCGGCCACATGGCTGGCGACACCGGCATCACAGCGCTCAGCCACCGGCGAACCGATGGCGTACAACGCCAGTTGCAAAACGCCCGGCCACAGCCGCTCCAGGCGCTCGGTCAAGCGTTTGCCGGCCCCCGACAGCGTAGTGTCGAGGCGATAATGGGTGATGAACGCGGCAGCCACGGCCACCAGCGTTTGATCCTCGAAGACCGCCAGGTAACGCCACTGAAAGTCATCGATTGCGGCGTTTTCCACGGCCAGGTAATAGTCCCAATCCTCCAGGGCACCGGGAAAACAGTCGTTCCAGGCATCGCGCTGGATAGCCCGGATGGTCGGGAAGGCTTGGGTGGTAATCACAGTTTTTCCTTATCAACACCGCTCTACTGTAGGAGCGAGCTTGCTGTGGCGAGGGAGCTTGCTCCCGCTCGACTGCGCAGCAGTCGCAGGCTTTTGGGGGTGCTTCGCACCCCAGCGCAAGCAAGCTTGCTCGCCACAGCAAGCTCGCTCCTACAAGTAAATTAATCACGCCACACGATTGAGTTGCACTGCGTGCTGCTCGACAAATCTGGCACTCAACTCGATCACCCGGCGGTACTGCAAATCGACCGTGATCATGTGGTAGCAGTTGTCCAGCAGGATCTTGGTCACCGGCCCGCCGAGGTGGCGCTCCACGTAATCGGCGTTCCAGCGGCTGGTGATGTCGTCCTCGATGGAATGCAGCACCAGCGCCGGCACCTTGATCTGGGGCATGCGTTTCTTGACCACCGCGTTCATGCGGTGCAGCTCGCGCACGGTGATGCCTTCCATGGTCAGCAACCCCGCCTCACTGCTCTCGCCTTCCTTCATCTGCCGCTCGACGATGGCCCGCAGGCGCTCGTTCTTAATGCCATAGGGCGGCTTCTCTTCGAAGCTGCAAATGTGCACGCCGAACGGAATCTTCATCAGCAAGGGCGTGAGAAACGCCAGTTTGTTGATGCTCCAGCCGTCGTACTTCAAGGTGGTGGAATACATCAGCAACCCGGCGACTTGCCCTGGGTGTTCGGACGCCACATACATCGACATCACCGCGCCCATGGACAAGCCACCGACAAACACCTGCCCGTGGCGTTGCTTGACCTGTACGAAGGTCTTGCGCACGCCTTCGTACCAGTCCTGCCAGCCGGTGGCCTGCAAGTCGCTGTTGTCGCCGCAGTGCCCGGCCAGCGTGGGCACATACACCGTGCAGTTGCCCGCCTTGGCCAGGCCCTTGGCGACCTGGCGCAACTCGGTCGGTGTGCCGGTCAGGCCGTGGATCAACAGGATCCCGACCGGACCATCACCGAGAACGAAACCGGCAGTACCTTCACCGAGGTCGATCCCTTGAGCATTCACCGCGTGGTTGCTCGCACCAGCAGTTGCTCGAGCAACTTCAGGCCCAGATCGATTTCCGGGTAGCTGATTTCCAGGGACGGCGCCAGGGTGATCACGTTCTTGTAGTAACCGCCCACATCGAGGATCAACCCGAGCTTCTGGCCGTCTACCAGCATGTCGCCTTTCATGCCTTCTTCGACCATGTAGTCCAGGGTCGCCTTGTCCGGGGTGAAGCCATCCGGGCCGCAGATTTCGCAGCGCAGCGCCAGGCCCAGGCCGTCCACATCGCCGATGATGGGGAAGCGTTTTTGCAAATCTTGCAGGCCTTCCAGGAAGTATTTGCCCTTGGCCATGACCATGGCGCCGTAGTCGACTTCGCTGGTCATCTTGAACATTTCCAGGCCCACCGCGGTGCCCAACGGGTTGGAGGCGAAGGTGGAGTGAGTCGAACCTGGCGGGAACACCTTCGGGTTGATCAACTCTTCACGGGCCCAGATACCGCCCAATGGGTTGAGACCATTGGTCAACGCCTTGCCGAACACGATCACGTCCGGCTGTACATCGAAGTGCTCGATCGACCAGAGTTTGCCGGTGCGATAGAAGCCCATCTGGATTTCGTCGGACACCATCAGGATGCCGTGCTGGTCCAGGACGTGCTTGAGCTCGCGGTAGAAATTCATCGGCGGGATCACGTAGCCGCCGGTGCCCTGGATCGGCTCGACATAGAAAGCTGCGTATTCGCACTGGTTGGTCTTAGGGTCCCACACGCCGTTGTATTCGGTCTCGAACAAGCGGGCGAACTGCTGCACGCAATGGCTGCCGTACTCTTCCTTGGTCATGCCCTTCGGGCCACGGAAGTGGTAAGGGAATGGGATGAAATTGGCGCGTTCGCCAAAGTGGCCGTAGCGACGACGATAGCGGAAGCTAGAGGTGATCGACGAGGCGCCGAGGGTGCGCCCGTGGTAGCCGCCTTCGAAGGCGAACATCAAGCTTTTGCCGTTGCTGGCGTTGCGCACCACCTTCAGGGAATCTTCGATGGACTGCGAACCGCCGACGTTGAAGTGCACACGGCCGTCGAGGCCGAACTTGTTCTTGGCATCGACCGCGATCATTTCCGACAGCTCGATCTTGCCTTTGTGCAGGTACTGGCTGGCGATTTGCGGCAGGGTGTCGATCTGCTTTTTCAGCGCGTTGTTCAGGCGCGGGTTGGCATAGCCGAAGTTGACGGCCGAGTACCACATCTGCAGATCGAGGTAGGCCTGGTCTTCGGTGTCCCACACATAGGAGCCTTCGCAGCGGCTGAAAATACGCGGCGGCTCGATGTAGTGAACGGTGTCGCCGTAGGAGCAATACTTGGCTTCTTTATCCAGAAGCACCTGGTCTTCAGCGGTAGCGATACGGATATCAGACATGATGGAAGAGTTCCTGATTGTCAGAAGAGGTGTTGAAGGTGGTGGCGTTGGCAGCGAGGCCTTGTGGCAGCTTGGCCAGCAACGCCGGCACTTGCGCAAAGCTGTCGAAGCGCGCATGAGGAATCTGGTGGGCGACGCAGTAGTCGGCGAGGCTGCCCTTGGCGAACACGAAGTCGGCGGTGGAGGCCACGCACATGTCGGACTTGCCGTCGCCGATCACCAGCACGCGCTTGTTGCGCGGCGTGGATTTGCACTTGCAGTTGCCGGCAGCGGCGCGACAGGCATCGCTGGCATACGGGAAGTCGATGCGCCAGCTGTCCTGGTCGACCTGGCGCAGGCGGTTGGCGAGGATCGGCAACAAGGTCACGTAGTTGCGCGAAAGGATGCGGGCAATGCCCTGCTCGATGCCATCGCTGACCACTTCGATGGAAGCACCCAGGCCCATGACGTGATCGACAAAATCCGGGAAGTCCGGGTCGATCTCGACGCTGTCAAAGTACGCCAGCAGTTCAGCCGGGGTGGCCTTGATCAGCGCCAGTTGGCGGCTCAGGCATTCGCGTGAACCGATATGCCCATCCAGCCATTCCTGCTCAATGGTTTCCCACTCGGGGCCGGCGAAGCGTTGGAGGACGTTGTCGATGACATCGGTGGGGGTAATGGTCCCGTCGAAGTCACACACGATATGCCAGTTGATCATCTGCCTTTCCTTTAGGTAAAGGGCCTTGGAGGAGCGCGCTGTCTGCGCTTGCCAAGGGATAGAGCAGGGACTGTGCCAACTGGCCAAAACCCCGCAGGGCTGGGGGTGAGCGCGAAATGCGCAGCGATATATGTCGCAGGAGCTACAATTTTTGTAGCTTGCTACAAACAACATGAGTGCTTGCGCAGGCGCGTCGGTTTGCGCGTTCATGCGCGCCTGCCCACCTTCAGGAAACGTCTCCATGTCCAAGCTCGCTGCTGCTGTATTCACCGGTTTACTTGGAGGGTGGGGCCTTTGCAGTGCCGCGTGGGCAGAAGGCATCACGGGCGACGTGGGCGCGGGCCTCAGCTATCAGCCCCACGACCCCAGCGCCAGCCGCTACGAAACCCGGCCTGTGCCTTACCTGGACCTGGATTGGGGCGACGTCAGCCTGAGTACCGATGACGGCCTCACCTGGAGCGCCCTGGATACCCACGGCCTGACCGCTGGCCCCTATATCAACTACCTTCCGGGGCGTACTTCCAACGGCGAATTGCAGGGCCTGCGCAACGTGTCGGACATGGCCGAGGTGGGCGGCTTCGTCCAATACGCCCCGGCCAATTTCTGGCGGGTCTATGCGCAATTGGGCCAGGCCGTGGGCGGCGGGCATTCCCAGAGCGGCGCCCTGGGCAAAATCGGCGGCGAGCTGGGTTACCCCGTGGGTGGCGGGATTATCGGCAGCAATAGCCTGGTTGCGCATTTTGCCGATGCGCGCCAGACCAATACCTTCTTCGGCGTGGACGACAACGAAGCTGTCGCCTCGGGCTTACGGCCGTATAACGCGAGCGGCGGCTTTCAGAACGTGACGCTGAGTCAAAGTTTTTCCTTCCCCCTGGCGCCCCATTGGTCACTGCTGACCAGTGCCAGCTGGGTACACCTGGTGGGGTCGGCGGCCAAGAGCAGCATCGTCAAAGAGGCTGGCCAGGTGAATCAGGGCCAGGTGCAGACGGCGATCAGCTACACCTTCGACTGAATTACCCGGGAGCAAAATGTGGGAGCGGGCTTGCTCGCGAAAGCAGTGTGTCAGTCAGCTAATATTTAACTGATCCACCGCATTCGCGAGCAAGCCCGCTCCACACATTGGGCCTGCGTTCATAGCACTATTTTCAGTGTTCTTCGCCCTCAGCCAAAAGGGCGATACCACCGATAATCACCACCACGCCTACCCAATGCAACGCGCTGATGTGCTCGCCCAGCCCCAGCCAAGAACCCAGCAATACGGCCACAAACACCAGCGAACTCAGCGGAAACGCCAGGGACAAACTGCTACGCCGCAGGATCAGCATCCACACAAAAAACGCACCCAGATAGCTGGCAATCGCCGCCAGAATCCCCGGGTTGCGCGCCACGTCCGCCAGCCATTGCCAACTGAAGTCCATCGGCCCCAATTGATCGCCGGCCACCTTGGTGAACAACTGCCCGGCGCTTTCGGTGGCGATCAGCAGTGCCCACAGCACCAGGGTGCCAAGCCGCCCATGCAGCCAGCCGGTATTGATTGTTTGCGTTGTCATGCCTGGTTCCCCGCGATTGCTACCAACATCACACCCAACGTGATCACCAACGTGCCCAGCCAGCGACGTCGGCTGACGGTTTCCTTGAGCACCACCCTGCCCGCCAACACCACCAGGCAATAGGCCAACGCCGCCAGCGGAAACAGCAGACTCAAGGGCGCACGGGACAGCGCTTCGAGCCAGACAAAAAACTCAATCACATAGGCGCCGACGCCGGCCCACAACAGCGGCGCATTGAACACCTGGCCCCAGAACGCACGCAGGCGAAAACCGCCATCGAGTTGCGGCAAACGGTCCACGCCCAATTTGAAACACAGCTGGCCAATCACATCGAGGACGATGGAAAACGCCAGTAACAACACCACGGTCAGGGTCACGGGAACAGCTCCTCAAACAGGTCGATCAAGGCTTCATTGGTTGCAGCATTACGCTGCAAGTCTTGCGGGCTCCAGCGCTCCGGTGGCGGCTGGTCGGACTTGGCTTCCCAGCGCTTGAACGCGTTGCTGAACGCCGGTGTGGCGAACTCACCGCAGATGTCGATGCCAATGATGCGTTTACCCGCCGCCAACGCCCGCAGGGCCTGGAGCAAATGGGTCAGGCGCATGCCGCCCTGGTCCCAGTTGGTGGCGGCGCCTTCACTGGCCAGCACATCTTTGTCGATGGTGATCCAGATCGCCTCGGTGGGCAGGCTGGCAATCATCTGGTCGAGGAAGGCTGCCCAATCCAGGTCCGCCAGGTTGCGCCAATGCAGGTGGTTTTCCTGTTGCTGGTGGCCGGCGCCGTCCCCCACCCGGCCCCAGACCTTGGACGGCGGATGCTGCCAGGGAAACAACTGCAAACGCCCGCGCTTGAGGGCGCCAAGGTTGCCGCCGCGCAGTTGCGGGTTATGCAGGTCATCGCTGCACGGGCCGAGGGTGACGATGCGTTGGATCGCCGGCATCTTCAGCGCCCGGTTGACCCACGAACCGCAGTGCCGCTTGGGCGCAAAGCGCACCCAGTCGGGGTGGTTGTCAAAGTGGATCAGGCTGATGGGCTCTTTGAGGTCGGCCAAAAAGGCCGGCGTAAGGTGGTGATAATCGCCGGAGCCAACAAACAGGATTTCCGGGCGCGCGTCACGGGGCCGAGGCCGCTGGGCCAGGCGCTCGACGAAACGCTTCCAGGTTTTTTCGGTGGACCACAAACGCAATTTCGGGCCCAGGTCCAGCAGGTCCAGGCGCGTGGCCCGACCGCTGGCCAACCGCCGGGCAATCGGTGCCTGGCCGGTGAGGCTGTGGTCAAGGTCAAGAATATTCAAGGTAAGTTACACCCCTAATGGCAGCGCCCAACCGCAGGCCGGTTGGGCTTTAGGGGGGTAATGCAAGGGATGGGCCAGCGCTTGGATGAGCGCCATTTTTGCAAACAATGAGTATCAAGTGTGGGAGCTGGCTTGCCTGCGATAACGGTGTGTCAGCCAGCCCATTTGCAACTGACAGTCCGCTATCGCAGGCAAGCCAGCTCCCACATTTTGCTCCGTGCTCGGCCTCAGGATTTCGATTCGTTGATAATCTGGCGAATCGCGCCGACGAAGGCTTCCGCCGGTTGCCCACCGCTCACCGCATATTGGTCATTGAAGACAATGGTCGGCACCGAACTCACCCCACGAGAAACCCAAAGCTGTTCCTGCTCGCGGACTTCGGCGGCGTATTCATCGCTGGCAAGAATCTCGGCGGCGCGCGCAATGTCCAGCCCTACGCTCTCGGCGATGATCGCCAGGGTCGCGTGGTCGGAAGGGTCCTGGCCATCGCTGAAATACGCCTTGAACAGCGCTTCCTTGAGGTTGTATTGCAAACCTTCCAACCCGGCCCAATGCAACAGGCGGTGCGCGTCGAAGGTGTTGTAGATACGGCTCTGGCCGTCGGTGCGGAACGCAAAGCCCAATGCGGCGCCCATGTCGCGGATACGCGCACGATTAGCCTGGGACTCTTGCGCCGTGGAGCCGTACTTTTCGGTGATGTGCTCGACGATGTTCTGCCCGATGGCGGGCATGTTCGGGTTCAGTTCGAACGGCTGGAAATGAATCTCGGCCTGCACTTCGCTGCCGAGCTGGTCGAGGGCTGCGGTCAGGCCGCGCAGGCCGATGATGCACCAGGGGCAGGATACGTCGCTGACGAAATCGATTTTCAGGGGGGTACTCATGGTGGGCAACCTCGCGGGCAGTCATGCGCATACATAAAGGTTGCACGATACACCACCTTCACAGCACCTTCGAAGGCTCGCTCAAATCGATCTGCGCCCAGTGCGCGGCATCCTGGCGATGGGCTTGCAGGTAGGGCAACACCGCCGCCAGCAAGGGCGCCTTGAACGCTTCCTGAAAACGGTGGGCCAGGCCGGGAATCAATTTCAACTGGCTGCCCTGGATATGCGCGGCCAGATGCACGCCGTGCATTACCGGCAACAACGGGTCGGCGGTGCCGTGTACGACCAGGGTCGGCACCCGCAGCTGGTTGAGCAAGGGCACACGGCTCGGCTCGGCCAGGATCGCCATGATCTGGCGCTTCACGCCTTCGGGGTTGAAGGCGCGGTCATAGGACAGCGCCGCCTGGTGCAGCAACGCCTGGCGATCGTCCTTGATATCCGGGCTGCCCAACGCCGCGAGCAAGTCTGCCTGTTGCTCCAGCGCCACCTCACGATTGGGCGCGCTGCGCCGCGACAGCAATTGCACCAGGGCTGCGTTCGGTGCGGGCAGGCCCTCGGCACCGGAGCTGGTCATGATCAGGGTCAGGCTTTCCACACGCTGTGGCGCCATGGCCGCCAGGTGTTGAGCGATCATGCCGCCCATGCTTGCGCCAAGGACATGAAATTGCTGCACCTGCAATGCATCCATCAAGCCCAGCGCGTCGTCGGCCATGTCGGTCAACGTATAGGGTGCCGCCACCGGCAAACCGAGCTTGTAGCGCAGCACTTCGAAGGTCAGGTTGGCGCTCGCCGGCGCCTGCCGCCAGGTGGACAGGCCGACGTCGCGGTTGTCGTAGCGAATCACCCGAAAGCCTTGTTCGCACAGGGCCACCACCACTTCATCCGGCCAGTGAATCAACTGCCCGCCCAGCCCCATCACCAGCAGCAACGCAGGGTCGGACGCACGGCCGATACTTTGATAGGCGATGCTCACCTGAGCCAGGTCGACCGTTTGGGTCGGGACATTGACATCACACCGAGAAGCCGCAAAAGACGGCAGGCCGAACAGGAGAGCGGCCACTAAAAACAACGCACGCATGAAAAACACCAAAACGCAGAACCCCAGTAGAGCGCGAGTCTGATGAAGTTTGTTCAAGCGCGCTGCCACAGTTCGATGACAGTTTGATGAAGAGTGCCCAGCGGTCATGTCGATAGCTATGTGCCGCAGCCCACTTGGCATGTCGATCTCTAATAGGGCTTTGGCCTTTTAGATAGAGCGAATCCGCCCCATGCCTTCTTCCATTGCCCTACCTCCTGCGACACACCCACTGATGCAACCGGCCATCGACGAACACCTGCTCGCCGATGCCACGCCACGCTTGCAGAACTGCCGCGCCGAGCTGCTCGTGCTAATGGAGGGTATCCCGACGGTGCGCGACACCATCAATCGGATGCTCCAAGCGCAGCTTCAATTGGACGGCGAGCGCGTGGCACTGGAGTTTCCCGCCACCGAGCGACGTGGGCGCAGCCGCATTGTCCTGACAGATGCCTGCCTCTATATGCAACAGCATCCGGCCCTGGATACAGCGCAGGAGCCAGACGCACGTGTGCTCAACCTGCCGCGGTCCCACGCGTTGTCGCGCTACACCGCGGCGATGCTGCTCGACGAGCTCAAGGGCCTGGACCTGGAACAAAGCCTGGATGACCACTGGCTGCGCTACTGGCGTACAGAGCGAGCGCCCCGCTCGCCGGTAACTTGCTACAAGCGGGTGCTGGAGCTGTACCGGATTCACATTGAAGCCAGCGCTGAGCGGTCACTCGCCTCGGGGAAGGTGCATGCCGAAGTCCTCGATCCCGTGTTTTCACTGCTCCATTCGCAGTCTGCTACAGCGCAGACACCTCGCCGCTACACCGAACACCTATTTCTCAAGCCCCACGACGCCCCAGCCATCGCCCTGCCTGGTGCCTGGGTATTGAGCCTCGATACGGAAACGCCGGCCAGTCAACTGCTGTACCTGCCCACTCAGGTTCCGACATGGAAGGTATTGAGCAGACGCGAAGACCTGGAACGCTGGCTGCTCGACCGACAGCAAGCGCTGTTCGGCATCACCGAGGTCGATCCTTTGGCAAGGATCGACTATAAGGCCAGCCACAACCCGCTGGAAACGGGCATCACCCTTTGGCTGAAGCAATTGCCCGAGGCGCAATATCAGGACGCGCTGAGCCCGCTTGCGAACGTACAGATCCACAACGCTTACTTGGCCCTCCAGCACGTCGACCGGCTTGATGACATGCGTAAAACCCGCTGTCTGTTTGCCTCGGAGCCTGAACACCCGGAATCGGCCGTCGGCACCACTAGCACCCCACCCGTTCCCCAATTCGGCCGGCTGCATAACGGTGTCGATACCCGCCAACGCAAAGCTTTGATCGAGCACCAACGGCGCGCCCTGGAAAACCTGTTGGGCAACGACACACCAACGAGTGAGCGCTGGCAGTCATTCAAGCAACAACTGGACGCACTCAAGGCGCTACAACACGCTGCCGAAGCGGCGGCGCGGGCCATGCTCAACCGAGCGCCCCTGGATTTCGACACGCTCAACACCCACTACACCGCGCTGTACCAGGCACGTTTGCAGGGGGTCAAGACCGAAGCGCGTATCCAGAGAACCCTCGATCAACTAAGTGAGGACGAACTGCAACTGATCGAAAACGCCCTGGCCGCACCCTCGCCGGATGTCGTCGCATTGACCTTGTCGGTCACTCAGGCCGGGAATCCAACGCCTTCCCGCACCGAACTCAACGGGCCACTGGTTTTCCTTCCACCCCAGGACGAATCCACGGCCGGGACACGTGAAGGCGTGCATATCATTTACTGGCCCGGCAGGGACGGTGGTTTGCAGCGTTTCTCGTCGCGCCAGGCACTGGAGGATGGGATATTTGGCATTCAGCCCGAGGATCAACAACTGGCGCTGCAATTCACGACACTGACCCAGGACCCATTCGACTACAGCTTGAGCAGTCAACAGGCCGCCTTTGAAGAACAGGCCGCCCGCGTGCGCCAGACGTGGTCAGCCGATGAACACGCGTCACAGCGCGTCGGTGAACTGGAGCAACGGGTGGAGCAAACGCTGCCTGGCTTGTTGGTGCCCGAAAACTCGGCGCGTGAGGCGGCGTTTCTGCTACTTGTCGAACAACATAATGCGCGGCTGCTGGCCGAACGACTGCCGTCATGGCTGATCACTCAACCCGTTGAAAAACGCGAGGCATTCAAGGCCCTGCTACGCGCCTATATACCGGCGCTGAACAATGCCCAGACGCTGCTGGAGCGCTCCCTGCCACCGCGTGACGCGTTCGCCAGGCACAAGCTCGATGCGCGTATACGCAAGGATTTTTCCATCCGCAAAGGCTTTACTCTTCAACTGGAACTGCCTGACTCGGTGGAGCATAAACGCGACATCATTGCCGGCGCCGCACCGGGTACTCCGGTCAAAATCATTGATGTACCCAGTGCCAGGCGCAGCCAGATGACGTTGGACGACCTGGCGCTACGCAACATCGACGCCGAACTGAGCCAGCGCCTGGGGTTCGTGACTGTCCAGGTGACAGCCGACGATGTCGAGGAGCGTGACACCCTCAAGGCTGGCATCACAAAAAGCTACCTGAAGAATCTAGTTACCGGCCTTGACCTGGCTAAACAGTACGAAGTCCGCATCCTCGACGCGTTCAAGGGCGCCCAGGGCGAATCCATCCATCAAAAACTCTACCGCCGCGAATGCCTGGTGGAGCCTTTGCGCCTGATGCCCAAAACGCAGGGCATATTGGCGCACATGCAGAACCACATCAGCGCCGACGAAGTACAGGTGTTGAACACTGCCATCGACGCCGATACCCAGGCCGCCTGGCACGCCAGCGCGAAGCGCATCCGTCTGCTGCCGGCTCATCTGAGTGTTGGTGGTGCGGACACCCGGCAGGAGAGCCAGATTACCCTGTCGGGCATCACATTCATCGAGGAACAAAACTCGGGCAGCACCTTGCTTTACCTTCCGGACGCGCCTGACGAACGCTACCTGCGCCGTTATGCCAATCTTGAGCAGGCGCGCATTGCCCTGTTCGAACTCTGCCGTCTCGACAGCATGGCGCTATACGTGGCGGGTCGCGCAATCAAGGGTGATGTGCGAGCACACCTGGGTCGTATCGACCATGCCACCGGTAAAGGCTACGACGCGATGATACAGGCCGGACTCCCCTGGCCAGTCACCACTTCGTTGGCCGCCCATCAGTTGAATGCTCAGATGGGCCGTTTGCTGGAAGCGCATCGTAATGATGCGCGATCCAATGATGACCTGGCCCACGAAAAATATTCTCTCAAAAGCGGCAAGGTGTTCAACGGCATCAAAATCGCTCTGTCGTTCGTACCCTTCATCGGCACTGCAGTGTCCCTGGCAGACGCCACCACCAGCCTGTACCAAGCCGTAGCTGCCTTCAGGCGCGGTGACAGCGGGCATGGCATCGAACAATTAGCCTCGGTGTTCGAGTGCCTGGTATACGCGGCGATGGATACCCTGGCGCTGGCGGCCGTGCCCGGCTCACGCGGCAGTTCGGCCCGGCGATTGAGCGCCGCCCACCAGCTCAAGCATCCGCGACGCCCAAACTTTTGGCGCTCTGTCAAAACACACCAGCGCACAACCGCACGCCAGCGTTTTGCCGGTTACGAACACCCGCATATCTTCAGTATCGACAGCCTGCAACCGGTACATACCGGGCCTTATCGCCATACCCTGCGCCACACCTCTGGCGAGCATTTCATCCTCAGTGAGGGGCGCTATTACAACGTCAAGTTTGACCCAACGGCTCACGAGATGCGTCTGGTCGCCAAGGGCAAGTATTACTCACCGGCCGTTGCCCTGGACCACGCGTTGCAGTGGGACACTTACTCGGCACTGCATGGCGGCCACCTCACGGGTTATGGCGGCGGCAGCAGGCGCACAGGACGTGACGCATCGCGGGCGCGGGCCAACGTGCCAGCAACCGTCGCTCGGCAACTGCCTGCAGACGCGCTTGAGGTCAATATGCAGCGCCTCGAACTCGGCCAATCCCTGCAAAACCAGGCCCGTGCCTGTTACGGTCAGGTCAGCGAGACCACCAGCAAGCTAAAGAAATTTGCCAGTGACTATCCGGCCCCGTCAGACGTATCACCACAAAAATTAACGGACAGCAAAATCCTGGATATCGCGCTGACCAAAGACGTCGACGATGCCAAGCACCTGTATGCATCGTTCGAAACGGCTAAACAGCGTCAAGTGCATATTCGCGACCTCGACTATTCCGAGGAACTGAACCGGACAGCCCACATCGTAGCGGACCGCCTGAACCACCTGATCCAGAATGCAAAAGACCGGGCCGGTGTGCTTATCGATCGAATCATCGAGATCAACCACCAACTGAACCGCTCATCTCACACACCAGGGGCTCTTCAAGCACTGACCCAGGAAATCAGACAGTGTCGCCTTGACTTGCTCGATGAGCTGAACCGGATAGAGGCCTCGATGAAAGACATGAGCACGTGGGTCAAACGCATCACCGTCAGGCACACGCGCACGGAGGTCTCCACCTACTTGGATGCCTGGAAAAACAGGTTTACCGACCTGCGCATGGCGAGCACGAGAAGCAGCAATCTCATGCAGGCGCTCAGCCTGCGGCCAGACACCTTGAGCATTGACTGGCTGTTTCTGGAGGCCGCAGTGCATCGAGCCAGAAGCAAGTTCGATCGTGCCGTCACCAGCCACATGACGTTGCCCGATGCCAACATCAGCCGTGTCGAACGCAACCGGGTCCTGCAAAACTGCATCAAGGTCTATGAAGACTTGTCGCTTGACTTGATAACCTGGAACGAAAAATCGCCCAGCCATTTCGACCAAAGCTTTCTGGGGCTGCTGCAGAAGGATCTTGCCCGCCTGATACGAAAAGCCCAGCGCACGATAAAAAAGCCCGCTTCCCAGTCAACATCGAACACCACCCAAACGGTGTTTGAAACTGAAGAGGGTCAGTTATTGATTGGTATCGAGAAGCCGGCCGGCCAGCAGTCGCCGAGGCAATTGATCATCAACGATGCGGATGGGGCGACTGTTGAAGTGTGGGACAAGATTGGCGACAGCAACACCTTTCGCTTGAACACCAACCAAAGCCGAACGGTTGCCGCCCCACCGAAGCTCCCCACCGACGTAAACGCCTTGCTCGCGAACGCCCGTGCACGCTTGGCGGCGGCGGATGCCTTTGAAAATAAGGTGCGAAGCTACAAAACCATGGAACCGATCAATCTTGAACATATGCTGGTGACCGAGGCCAACGATCTGCGTGCCCGCGCCAGCAAAGTGCAGAGCCTGGATGCAAACAACCCGATCATCGAACAACTGAACACTCGAGCCAGTGCGCTTGAAAAGTCCGGTGAAGCGTTGCGTATCACGCGCAGCCTGCAAAGCAGTACGCCTACCGAGGGCTACCTGGATTACCTGATGGGCAAAGGTCGCGTGGTAATCCGCAAGAAAGGCACACGGCAAAAAATGCGCGAAAAGCGTCCCGATGGACAAGACGACTACCTGCAAGAATATGAAATATACGAGGCGAGCAAGCAGGCGAAAACCGACAAACCGATCTGGTACGCCCATTTTCATTACGATGCGCCGAACTCGGCATTCGACAGTTTTCGCAAAGCACATTTAAAGCTGCAACATCAGCAATATCTCGGGATGAAATGGCAAGCCGCCAAAGAGGGTGCTGGCGCTGCCTTTGCCGACACCAGGATCTGGCGCGGCAACATCGACAAGTCGATCGCCGAAACCCACTTCCTGCCATTGGGTTGACGCCGTTACGCTGCGGCCAACATGAACAAAGCTCAATGCATTATCATTGAACGCAAATTGCACTCATGAAGGCCGCCATGCTCGAAATTCGCCACCTCAAGACGCTTCACGCCTTGCGCGAAGCTGACAGCCTGGTCGAGGCCGCCGAACGCCTGCACCTGACCCAGTCCGCCCTGTCCCACCAGTTCAAGGAGCTGGAAGAGCGCCTGGGCATGCAGCTGTTCGCGCGCAAGACCAAGCCTGTGCGCTTCACCAGTGCCGGCCTGCGCCTGCTGCAATTGGCCGACGCCACCCTGCCCTTGCTGCGCGGCGCCGAGCGCGATATTGCGCGGCTGGCCGGGGGCACCGCCGGGCGTTTGCACATGGCGATCGAATGCCACAGTTGTTTCCAGTGGCTGATGCCGACCATCGACCAGTTCCGCGATGCCTGGCCGGAAGTCGAGCTGGACCTGGCCTCGGGCTTTGCCTTCGCGCCGCTGCCGGCCCTGGCCCGTGGCGACCTGGACCTGGTGGTGACCTCCGACCCGCTGGAACTGCCGGGCATCACCTACGTGCCGCTGTTCACTTACGAAGCCATGCTGGCGGTGGCCAACCAGCACGCGTTGGCGAACAAGTCCTACATCGTGCCGGAAGACCTGCTGACAGAAACCCTGATCACCTACCCGGTGGAACGTGACCGCCTGGACATCTTCACCCGCTTCCTGGAACCGGCCGACGTTGAACCGGCCCAGGTACGGACTTCGGAGCTGACGGTGATGATGATGCAACTGGTGGCCAGCGGCCGTGGGGTGTGCGGCATGCCCCACTGGGCGCTGCATGAATACAGCTCGCGCGGGTATGTGAAGGCCAAGCGTTTGGGTGAGAAGGGTTTGTTCGCCACCTTGTATGCGGGCATTCGTGCCGACATGCTCGATGCGCCTTACATGCGCGACTTTTTGCTGACGGCCAAGGACACCTCATTTTCCACCTTGGATGGCGTCAGCGCGGCGCGTTGAACGGGCTTCAAGTGTGTGGCCTTGTGTGAGTAATGCCGGTCAGTTAAACGCAGCCCCCCCTGTGGGAGCGGGCTTGCTCGCGAATGCGGTGGGTCAGTCAACGTATCCAGTGACTGGTATCGCGCTTTCGCGAGCAAGCTCGCTCCCACATTTTGATCTTCGTTGCTTTGAGTATTGCGTTCGCTTAACTGACCGGGATCAGGGCTTGCCAGCGATGCAGGCAAGCCAGCTCCCACAGTGAATTTCAGTCAACGTGCAATTCACGCCACATGTGGATCTTGTCGAAGTATTCGACGCCTACCCGCACCGCCAGTGGCTCCAGGCCGTACTGAATGAAACCGCAGCGCTGGTAGAGCGCAAAGGCGGCGTCATTGCCGGCGGTGACCGTCAGTTGGATCAGCTTCAGGCGCGGGTGGCGGCGGGCTTCTTCCAGTGCCGCTTGCACCAGTTGCCGCCCCAGCCCCTGCTGTTGATAAGCCTCGGTCACGTACATGCCGAACAAGGTCACTTTGTGCCGGGCCTTTTCCCGTGGCTCGAACGCAAGGCCGACAATACCCGCCAACTGATCGCCGTCGAAGGCGCCAAACAGACGGTCCAGCGGGCTGTCGAGGCGTTTTTCCCACCAGTTCAGGGGCATCAGAGCACGCTCGGCCACGCTGGAGGTGAACGCCTGGGGATAAGCGCCATACGCCTGTAGCATCAACGCCCGGTAAGCAGGCGCGTCTTTAGCCTCCAGCGCGCGAATGATCATGCGTCGATCAGCGACGCGCGGTAGAGCGGCAGGATCGTATCGCGGGTCAACGGCGCCAATTGCAGGCCGCCATCGCCCGAGGGGTCGATCCAGCGGATTTCTTCAATTTCCGCCGCTGGCATCACCGCAACGTCGATCTGCACCTGGAACAGCTCGGCCTGCACGGTGAAGCCCGGTTCGTTGGCGGCAGGCGCCGAGAATTGGCCCAGGTACCTGGCGTCCTCTACCTTGATGTGCAGGTTCAACTCTTCATAAAGCTCACGGGCCAGCGCCTGGACGGGTTGTTCGCCCGCGTCGATCTTGCCGCCAGGTTGCATGAACGCCTGGGTGCCGCGCTTGCGCACCAGCAGGGTCTGGCCGGCTTGATCAATGAGGATGGCGGCGGCGATGCGGATGGTTGAATCATTCATGAAAGAATCGAGGTCTCTTCGGGCTGTTTGATAAATACGCTGTACTTGGCGCCTTCCATCGCTTCGAACGCGATCAATTTGTCCACCAGCGGCAAGTTCAGCACTTTGCCGGCATTGAGCAGCAGCATGCCGTTATCGGCGTTGAGGTTACGGGCCAACACCATACCGGCCTCAAGCTCACGGGTGGTGAGGACTTTGACCGTAGGGTCGCCCAGGGTCACGTCGCTGAGGAAGGTGGCGCAGGCTTGCACAAAATCTTCCACCAACGCCGGGTCATACAGGCGCCCGGCGTACTTGCGGATATACAACAGCGCTTCGTCGCTGTTGAGGTGTCGCTCCAGGATCAGGCCTTTCTGCAATTCGATAAAGTCCACCGCCAGCTTCAGCAGCCGTGAACCGGGCGGGATGGTATCGCCCTTGAGGTGGTCGGGAAACCCCGTGCCGTCCCAACGTTCCTGGTGATGACGAATGATCCGCGCCGCGTCCTTCATCGGCTCCAGGGTCATCAGCAACGACTCGCTCTGCCCCGGATACTCACGGTACAAACCGCGGTCGGTGCTATGCAGTTTGTCCGACGGTGCAACCATCATGCTGTCGGTCCAGCTCAACTTGCCGATGTTGTACAACGCGGCGGCCATGGTCAGGTCACGGGTGCTGGATTCGTCCATGGACTGGGCGGCGCAATACACGCGGATCAACTCGATCAACGCACGGTTGGTCTGTTTGTCCTTGGGCAAGCGCAGGTTGGCCAGCAGCGAGAACACTTCGGTGCCGGTCACGTAGCTGCGCTTGAGCTCGTCGTAGGCCAGGTCGAGCATGTCGGCGGTTTGTTGCAACTCGGCGGTACGCGCCGCCACACGTTTTTCCAGGGTGGCGTTGAGCAGCTTGAGCTGTTCGGTCTGGTCTCGGGCCAGGCGTTCAAGCCGTTGGTGCTCGAGGGTTTGCTGCAACACCAGTTGCAACTCCTCGTCGTTCCAGGGTTTGCTGATGTAGCGGTGGATCTGCCCGTCGTTGATCGCCTTGATGATGGTGGTCAGGTCGGCGTAGCCGGTGAGCAGGATGCGGCTGGTGGCGGGATACAGGCGGTGGACCTCGGCCAGCAGCGTGGCGCCGTCCATGCCGGGCATGCGCGCATCGCTCATCACCAGATCGATAGGCCGGGTCGCCATGATCTCCAGCGCCTGGGCGCCGCTGGTGGCCAATACCACGTCATAGGGCTGGCCGCGCAGCAGGCGGCGCAGGCTGTTAAGGATCGACTCTTCATCGTCGACCAGCAAAACAACGGACTTCGTAGCGAGTTGTTCATCCATGGCGACTCTGCCTTCAAATTAAACGAAGTTAGGCTAAATTGAATCCGCGCAATACAAAGCGCGATTGATTTGACGCCAACTGGCCGTCGATATCAAGGGAACTCAACTATGCTGCACTGCATGCTCGCGCCCCGTTCAGTTGTAGAACCAGGGAAGGAATTGTCATGCCATCAAGCCTTTTGCACGTGCCGAGTGCGCCATGAGGACGGAATCGGGCCGGGCCAACCGGCGCATCCTGATCGTGGATGACACGGCTTCGATCCACCAGGATTTCCGCAAGATCCTTTGTGCCGACGAGTACGGCGAGCCCTCCCTCGACACTCTGGAGTCCGCCCTGTTCGGCACCACGGTGCCGGTGCGCCAGGCGTTTGACCTGGACTCGGCCTATCAGGGCCAGGAAGCCTTGGCGCTGGTCAAGAAAGCCCTGGACGCCCACTCGCCCTACGCCATGGTGTTTATCGACATGCGCATGCCCCCTGGCTGGGACGGCCTGCACACCATCGAACAGTTGTGGGAGGTGGACCCCAACCTGCAAATCGCGCTCTGCACGGCCTATTCCGACTATTCCTTCGAGGCCATCGAAGCGCGCCTGAAGTACAACGACCAACTGCTGATCCTGAAAAAGCCCTTCGACCACCTGGAAATCCGCCAGATGGCCAGCGCCCTGACCTGGAAATGGCAACTGGCCCAGGACGCGGCCCTCAAGGTGATCAGCCTGGAGCGCACCATCGAGGAACGCGTGCAGGAGCTGCTCAAGGTCTCGCACTTATTGCAATACGACGCCCTGACGGAGTTGCCCAACAGCACGTTGCTGGGCGACCGCCTGACCCAGGCGATCGCCTTGGCCCGCAGGCACGACACGCAACTGGCGGTGATGTTTCTGGGGCTCGACCGCTTCAAGCGCATCAACAACGCCCTGGGCTATCCGGCAGGCGACGAGGTGCTGGCGCAGGTGAGCCTGAGCCTGGTGGCGGCGGTGCGGGCGTCGGATTCGGTGTTTCGTTATGGCTCCGACGAGTTCGTGGTGCTGCTTAACGATATCCAGCATCCCCAGCAAACCCAGCACATTGCGCAAAAGGTACTCAATGCCGTCAGCGCGACTCGCCATGTCGCGGGGCATGACCTGAGTGTGAGCGCCAGCCTGGGCATCAGTATTTACCCCGATGACAGCGACAATGCCGTGGGTTTGCTCAAGCACGCTGAAACCGCGATGCGCACCAGCAAAGAACGCGGCCCGGGGGATCTCAGCTTTTACACCGAAGACATGAACCTGCGCGCCCAGCACCAGCAAAACCTGGAAAGCGCGATCCGCCAGGCGCTGGACCGCGATGAGTTTGTGCTGCATTACCAGCCCAAGCTGGCGCTGGAGACCGGGCGCATCGTCGGTGCGGAAGCGCTGACACGCTGGTTTCGACCGCAGTCGGGTTGGGTCAGCCCGGCGGAGTTCATTCCGGTCGCCGAAGACAGCGGCCTGATCGTACGCCTGACTCAGTGGGTACTGCGCCAAGCCTGTACACAGGCCCAAGCCTGGCGCGAGATGGGCCTGGCGCCCCTGCGCATGTCGGTGAACATCTCGGCGATCGACTTTCGCCAACGGGACTTCGTCGACAACCTGGCCGCCATCCTCAAGGACACCGGCCTGCCGCCCACCCAACTGGAACTGGAAATCACCGAAAGCGTGCTGATGCAGAACGTCGACGAAACCGTGGAAACCCTGCAAAAGATCAAGGCCATGGGCATCCGCCTGGCCCTGGACGATTTCGGCACTGGCTACTCCAGCCTCAGCTACCTGCGGCGCTTTCCCATCGACGTGCTGAAGATCGATCAATCCTTCGTGCGCGGCCTGCGCATCAATAGCCAGGACGAACAACTGATCAGCGCTATCATCGGCATGGGCAAGAGCCTGGAACTGAACATCATTGCCGAAGGCGTGGAAACCGTCGACCAACTGAATTTCCTCAAAGCCCAGCAGTGTGAGGAGGGCCAGGGCTTTCTGTTCAGCAAGGCGCTGCCTTCGAAAGATTTCGTGCAGTTGCTGCAAACGGATAGCGCGACACTGATGCCGGATCAATAAAATCAATAGCCCTGGGCCTGCAAGGAGTGCTCGCTTGAGCAATGTCGTAAACCACCGTTCCGGCCTGATGTTCGCGTTATGCCTGGGCACCGCATCGCTGTCAGCCGCGCCGCTGGACGAAGCACTCAAGCCCTTGCCGGCGGTTCCAGTACTGGACCCTGCCAAGGTTGAGTTGGGTCGCCAACTGTTCAACGAGCCGCGTTTGTCAGTCAACAACACCTTGTCCTGCGCGAGCTGTCACCAACTGACCAGCGGCGGCGCCGACAACAAGCCATTCTCCATTGGCTTTGACGGCAAACCGGTGCAGATCAACACCCCGTCCGTGTTCAACGCCAGCCTGAACTTCAAGCAGTTCTGGAACGGTCGGGTGGACACGTTGCAGGCCCAGGTCGAGCAGGTGGTGATCAGCCCGGTGGAAATGGGCAGCGACTGGAAAACCGTGGTGCGCAACCTGTCTGCCCTGCCCGCCTACCAGAACGCGTTCGAACAGGCCTATCCCGATGGCGTCACCGCTTCCAATGTGCAAAATGCCCTGGCCACCTACGAGCGCACGCTGCTGACACCCAACTCGCGGTTTGACCAATACGTGCTGGGCAACACCGATATCCTGACCCGCCAGGAAAAATACGGCTACCAACGCTTCAAGGATTACGGCTGCATCGCCTGTCACCAGGGCGTGAACATTGGCGGCAATATGTTCCAGAAGTTCGGCGTGATGGGCGACTACTTCAAGGCCCGCGGCAACCCGCTGGAATCAGACCTGGGGCGCTACCTGCTGACCCAGGATGAAGAGGACCGCCATGTGTTCAAGGTGCCCAGCCTGCGCAATGTGGCCGTCACGGCGCCGTACTTCCACGACGCCTCGGCCAAGACCCTTGAAGAGGCGGTTGACGTAATGTTCAAGTACCAGTTGGGGCGCAACCCGTCCCAGGAAGACAAGGACCTGATTATCCAGTTTCTCAAGACCCTGACCGGTGAATGGGCGGGCAAACCGTTATGAGACCCTTGTCACGCCGACGCACCAGTCAGATCCTGCTAGGCCTCATCACCCTGCTCCTGGCCTCCACCCTGGTGTTTTTGTACTTCAAGTCTTCACGCGACCAGACAGCCACTTATACCCAGTCGCGCGACTTGATCCGCCAACTCCAGCAGCTCAATGCCCAGTGGGACAGCGAAGTACTCAAGGCCCGCATCGCGATCACCCACAACTACGACCCACTGGTCACACCGCTGACCGAAATGACCCGCATCGGCGCTGAACTGGAGAGCCGCGACACCTACCACAGCGCTGCCGACCTGCCCGGTTGGCAAGCCAGCCATGCGGCGTACCTGACGGCCATCGAGGAAAAAGCCCGGCTCGTCGACCAGTTCAAATCCCACAACGCAGTGCTGCGTAACTCATTGGCTTTTTTGCCGACGGCCGAAGACGACATCCAGGCCCAATTCAACAGCATGACCGACGAAGGCCGCCTGCAACTGCAAAGCGTGGCCACCGACACTTACGACCTGCTGCTCAGCAGCCTGGAGTTCGCCCAAGTCACCAGCGACGAACGTGCCGCCGATATCCTGGTGGGCCTGGGCAAGCTGGCCATCAACCAACAGAGCCTGCCCAGCGAGTTCCAGGCACCGGTGGAGATTCTCAGCAATCATATTTCGCTGATCCTGCGCGAACAGCCACTGGTCAACAGCCTGCTCGAGCGGATTGCCGCCGTACCGGTGGCCGAACACCTCGATGACCTGACCACTCACCTCAATCAGGACCAGCAGGCCACTGACCTCATCGATCATCAGTACCATCGCTACCTGCTGATCTTCTCGACCTTGCTGGTGGTGTTACTGCTTTATCTGGCGGTGCGCCTGCTGCGCAGCTTCGCCGAGATCAACCGCGTCAACCGCGCGTTGCAGGCCGCCAACGAAACCCTGGAGCAACGGGTGGAGCGGCGCACGCAACAGCTCAAGGATGCCCAGAGCGAGCTGATGGACAGCGCCCGCCAGGCCGGCATGGCGGAGATCGCCACCAACGTGCTGCACAACGTCGGTAACGTGCTCAACAGTGTGAACATCTCCGCCGACCTGGTCAGCCGCAAGTTGCGCAGCAGCAAGGCCCTCGGCCTGGGCAAGGCCATGCAACTGATCAACGCTCACCAAGGCGACCTGGGTACCTTCCTTACCGAGGATGAAAAGGGCAAGTTGCTGCCGGGCTATCTGAACCAGTTGGTCGAAGCGATTGCCATCGAACAGCAAGGCATGAGCGATGAGCTGGCGCAGTTGAGCAAAAGCGTGGACCACATCAAGGACATCGTCTCGACCCAGCAATCCTATGCGGGTGCGTCTACCTTGCTGGAGCCGGTCAATATCAGCGCCTTGATGGATGACGCCCTGCGCATGAACGCCGGCGCGCTGAGCCGTCACCATGTCACTGTTGTGAAGGCGTACGCCCCGGTGCCGGAGATCTTGGCGGACAAGCACCGGTTACTGCTGATCATGGTCAACCTGATCAGCAATGCCAAATACGCCATGGACAAACTGTCTGAGCGGCCACGGCAAATCACCCTGGCGGTGGAATCGGTAGGCGATGAGACCCTGAAGATCAGTGTGAAGGACGACGGCGAAGGCATACCGCCCGAGAACATGGCACGCATCTTCACCCACGGTTTTACCACCCGCAAGGAAGGCCACGGCTTCGGCCTGCACAGCTGCGCCCTGGCCGCCGTGGAAATGAACGGCCAGCTCAGCGCCCACAGCGACGGGCCGGGCCTTGGCGCCGTCTTCACCTTGACCATCCCCTTGACCCTTGCCGGAAGCAGCTCATGAACCAACCTCCCAACCGGCGCATCCTGCTGATCGATGACACACCGTCCATCCATGAGGATTTTCGCAAGATCCTGATGCCCCACGAAGCCTCAACCGAAGCGCTGGATGAGATGGAGTCGGCACTGTTTGGCGACGCGGCCAAACCTCAAGCCCAGGCATTCGAACTGCACGGCGCGTATGGCGGCGAGGAAGGCCTGGGCTTGCTGACCAGCGCCATGGCGCAACAGCGCCCCTATGCCTTGGCCTTCGTTGACATGCGCATGCCCCAGGGCTGGGACGGCGCCAAGACCATTGAAGAACTGTGGAAAGTCGCCCCCGACCTGCAAGTGGTGGTGTGCACCGCCTACTCGGACTATTCCTGGGATGACCTGTTGTTTCGCCTGCACGCCCACGACCGCCTGCTGATCCTGAAAAAGCCGTTCGACAACATTGAAGTCCAGCAAATGGCCAACACCCTGGCCAACAAATGGGACATGGCGCGCCGCGCCTCCCTGCAAACCTCGCAGCTGGAGCGGTTGGTGGAAGAACGCACCCAAGCGCTGCAACTGGAAATTGAAGAGCGCAAGCTCCTGGAAAGCCAACTGGTGCAGTCGGAAAAACTCGCCTCACTGGGGCAACTCGCAGCCGGTGTCGCCCATGAGATCAACAACCCTGTGGGCTTTATTTCCTCCAACCTCAGCACCCTCGACAGCTACTTCAAGCAGCTGCAACAGATGCTCGATGCCTACCAGCGCAGCGAAGCGCACATCGGGGCGCCAGAACATCGCGAACCGCTCACGGCATTGCGCAACGAGCTGGACCTGGATTTTCTCAAGGACGACATTCCGATCCTGATCCGCGAATCCAAGGACGGCATCGGCCGTGTGGTGCAAATCGTCAAGGACCTGAAGAACTTCTCACGGGTGGATAACGACCAGACCTGGCAATTCGCCAACCTGCAGCAAGGCATCGATTCGACGCTGAACATCGTCGCCAGCGAACTCAAGTACAAGGCCGATGTGGTCAAGCACTACACGCCGCTGCCGGAAATCGAATGCCTGGCCTCCCAACTCAACCAGGTGGTGATGAACCTGGTGATCAACGCCGCACAAGCCATGGGCCCTGAGCGCGGCACCATTACCATCAGCAACGGAGTGGAAGGCGAAAACGTGTGGCTGGAAGTCGCAGACAACGGCTGTGGGATTGCCCCCGACACCGTGCAGAAGATTTTCGACCCGTTCTTCACCACCAAGCCGGTGGGCGAAGGGACGGGGTTGGGGTTGTCGTTGTCCTACGGGATCGTCAAGAAACACCGTGGCGATATCAGCGTCAGCAGTGAGGTAGGCAAGGGTACGAAGTTTCGGGTAGTACTGCCGATTCGGCAGACGGCGGCGTAGGGCACGCCGCCGAATCATGCTCATGCGTCAGCTTTTTTCGGGCTCGACCCAAACGATGCAAAACGCTTGTTGAACCCGGCAATCCGGCCTTCGGCCTGGGTCTTACGCTGCTGACCGGTGTAGACCGGGTGCGAGGCGCTGGAGACGTCCAGCGGGATGTAGGGATAGGTGTTGCCGTCGCTGTGCTTATGGGTGCGATCACTGTCGGCGGTGGAACCGATGAGGAAGAACACGTCGGCGGCAGTGTCGTGGAACAGCACGGTGCGGTAGTCGGGGTGGATACCAGCTTTCATGAGGCCTCCGGGGCGTCTGGGTGCGGTTGATTTGTTATACAGTAACACAACATCAAGCATCCAAACGAGAACCTTTTGCAATAAGGTTAGGCTTGTTGCGTCTAGTAAGCCGATGCTGAGAGCCGCCCGAAACTATCAATGCTGACAAGGGTTGAACCGAATCAAGCGCCGACAGATGTCTATCCCAGGCCAGTCTGTCCCACCCGCGTTGCCAAACTGAATATTCCCACAGGTTGTCTATGGTTTCCTGACAGGCGCAGAATGGCGGATCGACCTGAAGAGTCCGAACCCAAGGAAACCGTATGAGCCTGTCCTTGTTAAGCCGCTACGCCTTCTTTGCTGTGTGCGTCATTTTCACCCTCGCCAGCCTCCCCTTTATCGAACATGAATGGCTGTGGCCGATCACGCTGGTCACCGGCGTACTCAGCCTGATCGGCATTGTCGACCTGCTGCAAAGCCCCCATGCGGTGCGCCGTAACTATCCGATCCTGGGCAATATCCGTTACCTGGTAGAAACCATCCGCCCGGAAATCCGCCAGTACCTGCTGGAGTCCGACAGCGACGCCCTGCCCTTCTCCCGCGCCCAGCGCTCGCTGGTGTATTCGCGCGCCAAGAACGAAACGGCGGACAAACCCTTCGGCACCCTGATTGACGTGTACCAGTCAGGCTTTGAATTTATCGGCCACTCCATGCGCCCTGCGCCACTGAGCGACCCCAGCAGCTTTCGCGTGATGGTCGGCGGCCCGCAGTGTGCACAGCCATACTCGGCGTCGGTGTTCAATATCTCGGCCATGAGTTTCGGCTCATTGAGCGCCAACGCGATCCGGGCACTCAACCACGGCGCCAAGCTCGGCAACTTTGCCCATGACACCGGCGAAGGCAGCATCAGCCCCTATCACCGAGAAAACGGCGGCGACCTGACCTGGGAACTGGGCAGCGGTTACTTCGGCTGCCGCACCAGCGACGGCCGTTTCGACCCCGAACGCTTCGCCGTGCAGGCCCAGAACCCGCAAGTGCGCATGATCGAAATCAAGATGAGCCAAGGTGCCAAGCCCGGCCATGGCGGGATCCTGCCCAAGCACAAGGTCACCCAGGAAATCGCCGATACGCGCGGCATCATGATGGGCGAAGACTGCATATCACCGTCACGCCACAGTGCGTTCTCCACGCCCATCGAGCTGATGCAATTCATCGCCCAATTGCGCGAACTGTCCGGCGGCAAACCGGTGGGCTTCAAGTTCTGCCTGGGCCATCCGTGGGAATTCATGGGCATCGCCAAGGCCATGCTCGAAACCGGCATCCTTCCGGATTTTATCGTGGTGGACGGCAAGGAAGGGGGCACCGGCGCCGCCCCCGTGGAGTTCACCGACCATATTGGCGTGCCACTGCGTGAAGGCTTGCTGTTCGTGCACAACACCCTGGTGGGCCTGAACCTGCGCGACAAGATCAAGCTGGGTGCCAGCGGCAAGATTGTCAGTGCGTTCGACATCGCCAGCGTCCTGGCCATCGGCGCCGACTGGGCCAACTCGGCGCGTGGTTTCATGTTCGCCATTGGCTGCATTCAGTCGCAGTCATGCCACACCAACAAATGCCCGACCGGCGTGGCGACGCAAGACCCACTGCGTCAACGTGCTCTGGTGGTGCCGGACAAGGCCCAGCGGGTATTCAACTTCCACCGCAACACGCTGCACGCTTTGGCCGAAATGCTCGCCGCCGCCGGGCTCGATCACCCGTCGCAGTTGTCGGCCAAGCACTTGGTGCGACGCATGTCGGCGACCGAGATCAAACTGTTTTCGCAGTTGCATGTATTCCTGAAGCCTGGGGAGTTGCTCACCGGGGAAGTGAACGGCGAGTTTTATTCGCGGATGTGGCAGATGGCGCGGGCGGACAGTTTTGAGCCGCATGAAATTGCTGCAGCCTAAAGGACACCTAGCATGTTGAAAGTCATCGCCGAAGACTTTATCAAGCCCGAACATGTGGAAACCGTGCGCCCCTGGTACGCCGAACTGGTGGAAAAAACCCGCCAGGAACCGCTGTGCATTGCCTACGACTTGTTTGTCGATCAAAAAGACCCCGGGCACTTCATTTTTATCGAGCAATGGCCGGATCAAGCGGCGCTGGATGCGCACTGCCAGACCGAGCACTTCACCCGGTTGGTGCCCCAGATCAATGAGCATCAAGCCAAGCCATGCCGGGTCTTGTTGATGGACGCTTTCTGACAAGACCCGCCGCCTGCTGAACCGGACCACCGACGGCATCGTTGAAACAAGGAGATTCACATGCCGTTATTGGACTTCGTCGCTATCGCCGCGCAACTGCCCGACAGTTGGACATCCACACGTCTGGGCCGGGTTGGCCCGGCGCGGATCAAAGTACTGCGCATGGATGAACAGGCGTACGAGGAAGAGACCCACGACTACAACGAAGGGTTGTTGGTGATCAGCGGGTACTTGCACCTGCGCATCGGTGATCAAGCCATCAGGGTGGACGCCGGCCAGATGTACCTGGTGGAAGCCGGCACTGCCCACGGTGTGCTCATAGGCAGCCAGGGCACCCTGGTGATCATTGATCTCTAGAGACATTCAGTAATACCCAGCCTTTGCAATTGCTTACAAATACCGCCAACCTGCGCCCGCCCGACGTGCGGCGACGCCCACGCTCACCTATCGTCAATCAACTACTTGTTCAAGAGCCCGCTGCCATGCTGAACGGACGCGACCCGCGCATCGATTTTTTTCGGGGCCTGGCGTTGATCTTCATTTTCTGGGATCACGTGCCTCACAACCCCCTGGCCAATGTCACCGTGCAGAACTTCGGCTTCAGTGACGCCGCCGAAATCTTCGTGTTCCTGGCCGGCTACGCGGCGGTGCTGGCCTACGGCAGGATCCTGCTGCGCGACGGCTACGTGTTTGCCTGCGTGAAGATCCTGCGCCGGGTATGGACGCTTTACGTGGTGCATATTTTCCTGTTGGCGTTGTTGATGGGCATCGTGATTTTTGCCAACAGCCATATCGAAACCCGCGATCTGGTGCAGGAGATGGGCCTCGAGTATTTCCTCACTCACACCCAGCAGGCCCTGCTCGATGAGCTGTTGCTGCGCTTCAAACCCAACCTGACCGACCCATTGCCGCTGTATATCGTGCTGATGATGAGCCTGCCCATTACCCTGCCGCTGCTGGTGCGAGCGCCCACGCTGATGGTGGCGATATCGTTAGCGGTGTATCTGCTGGCGCCTTGGCAAGGCTGGAACCTGCCGGCCAGCAACGGCGGCGTGTGGTACTTCAACCCTGTCACCTGGCAATGCCTGTTTATCCTCGGCGGTGCGTCGGCCTTGCGTTCGCCAGGCCCGGTCGATGCACGCCCGCTGCTGCGCCAACCGCTATTGGTGGCCGCTGCGGTCTACGTGTTGGTGACCTGCGTGATCACCTTGTCGTGGCGCTGGCCCGAGGTGCACGACGCCTGGATGCCGAGGGCGATTGGCGAATGGCTGTACCCCATCAGCAAGACTGACCTGTCCCCCGTGCGCCTGCTGCACTTCCTGGCCTTGGCCTACGTCACCGCCAAACTCCTTCCCGATGTCGGCTGGACGCAACAGTGGCTGGCCCGACAACTGGCGCGGATGGGGCGTTATTCCCTGGAAGTGTTTTGCCTGGGGGTGGTGTTGGCACCATTGGCCGATATGCTCAATGCCATGGCCGGCGACTCCCTGGCGATCAAGCTGACCACGGCCCTGGCAGGGGCGGCGCTGATGGCGGCACTCGCGGGGTGGCTGGACGTGAACAAGCAACTGAACCAACGCGCCGCCGCCCGCGCCGCATCGCTACATAGTTAGCCACGGCGCCCATCAGCGGGATGGTTCCATTGCCCTTCCACCTCACCGTGAAAGGAAATGGCGCCATGCCCACCCAGTTACTGCTCAACGGTTTATCCGGGACCTTGCAAGACAGCGAGTCCTGGAACCGGCAACAAGCCCTGGCAATGATCCGCGACACCGTCGCCCAAACCCTGGCCAGCCTCACGCCCACCCAACAACGTGAGTATGTGAAGCTGCAGCGCGAGGCACATCGCGCACTCATGGCGGTGGAAGCCGCCAACAACACCCTGATCAGCACCTTCAAGGCGCAGGGCCTGGCACGCCTGAGGGCGAAGGTCGGCGGCCAGGATCCAGAAAAAATCTACCTGCACACACGCTATCTGGAACCGGTCTCGCCGCCCCTCCCGTGGGAGCCCCGTGCCAGCACGGTCAACGGCCTGAACCCCAAGCGCTTTCGCAGGGCGTATGACGAATGGAAATACCGGCCGCACCTGTCGACGATGTCATTGTGGGAAGCCGCATGCCTGAACTTCAGTTTCGCCACCCAGACGCGCCAGGCTTCCGGCCACACATTCGTCGACGCTTCCTACCTGTCCGGCAGCCACGACAAGTCGCTGACGGTGGAGTCGTTTATCGCGATCACCCGCGAGCTGGACCTGGGCGGCGCGCTGCAAGCAACCCTCAATGCGCAGTTGCGCCCGGACGGCAACCTGCATGCCCTGTTGCGCACCAGTGCACGCGCCTGCCTGCGCTTCGAGGCCCTAGAAGCCTATCGCAATCGCCGCAGCTCTGGCCTGACCCTTGGGCTTTACAACACGTTGATCGAGGCCATCGACAAGGATGAAACGGTCCAGCACATTGAGCAATTGGCGCTGAGCAAACCGTCAGGTGTGTTTCCGCAGGTCACCCTCACGCCGCCCGCCAGCGCTGTTCCATTGCCGCTGCTGCTGATTCCGGTCGCCAGCCTTGGAGTAGTCTCCTACTTCCCTTTCCGCCCCGGTGGCGCGCTGCGTTTCCATCCCGATGCACGCAGCGCCCATGCCCAATTTCTGGCGCAACTCAAAGAAAGCCATCGCAAACACGACCTGGGCTGGTTTTCTCGCCAGTTGCCGATCACCGAACTCAACGAGTTCAAACGCCTGTTGTACGCGCAAGAGCGCCCCGAGGGTTTGTCTGCCGCTGCCGCTTTTCTGTACGACAGCCTGCACTACCTGTTCCCCGAGCACACGCTGGCTGACCTGCGCTTCACACCCGTGCCCAAGAGCCCGCGTCCCGTTTCAGTGGTCGACACCTTGACCGCCTCGATGGTGCAACAATTGCAGTCCAACCTGGCCACATTGGCCAATACCCGTACGGACCGCGACGTGCAAGCCGTCATCGATGGCGCCGCCGCGATTGCCGCCGAAGTCCTGGAATTGTTGCTGACGCCTGTACCGGGCGGCGTCACCGGCTTGAACCGGGTCATGCAAGTGGCGGTATTCGGCAGCCTGGCCCACAGCGTCACGCAGGGCGTCAACGAAGCGCTCAAGGGCGAGGCCAGTACCTTTGCCGCCGCGATAGGTGACGTCGCCGACCTGGCAATCAGCGGCCTGCTGATCTCTACCGCCGGCCGAGTACATCGTCGCCGCATGAACCAGTTGCTCCAGCAACTGGGCAACCCGCGCAAAGTCACGCGCAACGATGGCAGCCCTGCGCTGTGGAAACTCGACATCAGCCCCTACGCGATCCTCGACCAGCACCTGCTCAACGGCCAGATAGCCAATGCCCAGGGGATCTATTCGCTCAGGGGCAAACAGTACGTGTGGCTTCAAGCGGCCGAGCAAAAACACGTGGTGGAGGTGGGCTACGACAACCGCCTGATGCGCTTTGTGCTCAAGAACGACCACCAGGGCGGCTTTGCCCCACCGATTGTGTTCGCCCCGCACCTGGACGCCTGGACGCTGGACCTGCAAAACGCACACACCCTGTCCAACGTGCAATTGGCCGAACGCATGCTGCCCAATGGCGCTGCCGCCGTGCCCATTGAGTCCATGGAAAACCTGCTGCGCAGCACGGCCACCAGCCGCAGTACCCTGGATGCTATCTGGGCAGGCCAGCCGACGCCGGTCAACCTTACCGAAGGGGTGCGTCGACTGCAGGCCGACCGTGTGATCGAACAACTCATCCACACCTTTCATCGACGCGGCCACATGCCGCCCCACGCCGACGGTGCCGTGCTGTGCCTGCTGACTCAATTACCGGAGTGGCCGGCGGGCGCGGCAATCAATGTGTATGACGGCCAAGGCAATCTGAGCGAAACCTACAGCGCCAGTGAGCAGACGACCACGGCCATTAATATCAAGCGGCGCGACGATGGCCGCTACGCGGGGCTTGATGATCCTGCTGACAGCGAAACGACGAGGCAGGCACTGTTTGAGCTGATCCTGCGTCAGCAACCCGCCGGTTCCGTATTGGGCAAGGCCGGTAGCCCGCTGCTCGACAATACCCAGCGTATCGCCCGCTTGCGCCTGCAAATCAGCGCCCTGGCCCAGGCCCGACGTGCCGACCTGTTCAACGCCATGACTCGTTTCGCCGGTTACGCCCGCCACGAAATGCCTGCGGACCATCCGGCCCGTTCGCTTGTACCCACCAGGGTGGCTCAACCGCTGGTAGCGATCACGCCATTGCTGCGAAAACTGCACGAACGCTATCCCCCGCTCACGCCAGCCAACCTGGCACAACTGCTTAAGCAACACCCACTGACCTCAGAGCAGCAAGCACGCTTTTTACAGGACGCCACCCTGCCACCCACAGTCCATCAAGGGCTGGAACAACACCGCATCGCGTTGCGTCTCGATGCCGCCATCGACGGCCTGTACCATTCGCGCCCGTTCAATCCAGACAACGACCAGTGGGCCCGGGAGTTTGCATCCAGCCTGCTACGCACGCGGCTCAACCGCGCTTTCGTGGTGACCGAGGTCGTTGATGGCGTTATCACCCGGCCCTATGTCTCGACGGGGCCCGATGACACCACGGTTGAACTGCGCCATTACGGCGAAGGCCGCTACGAAGCGTATGACATGCGCAACGGCGGCACCATTCCTGTATCGCCCACCACCGACAGTTTTTACCTGGCCATTGCCTCGGTGCTGCAACCTCACGAACGCACCCAACTGGGCATGACCGCCGACACCGATGCCAAAGGCCTGCGCAAAACCCTGGGCGACCTGATGAGCGAACGGCGCGGCCCCGAAGGTGTCAGCCTGCTCAACGGTTCTCTGGGGCAGTACGAACAGAATGTGCTGCTGCCGGCGCACGTGCAGGCCAACGTCGAGGGCATCTATCAATGGCGAGACCAGCAGTTGATTGCCCTCTACGGCTCGCTGTATCCGATCACATTCGATCAACAAGTGCTCAAGTGGCGGCTCAAGCATCCGCAGAAAGTCGGCGTCGATACACCACGGCTCGAACACAATGGCCACGGTGCCTGGCGCTTGGCCAGCGAAGACCCGCTTAGCTGGGATGACCATGCATTGCTCTATCGCCTGGGCCCGCAAGAGCTCCACATCGACCGGCCAACCTCGGCACGCATCCTCGCCATCACCGATACCCCGGCTCGGGCCCTGCGTGAAGTGCACAGCGCCGGCCTGCCGCCACCGCCGCTGCTTGCCGATACCCGTAAGCGGGTGGCTATCGAGCGGCAAATCCTGCACTTCATCGAGGCCATGCGCACGGCGTCAGCCCGCCACAACGCCCGCCCGACCCTGCAATTGATGTTGCTGAGCCTGCTGCCGGGCTGGCCTGAGACCCATGTGTTGCAAGTGGTGGGCAGACAACGCCAAGTACTGGCGCAATACCCGGCCAGGGTCAAAAACCCCATAGAGAAGATCTTGATTTCAGAAGCCGACGCCCGAGGGCCGACGCCGCTGCACGATGCGGCACTCAATGACACCCTGGTCCAGGCACTGCTGGGGGAACTGCCAGGCACCGTGCAAGAACGCCAGTTCAAGTTGGCAAAGAAAATCGCCGAGTACGCCTACCAGGAACGGGCCCAGTTGTTCGAGCAGTTTTACACGCAAAGCGAACAGCCCGGCACACTTCTGGAGACGCGCCTGAAAGCTCAACATCCCCATCTGCCCGTCAGTGCCGTCAGGGCCATCCTCGGCCAGGCCACGCTCAAAGAACAGCGCCAGCTCCAGGACAAGGATCAGGTCGGCCTGCGCCTGGCCGAACAAGCCCGGCTGACCGCCAACGATCTGCGCCTCAACCGTGCGTATGAAGGCCTGTACCTGACCACCCTGATGAACCCCGACAGCGACTCCATCATCCTGCACTTGCTCAAAACCCTTCCGGGCTGGCCTGCACAATTGCGCCTGGATGTTCACTCTGAACGCGACCCGGGGCGCCTGCTCGAGAGCGGCGGTAATCTGAACGGCACCGATCGCCGCTCACTTATTCGGGAGGGTGGGCGTTACCGTGCGCTCGACGCACAAGGCCGTTCACTCAACGATCCGGCAGACAGTACCTGTGACCTGTTGAGCGCGATTATCCTGCTGCTGTCGACACGCGAATGCGAGGCCTTGGGCGTGGCTGACCGGCTGGACCCAACGGCGCTGCAGGCGCGTATCGTCGACCTGGCGCTCAACCAGCGTGTGTCGATCAAACGGTTGCTCGACCTGCCCCATATTCCGCCATGGCTGCAGCCGCCCATGCAGGTAAACAGCTCGTTCGTGGTGTACCCGCTTTGGCTGCAAAACCTGTGGCCCGCCCGCCCCCTTCGGTCGCCAGACCTGATCAGCAAAGTCCAGGCGCTCTACCCCAGCCTCAATGCGATGCACGCCGGTGATCTGATCGACTCACTGGGCCTGTCACAACCCGCCCTGCTGCTGGAACTGGAACGGCGCAGAGTCGAATACGCCAGCCTGGATTACGGTTTGACCCGGTGGGCAGAAACCCCGCAGCCCATTGACGACTCTGCCACCGACCCCTTGGGGCTGAACATGGGCCGGCGGCGCCACCTGGCCCAGCACATTCGTCGGGCCTGGCGCCGGGAAACCTGGCGCGGCCATATCCACGGCCAGTTCGATACCCACTGTATGATCCTGCGTCTGGATGACAACAACCTGCCCGACGCCGACTTCATCCTGGGAACACGGGGCTTTGAACACATTGAATACCTGAACATCTCGGGCAATGCTTTCCCGCCCACCGGCAACGCCTTTCTGAGTCGCTTTTCCAATCTGCGTACGCTGAATATCGATTGCCTGCTCAACGAGTTGCCCGTCGAAATCACCCAGATGCGCCAGCTGCAAATTCTGAACCTGGGTGGCAACAACATCACCCTGACCGAGGAGGCTCGCCAACGCTTGGGGCAAATGACGGCGTTGCAGGAGTTGAACCTGAACGACAACCCGTTGCGCCTGGCTCCGGACGTCAGCGCCATGGAGCGTTTACGAATCCTCAACCTGCGTAACACCCAGCTCGATCAATGGCCCGCCGGGGCTGAAAGCAGGCCTCTGCTGACCCAACTGCTGCTCCAGGAGAATCAACTGACGACGTTGCCGCCGACGCTGTTCCAATCCGATCGAAGGGTCCGCTCCAGCCGCAATATCAATTTGCATGACAACCCGCTGAATGCCGAGTCCCTGGCATTGATAGGTGAATACCGCCTGCGCACCGGGAACACCGCCGGTGGGCCACTACCCGGAATTGTCCATCAACTGCTCCCGGCAGATTGTTCCGATTGGTTGAGCGGCATACCGCAGGCTGAACACGCACAACGCCGCACCCTCTGGGACCAACTGCTGCAGATCGAAGAGCCCAGGCCCGATGACGCCTTTCGGGTGTTCCGGGATTTGACCAGCGCTTATGCCTATCGCAATACGCATTTGCGCCCAGCACTGACCAAACGCGTCTGGAAACTGATGGAGGCCATGGGCGACTCCACTGAATTGCGCAATGAAATCTTCCTCAACACCTACCTGGCAGGCACCTGCGGCGACGGTGCGCTGTTGACCTTCATTGATATGGAAATCGCGCATCGGCGTCACCAGGCCAAGGTGCAACCCGCCACTCTGCAAGCCAGCCGCGAACTGATGGAACTGAGCATCAGCGTATTCTTCCTGCGTGAACTGGACCAATTCGCCGAGGAACATATTCTGGCGCTGCGTGCCGCTGACAAAAACCCGGACGACGTTGAAATCAAGCTTTACTTGCGCATAGCGCTGGCTCAGGAGTTCAGCCTGCCGGTAGGTCGCGAGGAAATGCTGTACTCGGTCGACAGCTGGGTCAGCGCCGCAGACGTCACCCGCGCTCGCCAGCGGCTGCAAGCGCTCAAGAACACCGACGCCGCGTACGAAGCGCTGATGACCGAACCCTTCTGGATCGAGTTCATGACGCGCCACCTGCCGGAGCCATTCACGGCCATTCGGGACACCACGCGCCAAAAAATCGAAAGGCTTAATCGGGAGGAATTGGACAGACGCTCGGACGCCTACCTGGACCGGCGCCAGGCAATCATCGACGATGAAAAGGAGGAGTTGGCCTCGCTGCTGCGACAACTGACGCAAGCCATACGGGCGTCAATCACCCGGCCCTGAAAGAAAACGGCCCGCCTGCTGCGGCAGGCCGTTGCAACAGGTTAAACCGAGCGCGTTGCAGTGCTATGGGTAGCCGTTGGCTGCAATTTGAACACATGGTAAAGCACAGTCAGCAATACCAGGAACGCAGGCCCCACATACAAGGCCACGCGGGTGTCCGGGAAGTACGCCATCAGGCCCACCACCAGTACCAGGAACGCCAGCGCCAGGTAGGAGCTGACCGGGTACAGCCACATGCGGTACTTCAGGCCTGCCTGCTCGGCAGGGCTCAAACCTTTGCGGAACTTGAGCTGCGCCAGCAGGATCATCAGCCAGGTCCAGATCGCGCCGAAGGTGGCGATGGAGGTCACCCAGACGAACACCTGGTCCGGTACCAGATAGTTGAGCAATACGCCGAGCAGCAAGGCAAAGATTGACAACAGCAGCGCCTTGCGCGGCACGCCATTGCTGGAGGTCTGGCCAAAGGTAGCTGGCGCCTGGCCGTTCTGCGCCAGGCTATAGAGCATGCGCCCGGTGCTGAAGATACCGCCGTTGCAGGAGGACAGCGCGGCGGTGATCACCACGAAGTTGATGATGCCGGCAGCGGTCTTGATGCCAAGGCGCTCGAAGGTCATCACGAACGGACTGCCCTGGGTGCCGATTTCATTCCACGGGTAGATCGACAGGATCACGAACAACGCGCCGACGTAGAACAACAGGATGCGCCAGAACACCGAGCCAATGGCGCTGGGGATGGTCTTCTGCGGGTTGCGCGCCTCACCGGCGGTGAGGCCGATCATCTCGACGCCCAGGTAGGCGAACATCACCATCTGCAATGACATCAGCACGCCCTGCACGCCATTGGGCATGAAGCCGCCATGGGCCCACAGGTTGGAAATGCCCAGTGCAACGCCGTCATTGCCGAAGCCGAAGGCAATGATGCCGACGCCGCCGATTACCATGGCAATGATGGTGACGATCTTGATCAGTGCAAACCAGAATTCGAACTCACCGAAAGCCTTTACCGCGATCAGGTTGATGGTGCCCATGCTGATCAGTGCCGCCAGGGCCCAGATCCAACGCGGCGTGTCGGGGAACCAGACGCCCATGTACACCGCTACGGCGGTGATTTCCGCGACGCAGGTCACCAGCCACAGGAACCAGTAGTTCCAGCCGGTGAGAAAACCCGCCAACGGCCCGAGGTAATCCTGGGCATAGCGGCTGAACGAACCGGCCACGGGGTTGTGTACCGCCATTTCACCGAGGGCGCGCATGATCACCAGAATGGCCAGGCCACCGATGATGTACGAGAGCATGATCGCCGGGCCGGCCATTTCAATCGCCTTGGCCGAACCCAGGAACAGGCCCACACCGATGCAGGCGCCAAGCGCCATCAGGCGAATATGCCGTTCACCGAGTTCGCGTTTGAGCGGTCCGCCTTGAGCGGTCTCGCCAGGGGGCAGTGGTTTGCCGACAGGCATAGGGATACAACCTCATTTTGTTATTGGATTAAGCCACCGAGCCTGTGGTGCAGCAGCGTGTAGGCCGATACACCGGCTTGACCGGGTCTGCCTCGTGGGCAAACCCGCCTGGCGGGCGTAGGCGGCCAGGTCAGCGGGGCGTCAGTATAAAAAGCAAGCGGTAGGATATTTCACTCTATAAACACACAAATTTGGCGATATGCCCCGTAAAAAAGTCCTTGGGCGGGGGAAGTACCAGGCCTCTAGACCGGCCTTCCCAGGGTAAAACGGCGCAGAGTATTGCATAACCTGTTACCGGTTGGGCTCGCTCATCCGCCGCAGGCGCGAGCGAGCCCACCTTGGCAGTCAGTCAACACTGAAGAACAAACGCCGCGCCAACAGCCTGGAAATGCTCGCCCGTTCGATCTCCAGGGTCTGCTGTACACGGCCGGTCTGGCCGGTGCGAATCCGCGCGAACGCCTGGGCTTCGGCCTGGGCCTGGGCCTGGCGCCCGAGGCGTTCCTGTTCAGGGCTCTTGAGGTGGGCAGCGGTGTAGTGGTCGTCCGGCCCCTGGCGGTTTTCATAGTGAAAATGCGCGTAACACAGGGGCAGCCCAGTGTCCGTATCCAGCACGACATACACTTGGATAAAATCCCGGGCTTTGTCCTTGATGGGCACGCGCGCGTCTTGGCGAACGATGCGAACTTCATTGAGCCCGTGCAGAAAGTCCACGTCTTCGGCGCGACTCAACTTCAGCTTGCTCGCGCGCACCCGCGCCTCCACACCCGCTGCGTCCAACCGCAGCGCGGCGGCACGCAACTGGGTGGCACGCACTCTCGCCGTGTTTTGCTGGGTAGGCTTCAGCCGTGACGGGTTCAAGGTCAGCAGTTTCTTGTCGATATCCGCAGCGACCATCCGCCGGCTGTTGGCCTGAGCCGCCAGTAAGGCTTGCAGAGATGAAGGCTCGCATTGGCTGGCCAAGGCCTGCACCTTGAGGATGGCGATATCGACATCTTCCAACAATCGCTGGCCCTTGTTCAGCAGCGCGCCCAATTGTGGGTTGGCCGTGCGCTGGGGCGCAGGCTCAACCGGCTCCCATATGCCGTCTTCAGCCTCGGTGAAGGTGGCAAGCACACTGCCTGTGTCATCCACCAGCTCTGCAGTGCCCGCTGGCGTCTTGATGCGTGCCACATAAACATCCCGGTTACGGGTGCGGATGATCTTTTTGACCCGCGTCCCTGCTGCGCTGGGCGGCCTGGGTTGTCTGGGTTGTCTGCCGCCAGGCAACGGTGCCAGCAGATCAGCCAGTTGCCCATTGGCTTGCTGGTGCAGGTCGGCCAACAGCGCCTGCAGTTTTTCCAGGTTGGGCAAGTCAAAGGTGTCCGGTGCCATGGCTCGCCAGAACTGAATATGGTCGTCGGTCACCGCGTAGACATGACTGAGGCTTTTAAGCAGTTCGATACGCTCCTCAACAGTGGTGGTCAGGTTCTCCAATTCGGCCAGGGAGCGGCTGGCCCAACGGGCACGATTGATCACCCGGTTCAAGCTGTCGAAAAACTCTACTTCCAGGGGCGGCCCTTCAATGTCGATGGTGATGCCCCACAGCGTGGTGACCTGCAACGCCTGCAAATCCAGAATGGAGGGGCGCGAAGGCAGCTGTGCGTCCAGCGCCCGGGCTTTGTCACGGCCCAGGCGCGGTACGCTGTTCAACTGCTCCATATAGGCGCTTTCCAACTTGCGATTGCTGATAGCTGCGTCCTCGGCCGTCACCTGTTCGCGCATGTTTTTTTTCAGGTTGGCATGGGCCTGACGGTTAAGGTCGGAGCCGGCTTCGTCATCGGTTTCGTCTTGCAGCAGATCCAACAAAGGTTTGATCCGCCGATTGATCTGGATCATGCGCTCACGGGTGTCAGCGTCCATCAATCGCAAGGTGAGAATCAGCGACTCGAGTATTTCACACAGATTTTCCTCGTAACGGGGACGGGGCTTGATTGCCCGCAGACGCATGAGCAGTTGCAGTTCCTTCTCGGAAAACTCGACCTTGTTGCGCAGTTCCTGCTGGTAACGCTGCTCAAGCCTGGCAAGCTGTTGGGCGTCGATTTTATCTTTGGACTCAACCACCAGCTTGCGCGCCACCTGCATGGCGGCAGCCGCTTTGGCACGCGAACGTCCAGCCTCACGGTACTGTTCTTCAAGGCGTGGCAGTGAAAGCTCCAGCGCCTGCAACTGAGCCTCCATCGCCGCATCGGCATTGCCGCCGACCAAGCGCAAGCGCCCATCGAAATCCCAATGCCCGTCCCCCAACGGCTTGAGCCACGGCCCTTTCTGGGCACCATCGGCGCTGATCACCCGCCACGCGCCCGACTCGTCCACCACCCGATAAAGATGCCCACGCACCAAGGCTCGCCATTGCGGCGGCGAATAAGCGGTGTCACGCAACAAGCCACGGCGCGGGCCGCTTGACTCGGCGTGGTCCCAGCCGCCTGAGAACGCGCCCAGGCTCAAGGTACGGGCCCGTGCATGTTGCGCGGCGGTCAGGGTATCGCGGGCGTTACTCCAACGGGTCGGCGAGCTGAACGTCGCGGGCGGTGCGCCACGTGTGGGCACCCTGGTGGTGGCAGTGGCTCGGGCCAGGGGGGCGAACACCGGATGCTCCAGCTGCAATGGCGGTAAAGGATCATGGGGCGTGGCTTGATGGGCAAGGACAACCATCAGATTGCTTAACACGTCCATGACCGCTTTGTTCCTGACCTGTTCATCCTGGCTGGCCAAGTCCTGAATGTCTTGCTGCAGGCTGTCGATCAGTTGCACCAGCCACCCCCCCAGTTGCAAGGGCCCGCTGGCAAACGGCAGCACGCTGCCAAACAGCAGCCACCCCACCTCTTTAAGCCTGGCCCAGCGCTGCTCGGCATTCGATACCGATTGCCGATCAGCCAGAGCCACCAGGGCCTGGGCCGTGCCCTCAAAGACCAGGCTGCAAGCGTCCTCGTCGTTCAATTGTTTGCTGAGCTGGACCGGGGCAGGTTTCTCGTACAGCGTAAATTCATCACCGGGTAAAAAGCGGCGGATATGCGGTTCAAGGAAGCCGCCGTTGGCATATACCGCCTGGCGTGCCGGGGCGAGCCACGTCAGCACGTCATCCTGCAGCGGGCCGTTAGCCTTGATGGCGTCAAACAAAGCCTTGATCGACTCGAACCCTTGCAACATCGGCTTGAGCAAGGGCCGGTACAGCAGATGAACGCCAGCGTTCCCGGTAGCAGGCCCAATGATGAAGTGATTAGTGACCACATCCTGCGCAGCCTCAGGCGAAGCCTTGAATGCCAGCGGCCACAACGTCATCGCCTGGCCTTGCACCTTGCGCTCGGCAAGGCTGGCTTGCAACGCGGCCTGTAGGCGGTCGACACCTTCCTGAGTCAGGCCGTGCTCACCTTTGAGTTTCAGTTCCAGCGCCAGCATCGGCAGTTGCACCCGTAACTGGCGGGTGAACAACCCTGAGCGACGACTGCGTTCCAACGGGTCATCCAGCAGTTTTTTCTTCAATATATCCGGGTAGGCCTGGCCCACATCGGCTTTTTCCACACAACCTTGAAGCAGGCCATAGGTCAACCACTCGGGGGCTTGGGCACCCTTGAGGGTGATCTCGGTGACGGTGTGCGGGAAGCCGGCCAGGTTTTCCAGGGCCAGCTCGGTCAGGCTCACCGTGACCGGGTCGACTTCACCGGCGACAAAGCCCCCTGGGACTGGAATCGCCGCAGCGATCACGCGGTTGAAGGTCAACTGAACGTCGGCGGGCCGTACTGTTTTGGTGGCGGGTTCGGCTTGCAGGCAAGTGCGCAAGGCCCGGTCGGCAAACACCTGAATTGAATCAATACCGTCCAGAAAATGTTGCCCGCCACTGTGCTCATGGGCCAGCACCAGCGCCTGGACCAGACGTGCGTAGGTGATGCTGTCGTCACGGTTGGCATGGACCAGCCACAACGGCAGGGCCTCACGCAGCTTGCGCTGGCCTGCACTCAGGTGCGCAACAAACCAGCGGTGGGGGTTGGTGATGTACGCAAGCAACGCTTGGTGCTGGCCCGGCGCCAGGGGCAGGTTGCGGTCGATGCGATCGATTTCCCGCAGCTGCAGCGCCAGGTAACTGGCGGCCAACGCATCGAAGGGATCGCTTTCCACGTCCTGGGCAAACCACTGCTCAGTGTCGGCGTCTTCGGGCACATAGGCCGGTAACAGCGCCGCCACATCGTCAATGCTACCCAATGGATGAACACCGCTGGCCGGGCTGAACAGCAACGTCTGTTGCCCGTGGCTGAGGATCAGCAACGGCAACATCAGCGGCGTCGCGCCGGCCAGGAACACCGCCTGTACACGCAACGCCTCACCGTGGGCGCTCCACTCGCGGTCGGGCCGCGTCGGGTGCAACAGGGTCTTGGGGAACAGCCGGGCAAACCCCTCGTCATTGAAACCAGGTGGTTTGCCGGCATCGTACAGCAACGTCAGCAGATCATCCGACAGGTAGCCCCAACGCGTCATCTCCACCGGCAACGCCTCACGCCACCAGGCTTGCAAGCGCTGTGCATACGCCCCCAACAACCCCGCGCCGCAGCGATTGAGCAGCGGCTCCAGCTCGCTGAGGGTCGGGCCACCGACCACAAACACTTCCCGCACGCGCTGCACCACGACGTGATAGTCCGCCACCAACAGCAAGGGCTTGCTGCTGGCCAAGCGTTGCAGCACCCACTCGGGCAAAGACCGGTAGGCCAGCGCGTCGTCGTCATCGGTCGGGGTGGCGATGTAAATCAAGCCAACCTGCCATTTTCCCGCGCCCAAATGCTCGTCCAGATAAGCCTGGACACTGTCGTTCGCGACTGTGAGCAGGTTCGGCGGCTCGCCGAACAAGGTTTGGATTTGCTCAATGGTGGCTTGGCGCGGCGAGCCTGAAGCGGTGTCGGAAAGGGTCATGGCAGAGCTCTATGATGGTTTAAATCACGAACGCTACCCGCTGCCATCCTGGCGACGCGGTAGTTATCTACCCTCCCGTCTGACGACTCGATCTTTAGCGCCCTACAAACTTCGTAGTGCAGTCAATCAGCGTCTACGCTTCAGACAAGTCCGATCAATCTATAAGAATGGTCAATCGACTATGGGCGCACTGTGGCAAACCGACTCACACCAGGCGCAAGCTGACAGCCCGTCAGCCACGCCGCTGGCAAAAAAACTCAAACCCGCCCAGTCGTGGCGCCGGCTCTACTGGATGATTCTGTTAATGGCCCTGATCGCCCTGGGGTTTGCCGCCACCCGTGAAATGCACACGGCCCACTGGCAAGCCCGCACATTCAGCCAGTGGGCGGCCCAACTGACCTACACGGTGGCCCCCGGCGCCAGCGATGCCATGGTGTACCCCGGCGACGGCCCGTTCGATCGGCGCCTGGGCTACAGCGCCTTGGGTGAGTTCCTGCCGCGCCTGCTCAAGCGCAACTATCTGATCGAATCCCAGGCGCGCTTTTCCGACGCGCTGATGGGCTACAGCCGCCATGGCCTGTTCATTCCCTATGCCGAAAAGCTGCAAGCCGGATTGACCATCACCGACTGCCGCGCCGCGCCGCTTTATCAATTCAACTATCCGCCTCAGCTGTATAAGCACTTCAACGAGGTGCCAGCGCTGATGGTCCACAGCCTGCTGTTCATTGAAAACCGCCAATTGCTCGACCCTGACCCGCCCCAGGCGAACCCCGCCGTGGACTGGCCGCGCTTTGCCAAGGCTGCCTGGTCGCAAGTCGCCCGTCAGTTGCACCTGCCAGGGCAATCGGCGGGCGGCAGTACCCTGGCGACGCAACTGGAGAAGTACCGCCACTCCCCGGACGGCTTGACCCTGTCGGGCAGCGAAAAGATCCGCCAGATGCTGTCCGCCAGCGTACGCGCCTACCAGCACGGGCCCGACACCCTCACCGCACGGCAAAACGTAGTGCGCGACTACCTCAACAGCGTGCCCCTGTCGGCGGTCCCTGGGCACGGCGAAGTGCATGGCATCGCCGAGGGGTTGCGGGTGTGGTACGGCGCCGACTTTGCCCAGGTCAACCGGGCCTTGAACGACACCGCACAAACCCCGGCCAGCCTCGCAGCGCGCGGCCTGGCGTTGCGCCAAGTGCTCTCGCTGATCATCGCCCAGCGCCGCCCCTCCTATTACTTGACCAAGGGCCGTGACGACCTGGTGCAACTGACCGACAGCCACTTGCGGTTGCTGGCGCAAAATGGTGTGGTGCCGGCCGAATGGGTGACGGCGGCGCTGGCAAGCAAGGTCAGCTACCGTGATTGGCAGCAGCAGCCAACCCTGCAAAAAGTCGAGACCAACAAAGGTATCAGCGTCGCGCGCAGCCGCCTGGCCGCCCTGCTCGACCGCCCACTGTACGACCTGGACCGCCTGGACCTGTCGGCCACCAGTACTTTGCAGGGCCAGTTGCAAGAGCAAGTCACCGCCTACCTCAAACGCCTTGCCGCCCCTGACTATGCCGCCGAAGTCGGGTTACTCGGCGAGCGCTTGCTCACCCCGGCGAGTACCCCGCAGGTACGCTACAGCTTCACCTTGTTCGAGCGCACCGATGATGGCGCACGGGTACGGGTACAGACCGACAACACGGACCAACCCTTCGACATCAACAACGGCAGCAAACTGGAACTGGGCTCCACCGCCAAGCTGCGGGTGCTCACCACTTACCTGCAAATCGTCGCCGAACTGCATGAGCGCTACGGCGCCGCAACACCTGCGGCACTGAAAAAAATCGAGGTTGCGGAGCAGGACCGCATCAGCCGTTGGGCCGTCGATTACCTGCTACAAAACCCCGGCAAATCCCTGGCCGACATGCTCGACGCTGCGCTTGACCGCACCTATTCGGCAAGCCCGGGCGAGAGCTTTTTCACCGGTGGTGGCCTGCACCGCTTCCATAACTTTCGCAACGAAGACAATGGCCGCAACCCGACCCTGCGCGACGCCCTGCGTGAATCGATCAACCTGCCCTTTATCCGCCTGATGCGCGATCTGGTGCGCTACACCACCTACACCAGTGCCAACAACAGCGCGCAATTGCTCAAGGACGACAACGAGCCGCGCCGTCAGGAATACCTGGCGCAATTCGCCGACCGCGAAGGCACCACGTTCCTGCTCAAGTTCTGGAAGAAATACCAGAAGAAAGACACCCAGGCGCGCCTGGAAACCTTCCTCGACAGCCTGCATCCCACGGCGATCCGCCTGGCCGCGGTCCACCGTTATCTGCTGCCGGAGGCCAGCCGCGACAGCTTCAACAGCTTCGTGCGCGCGCGCCTGGCCGGCACCAAGGGCGAGCAGACGCTGACCGACAAGCGCCTCGATGCACTCTATGACAGCTACGGCCCCGGCGCCTACGACCTGCCCGACCAGGGCTATATTGCCAAGGTGCATCCCCTGGACCTGTGGTTGCTGGGCTACCTGATCAACCACCCGGAGGCGACGTTCAGCGAAGTCGTCAAGGCCAGCCAGTTCGAGCGCCAGGAGGTCTACAGCTGGCTGTTCAAGAGCCGCCACCAGAGCGCACGCGACAGCCGTATCCGCACCATGCTGGAGATCGAAGCGTTCCTGGAGATTCATCAACGCTGGAAGGACGTAGGCTACCCCTTCGACCATCTGGTGCCGTCCCTGGCGACCGCCATCGGCAGCTCCGGCGACCGCCCTGCCGCACTGGCCGAGTTGATGGGCATCATTCTCAACGACGGCGTGCGCATCCCGGTACTGCGCATCGACAGCCTGCACTTTGCCGCCGGTACACCGTACGACACCCGCGTGATCAACGACCCCGACCGGGCGCATCGTGTCATGCCCTCCGAAGTTGCCACGGCCTTGCGCGGCGCGTTATCCCAAGTGGTGGACGCCGGCACTGCAAAACGCGTCGCCGGCAGTTTCAAACAGGCCGACGGCACACCACTGGCCATGGGCGGCAAGACCGGCACCGGCGATAACCGCATCGAAGCGATCGGTTCGGGCGGACGTATCATCAGTTCCAAGGCGATCAACCGCACCGCCACTTTCGTGTTCTACATCGGCGAGCGCCACTTCGGCACACTCACTGCGTTCGTACCGGGCAGCTCGGCGCAGGGCTTCAAGTTCACCTCGGCGTTGCCGGTACAAGTGCTTAAAGGCATGGCCCCGATATTGATGCCTTATCTGCAAGGTGAGAGTCAGAGCACATGCCTGCCTCGATGAGCGCCGCGCCAGAGTGATAATCCGTTGTTGCTTGCTCCTGGCTTATTGATCCAAAACGCCCATTTCTCGAGCCCTGCGTTTGATTTTTCCAGGGAGGGGCCAAGTAGTGTTTATGTATGCCTGAACGTTTCATGAGGGTGATTAGTGTAGATCGGGTTGACCCCCCCACTACTCATCTCAAGGCAACACAACCATGTTCTTCGAACGCCCCTCCCCACACGCTGCGAGCCATGCCCAGAAGGGTATGCACTTTGATGTTATCCAGCGCTCCATTCCAGATTGGCTCAGCGCGACCACGCTGACACGCGCTCGCGCACTGAAAGCCGCAAGCCCTTTTGTCTACACCCGACTCAACTCGCTCGACACGCGCGCAGATACGGTTTCCACAGAGGCCATGGCCGAGCAGTGGACCGCCAGGAATGCCTTGGATGAACACTTCAAATACATCAAGGACGTGTACTCATTCGCAGAGCCTCTGCTCAAAAAGGCCTTGCGTGAATACGGCGACATTGATGTAAAAAACACGTTCATTCGCCTGTATGCCCCCGCCGAAAAAAGCTGGTGGGTCATTGGCGTTCGCAAAGGCGTAACCAGCCGGACCGTAACGTTACTGGACGCCGCTCTGCATAACTTTTCCGCCAGCGAGCAGTTTGCCGACTATGGGTTCTTGTCCAAGCCCGACGCCCGTGGCCAGCAGCCCCTCCTGACGTTCACCTCCAATACCAGCGGCCAGCCCCTGACCGCGCAAGTATTCAAAAATCTGTGCCGCACCCTGGATATAGGCCGCCAATACCAGACACGGTTATTGCGCACCCTTGGCTTCGGCAATCAAGTCCAGGCCGATACGCTACGGCGCAAAGTGATTGCCTGCGACAAGGCCACGCTGAAAAACGCCGCCTGCATCGCCTGGTCGCAGCAGCATATCCAGGAGGACGCCCGACGTCTGCTGTTCGATATTGTCGAGGACAAGCCCGACCCAGCGTTGGACGGCATACCGGTGGAGTACTACAACCTCAGCCTGCTGGATGCCCGGCTCAGCGGTATCGTGCTGATTGCCGCGCCACAGGGCAGCGACAAACACATCGAACGCCTGATTGCCTATGTTCCTGAAGACCCGGAGCACCCGTTGAAGGAGTACCCCTCGCCGATTGAATTCATGAATGAGTTGACGCGCCAACTGCGCGACAGCACCGCCACCCTGGATGCCCACGGCCAAGCGCCTGCAAAGACCACCTACCGGCAGTTTTTCAGTCGATTTGTCGACCATAAACAACGCGGGCATTTTTTTGCCGAGCTGCAAAGCCGCCTGTTCAAGGTGCAGTGGCACGAAAAGAAGCGCACCGATAGTGGCCCCAGTTGGCAAACCATCGCAGTGGACACGCCGCGGTTGCACTTCAGCGCACAAAACATTTTTGACGACCACGAGAACCGAGCGCCTTCCGGGCATTCGGAGCCTGACACGCTGTGGCACTACCTGTACCGGGTCAACGTCAATAAAATTGTCAACGATACCCGGGACGTGGCGATCAGCACCGCTTACGCCGACTTGATGGCGCGCTGGGCCTGGTGGGATAACCTGGGCAAGATCCTCTCGGATATTTTCAATGCGGCGCTCCTGGTGGTCACCCCCTTCGTGCCGTTCCTGGGGGAGTTGATGCTCGCCTACACCGCCTACCAGGTGGCCAGCGATGTGTTCGAAGGTATTGTTGACTGGGCGCAAGGCAACGGACTGGAAGCCATCGGGCATGTCATGGACGTGGTGGAAACGGTGGTGCAACTAGGCATTTGGGCGGGGGCCGGCACCGTCGGCCAGGCTGTCACCCTCAAGCTGTCGCCCTTCGTCGAGGGCCTGCACCCGGTGACGCTGGATGGCGGTGAAAAGCGCTTGTGGAACCCCGATCTTTCGCCTTACCAGCAGAACATCAGCCTGCCCCAAGGCATCGCCGCTGATACACAGGGTTTGTATCAGCATGCCCAGAAACACTGGCTGGCCCATGCCGACCATCACTACCAGGTAGAACCGGACCCGCAGTTGCCTCATCACCGAATCGTGCACCCCCGCCGGCCACACGCCTATCAACCGAAAGTGCGCTTCAATGGTCACGGCGCCTGGGTACATGAAGGCGAACAACCGCGCAGCTGGGACGATCACACGCTGATGCGCCGCATCAGCCCCGCCACCCAGGCGCTCACCAACGAGCAGCTTGAACAGATCCGTATCATCAGCGGCAGCGAGCCAGACCATTTGCGCCACATGTATGTGCGCAACCAGCCGTCCCCGCCGCTGCTGGCCGACAGCATCGAACGCTTTAGCGCAGACCGTTTCGCCCAGGCGTCTGTCCAGAAAATACGTACGGGCCAGACACTCGCCCCCTATTCCTACTGGTTCGAACAAGCCGTTACCGACCTCCCCGGCTGGCCGCCGAGCAAAGCCCTGGAGGTGTTTCACAACAGCGATCTGAGCGGCGAGTCGCGCAAATACGGCGATACCCACGCCGCGCCCGCCGATACCCTGCGCATCAGCCTGGCTGACGTGATGGCTGCCAGGCTGCCCGAGCGCGTGCTGGGTTTTCTGGACGAACCTCAGGTCAATACGTTGTTGGGTGAAACCTTGCCCCAGGCTCAACAGGCCCAGGCACTGCGCAATAAACTGGCGAACTACGTAGAGGGTTATGGCGGGCATGTCGCCAAAAGTCATTACCAGTTGGGCCAAGCCAGCAGCGACCCACACGTGGCCCTGTTGCGCCAGGACTTTCCAGAGCTGGCGCTGAGCAGTGCGAACGCGTTGCTCAAGCACGCCTGGCCTGAAGAAACAACGGTGATGAACGACACACAGCGCCTGCCCCTGCGCCTCAAAAGCCTGGCACGGGAGTTGGACTTCGACCATCAGGCCAGCCGCGCTGTCGAAGGGCTTTACCCTCCCCGGCAACCCTCGGCGCACAGCGAACGGTTGGTGCTCAATACCCTGCGCCTGCACAGCGACGTGTTCAGCCATCTGAACATCGACATCCGGGACAACAGCCCCACCGGCCCGTTGCGCTGCAGCGTCGGTGAAACCGACGCGCCGCAGGCCCGCACACTGGTACGCAGTGCAGACGGGACCTACACCGTGTTCGACGCCGATGCCAACCCACTCAACCCAGCCACCACGCTGTACGAGTCCCTGCTCTGGACCCTGGCGCAGGATCCGCAGCGCTCCCCGCCCTACACCGTCGGCGAAGGTGAACAGCTCAGGCAGTGGGTGATCGAACATAACCAGGCACCGGCCGAGCGACGCCTGGCATTGGCTGAGCCGCCCTTGCGCATGCGGCCCGCTCCCGAAACCGAGGTGCTGCTGGGCGGAGGCGCATCCTGCAAAATGTCCCGGGTCGACAGCTATGACATGCAACCCAAAACCATTGAAGAACGCATCAAACAGTTACTGCCCGCGATGAGCAACGACAGCGTTCGACGCTTATCAATCACGATGAGCACAGCCGAAGGCGAGCAAACGCTGATGCAGATGGAGTCGCAAAAACAGCAGTTGTTCAATCAGCTCGACGCCTACATAAAGGGTCCGACGCCCAGGGCGGGCACGCTGTTGGAGCCGGAAGTCCGCAAACGCCGGGCGCAAGTCGCGACCCGCCTCTATGATGGCTGGAGCAATGGCCTGACGGTGCATCTGGACGAAAGCTTCGAACACCGCGGCGGTATCGCTCTGGACTTGTTCAATACGCCCATGCCCGACGAACTGCCCACCCTTAACGTGCCACTGAACCACATCAGCGACCTGGACCTGCGTGGTTGTGATTTTTCCGATCACCACGCCGCCTTTCTAGACAATTTCCCGCATCTGCGCGACCTCGATCTGAGTCACAACCAGCTCACCCAGTTACCTGCGACCCTGGGCAAGCTCAAACGTCTTCGACGCTTGCATCTGGAAGCAAATGCCCTGGTTCTGGACGATGCCGCCGTTGCAACACTTGGACGGCTCAAGCGTCTCAAACAGCTAGAGATGGCCGGCAACCCACTGGGGCAAACACCGGATATCAGCCATATGCCGGCCTTGACCTTGCTGAACCTGCGCAATACGCAAATAAAGGACTGGCCCGTCGGGCTCGTCGGTCGCTCACGCGCGCGCGGGTTCCAACTGGACCTGAGCGAGAACCCGATCACCCAGTTACCCCATGTCGCCCCAGGTTCGGATGATGCCGACATCATTGCCCGTACCCGCCTGGACCAGAGCAGGCTCACCTCGGACTTTCAGGACTTGCTCGCTGAATACCGCGAGTCTGTGGGGCTGGACCCGCTGCGCTTCTACGCGCCTAGAGGTGAAAGCGCACCCTGGCTGAGTGACATCAAGCCTGAGGAGCATGAGCAGCACCGGCAGCTGTGGGACGCGATTGAAAAGGAACCCGGCTCTCAAGGTCTGTTTGAGGTGATCAAATCGCTCGAAGAGCCGGACGAGTTCCAGGCCGAGGAAGACCGCCTGGCCTATCAGAACAACCGGCCTGAGCTGAGCCAGAGGGTATGGCGCCTGCTGAGGGCGGTCGAAGCCGACAGCGACCTGCGCGAGCGCGTGTTCAAGGATACTCGCTACCCCGGCTTGTGCCCCGACGCCGGCGCGCTGATATTCCAAAAACTGGGCGTCGAAGTACTCGCCAGCGAAGCCTATCGAACCAGCACCACACCGGCAGAACTCGAGGCCAGGCTGGTGGTGCTGGCCCGCGGAGCCGCGCGCGATGCCTACATGGGCAAAGCCATTGGTGAAGACATCGCCCACCGCCTCAAACCCAAAGATCAGGGCGGGCTGGGGCAACGGCTATGGTCGCAGGTCATCGACGGCGAGCATGGCGAGGTCGACGAGGCCGGCATTCACTTAGCCTATCGCAGCACCCTGGCAGACCGGCTGGACCTGCCGTGGCTATCGACCCATATGACTTACCGCACACTCGCCGATGTAACCCCCGCGCAGATCGAAAAGGTGGCCGCCGCAGTAGCCAGGTTGGAAGAAGGTGACGGGCTGGTGAACCAGATGCTGTTGGACAAAGGTTGGGAGCGTTACCTTGAGCAGCACAACCCCACCGCCAAATGGAACAATGACACAGCCTTCGACTTGAAGTACCTCCAACTCGATGAATTACAGGCACTGCAAGCGCAATACGCCCAGTCACAGACGCTGCCGGAGATTGATCGGCAAGCCCAGCGGGTAAAACTGCGCGGCCTGGCGCAAGCCCTGGGATTGGACGAAGACAGCGTGTTATCCGGCAACCCTATGAGTTCAACACAGTACGACACAGCACTCAATGAGCTGGGGTACCGGCACAATCAGTGGCTGCGAGATCTGACGCGTGTTGCGCTGAACCGGGCCGGAGCACGTAAAAACCGGGCTTGATGCGGCCCTGGCGTTCAAGGCGCAAGAAAATCAAACATCAGATGCACCGTGCCGTAGTAGGCCCCGCCCTGGTAACCCCCCTGCGGCTCGATCGCCGAAATATCCAGCTCGACGCGCCGGCCCATGCCCGCTTCGTCAGCGCTGAGTACCTGGGTCGAGTCCAGGGTCAGGGGCACCCGGTTGAACAGCACGCGCAAATCGATACGGTCATTGCCGCTCAACAGATAGGGCATGTCTCCCAGGCGTGCCGCAACGCCGCCATTGAGATTCTTGACGTCGAAATGCTTGCGCAGGCGGCCAAGCCGGGAGGTCGTCAAGTCCCAGGCCAGCAACTGATCCTGCCCCATCCAGTCGGGTTCGGAAGGCAAGACATAGGCTTCGTGGATCGGGATGGTCACCGACACATCAAAGCTCTGGCGTTCCTGAAACGCCATCGCTTGCCCGCCCAGGGTCAACGGCACCATCAGCGCCGCTAGTCGCGTCAATTGTCTAAATATCATCGGGTGACCTTCATCGGTTTTTTGTCCCGGCCTTCAACCAACTGGAAGCTGAATTGGCGTTCGACTTTCTTCTCGAATACCAGCTGGCGGCCAGGCAGGATGTGGTGCTTGGTGGTGGGTTCACAGTCGGTTTTCTTTGCCACTGAACAGTCCCGGAACTCATCGAGCACGACCGTACTGTTGCCGGCATTGCGCAGGGTGTACTGGCTGGCGGTCTCGCTGATCTGCGTATCGAAGCGGGTATCCTTGGGGCGCACGAAGAACACCGTGCCATAGCCCGCCATGACGTTGACCCCGGCTGCCAGGTCTTTTTTGTATTCGCTGCGCTCTGCGTCGGTGACCGCAAAGTCATCTTCCTTTTCCGGCACGACGGGGATAAAGCGCACACGAAAGTAACGCTCCTTGTCACGCTGGCCCATGTACAACAGACGAGTGCCCTGGCGTCCGCCGGCCGGCACGATCAGGCGCGCCGGGCTGGCCATCAGGCCGTCACGATTGGTGGTGCTGCCCTTGGCGTCGGTCATCGAGGCGACCGGCACTTCCCGGGAGGTACCGTCGGCGTTATAGATAATCTCCAGCACATTGACCTTGATGAACGCGGTACTGGTGCCGCCGTTGAATACCCGCTTGAGGTAGGAGCTGCGGTCGCCTTCCAGGTAGTCGTACACGACGCCGACGTTGATTGCCGGCCCCGCCTGCGCCGTCAACGACATCAGGAAAAGCCCGGCCCATAGCACTGCATGTTTCATAGTTGATTACGCCTTGTTGATTGAACGCGGCCCGCCACGACAGCGGGCCGATGTGCGGGCAAAACCCGCCTAGACTTCCGAATCCCAGATCACGGTGACTACGCCTGAATAGGTACTCCCGGGATGCTTGAGCATGTCGCCCACGTCTTCTTTGTCGACTTGAAAGTGCAGCGTGCCGGGACGGTTGTTGACGTAGTGCACGGACTGGATCAACTCGGTGCCTACCCCATCCCGGCGTAACGGCTGCCGGTTTACGGGCTCGTCGCGCTGGTTGTGCAGGCCAAACGGCAAGCTGACCGCGACCTGCAACGGCACCTCATCCCCCGCGCCGTTGCGCAGGCCGCAGGTGTTGCCGATCGCCAGGCCGCATTCAAGAGTCATCTTGAAACGCCCGCTGGAGAAAATGCTGAAGGTCTGATCACGGGACAATCGCGAGGGTTGCCGCCCGCGGTTGAGCCAGGCTTGCCAGCCGCCTTCGGGGAGCAGTTCGACACGGTTGCCGCCCGGAGGCAGGGTGACTTTGAGGATGTGCTCGACTTGCAGGGTGAAATTGAAGGTGGCGATGTTGTCGCTGGGAATCATCACGTCACCGAAGTCAAAGTCACCGCCAGGCCCCATGCTGTAAGTCAACGACCCGCGATACTCGCCGGCCGTCATGGTCAATGGGTTGGGCGTTCTGAGCTCGTAACCGTATTCCATATAGCTGTATTTGAGCCATGGAATGTCGTACCCCGGCGTGAGGCTGCACGCCCCGGCATTTTCTGGAACACTCCAGAAAAACAGCCCGAAATTGATCCACGCCGCGTGATAGCCCAGCCCCACACACGGCGGGGCGCCGGCCTTCCAATAAAAATCCCACGGTTTGCCCTCATACTGCCAAGCACTGACACCGGGCGGGTAGGCAATATCCCAGCGGGTCCCCACCCCGGCAATACGCATCTGCACGGTGGCGCTTTCGCCTGTGCCCGTGTGAGTCACCTGCACGTCGCGCCACGCTGAAGGCACTTTGAAATAGGCGCCTTGCCGCGGGTCGGTATGCCCGGCCGCAATCGGTGTGGCAGATTCAGCCCGGAACTCCATGTTGCGAATACTGAAGATATTAAGGGCCTCACATCGCGTCGGTATGTGCCAGGCGCATACGCCACTGTGAGCCGTGGTGTTCTTGAACTTGTTACTCATCGGGTTCGTCGGATCAGGCCGAAACACCGCCGTGATGTCCTCAACGAACGCCTGCGCCGTCAAGCTCGTACAGCCGAGTGCGAGTGCCAGGGGCATCGGCCTCAACAGTGTTTTTATTGCAGTGATAAAAGTCATCGAATTCCATCCAAGCCGCCGTCAACCGGCGGTGTCGGCCTTGTGGTTAGCTTCAGCCAGCGTGTCCGGCGTGCAACGCAGATCACCGATCATCAACACATCGTTTTCATTGGTCGTATGCCTCGGGTCGAGGCGGAACTGGCAGAGCAACTGGTTCTGGTAGCGCACTTGCAGGGTCGGTGAACTGGAACTCATCTCCATGGAGAAAAACCCGTCCACTTCGCTGACGCCACGGCTGGCGTGGTTGATCACGTGATGCCCCTTGAGCGGCGCGCCTCGCCCGTCCAGCAGGCGACCGAGTACGGTGACGGTTTTCATCACGGTGACCTTGCGGTAGTCCACACCGCCCTTGTTCAAGTGGTAACTGGAACGGGTGGGCTGGATATTGGCCGCCGGCGGGTGATTGCCTTCGAAGTCGAAGCTCACGCTGCTGCTCTTGTAGGCCGAGACCGGCACATAGTTGCGTCCTGGCCGCAACACGGCGCTGCCGCCGCCCAGGTCGTCGGCGCGCAGGGCAATTTCGTCGAGGTCGGTTTCCACATCGATGATCATGCCTGCCCCATTGCCCTGGTACTGGCTGCTCAGCAACATCTTGCCGGCGCCCGCGACGAACGTGCTGTTGAGGTTCAAGCCACCGCTGAAATCACCGTTGAAGGAGCTGCGCTGCACAAAGCCGTCACCACTGAGCGCATCGGTACTGAAGCTGGCCATACTCGACAAGCCGACGCCGTAGGTGTCGGTTATGGCTGTGGCCGAAACGCTTTGCAGCACGTGGTCGGTGAGGTCCTGGCGAATCGTCAGCGAGGCGTTGTTGTCACGCCCACCATCGCGGGCGGTGCGGGTGCCGACGCTGCCGGAAATCTGCCGGCCGTCTGTGCCCAGGTTCATGCTCAGGGTCACGTCGACGCCACGGTTGCGTTGGTCGTTGGTGCCGCTGCTGCCGGGTCGGTCGAATACCGAGAAACGCCAGTTGGCATCACTGCCGAACAGTTTGTCGTGGCGGCTCCAGCCCAAGTCCACGCCTGCCCCTTCCACATTGCCCTGGCTGTGGGAAACCCGCAGGTTCAAGGTGTTCTGTGCGTCGAGGCGGTGGTTGACCGACAGGGCAGAATTGCTCGCCTGGCCGACGAAGGTGTTGCGCCGCAGGCGTGTACCGTCGGGCAGGGTTTCGTAAGTGTCGCGAGTGTCGAGCCAACTGCGGTTATGGCTGAACACCAGGTTGGTCGCACCGAAACTGTAAAGCCCTTGCAGGTCCATGCCAGTGCCATGTTCCTGGGTTTGATACAGGTTGGCGTAGAGGCTGGTATTGCCGGCCACGGTCCAATCCACCGAGCCGCCGTACTGCAGTTGCTCGCGCACCTGGCGAGCGGACAGGCCGAGGATCACGCGCGGATGCACCAGGTAGTTGAGTGACGCACCGGCGGTGATCGCGCCGGAGGCCTGCTCATCCCAGTTGCTGAACAGCTTGGTCTCGCGCCCGGCAAACAGGTTGTAGCGCCACGGGTCGTCGGCGTTGCGCCAGTTGCTGGGCTTGTACACCAGTTCCTGGCTGGTGCTGGTGGTGAGACCATCTTCCACCAGGCGCACTTCGACCTCATAGATGCCGCCCGGCAGTGGCCGGGTGTCCAGGGTTTGCAGGCCGGCCGTCACCGACTGGGTGTTGATCAACAAGCCATTGCGATAAATCTCTACCGCCGCCTGCCGACTGGCGGTGACGTAGATCGGATACACGCTGGGCTTGGCGTCATTGATCGCCAACGTGTCGGAACTGCCATACATCACACCCAGCGCCGTATCGGGGCTGGCGCCGAAGCTGCGCAGTTGACGGGTGAGGCCATCGGAATTCGGCGTGAAGTGGCCCAGGCGGAAAAACTGCCCTTGCAGTTCGCGCTGGGTGTACAGCTCGTGGATCGCATGACGCATTTGCGCCTCATCGCCACTCTGGCGGGCCAACTGCAGGTTGAACACCTGGCTCCAGTTACCCACGCTGGAGCTGGCTTGCAGGCCATAGCGGCCACCCAGGCTGTCTTGCTGGCTGCCATTGAGATTGAGCTGGTTATTGATGATCAACCCCAGGCTGCCGCCTTCCGGTTGGTCATAGAAACGCGGGGTGTCGTCTGCCAATTCGACGTTTTGCGTCAGGATCGACAACTGCGAGCTTTCGAGGTTGTAGTACGCCGAGATCATTTTTTGCGGGCAGGACTGGGTGCAGGCGCCCAGCGCCACGCCTTGTTCCAGCACGGCCTGCCAGGTGTCGCGGGTGGCCGCCGGGACTTTACTGTCACCGGTATCGGTAAATTCCAGAAGGGTCACGCGGTCGTCTTGAGACAACACGATCAAGGCTTCGCCGAGCAGTTGTTGGTCCAGGTCCACACGCACCGCCAGCGGCACATCAAAAAAATGGTCGGCAAACCCTGCGGGCAAGCCTTGGGCCTGAGAAATCAGGCTGCCGGGGGTGGCAGCGCCAGAAGTGGCGGGCGCTGCCAGGGCACTCGTACACACCAACAGCGCAAGCGCTGCCGCGATAGGCGTCATCGGAAACATGAACGGAATACTCGGAATGCCAGGGCCAAAAATGAAAATCAGGTCGGCAGACCGAGGAGGAAAAATCAGCCGACCTGCAAGTCATACAAGGGGTGCCCGTACGTCGCGGGCACTTATGGGTTTCAAGGCGTTGGCAATACCGCGTCGAACACCACCGGCATCACCGCGGTGTAGGAACCACGCTGGGTGGCCGACGGTTTGGCCGCGACGATGCGCATTTCAGCCCCCACGCCAGGGGTGGAGTCGGCTTCATTGACTACTTCCTGGGGGGTGCCGGTCAGCGTGACGCCATTGAGGCTGGTGGTGAGCGGGATGTTCTGCGACACGTCACCATTGAACAACACAGCCGGGCCACCTTCGATGTAAGCGTGTACCGAACCGTTGGTGTTCTTGAGATCGTAGATGGCGCTCAACGGAGCCAACTCGCCGCTGACCAGGTTGTAGCTCATGGTTTCGTCACGGCCCCAGTTCGGGTCACGCGGTTGTGCGTGGAACACGGTGGTCGGGATGTTTGCCTTGAGGTTGACGGTGTGACTGGCTTCACCTGCAGCGATAGCTGTTACCGAGGAAGACAAAGCCAAAACAGCCAGGGGAACAGCAACAGCAAACTTCTTGAACATGATCAGTACCTGCATTTATTAACATTGATTGGTTCGTTGCCAAGTACCACCTCAACAACGAATTACGCCGCTGGTTAGTTGAACCACACAACGCCAAACAATCATTCAATAAAATTAAAAGCAGGTATGCAGTCTTCTTCTCACACGCTCGTAGCCCTTGTAATCAGGGCGCGCGGGAAAAACATGGCACTTTGACCAAACTTTAAAATCCGCTGTAAGAAACAGGCTACACGGCAGTAAAAGCATAACCTGAAAACTACTGTAAGAACTGGACTACACCATACATACACTCGATTAAAAACTCACGACACTTAGCTCGAATTGGAGCGCCAACTCTAATTAAAGTTATAACTCTAAAGACGCTATTCGTCTATTCACATATTCCGATTTCCGGCTGCGTCTCACGCTGCCACGACCGTTGGTCGCCATAGGCTACCAACGACATAAGATATATCTTACGTTATATCTAAACCTGAGCAGAGAAGCCCTACATGAAGCATGATCATCGCGGCGAATTTGAAAAACGGGGTGGCCGTGGCCCCCGGGTGTTCGCCCCAGGCGACCTCAAGCTGCTGCTATTAGCCCTCATCGCTGAACAGCCCTGCCACGGCTACGACCTGATCCGCCGCATCGAAGGCTTGTTCGACGGCGCCTACAGCCCCAGCCCCGGCGTGATCTACCCCACCCTGACCTTTCTTGAAGAGAGCGAGTTGATCAGCGGCGACGCCGATGGCGGAAAAAAGCGCTACACAATCACCGACGCCGGTCGTCTCTTCTTAAGCGAGCAAGCCGTTGCCCTGGACGGCGTGCGCATGCGTATCGATGTCAGCAAGCGCTCGCTGCGCGGGCACGACCGCCCACCCGAGATCCACGAGGCGGTGCACAACCTGCGCCATGCCTTGCACTCACACCACGGGCACTGGAGCCCGGAAGAAATCGTTCGTGTCGCGGCGCTGCTCAACGGCACCGCCCAAGCTATTGCCGACGGGAGAGATCAATGAACACACAAGCCATCCATCGCGTGACCCACGACATCAAACGCCGCCGCCTGCAAGTACTGCGGGTGGTGGATATCACCCCGCGTATGCGCCGTATCACCTTGGGTGGGCCGGAACTGGCAGGTTTCATCAGCCTGGGCAGCGACGATCACATCAAACTGCTGTTCCCGCAGAACGCCGCCGAACAAGCGGCGCTGGAAAGCCCGACGTTCGCCATCAAGGGCGACGGCCCGCAACCCGCCATGCGCGACTACACGCCACGGCGTTACGACCTGGACATCGGCGAGCTGGACATCGACTTCGTGCTGCACGGCGATGGCCCTGCCTCCACCTGGGCCGAGCAGGTACAGGTCGGCCAGCATCTTTATATCGGTGGGCCAAGGGGTTCGATGATCGTGCCGGACATCTTCGACAGCTACCTGCTGATCGGTGATGAAACCGCCCTGCCCGCCATCGGTCGACGCCTGGAAGAATTACCGGCCGGGCGCAAGGTGCTGGCGGTGATTGAAATCGCCGATGCGGCGGAACAACAGGTGCTCGGCAGCGCAGCCGAAGTCGAGGTGATCTGGGTTCTGCGCGGCCACGATGACCTGCTCGATGTAGTGCGCAACCTGACGCTGCCCAGCGGGGCGTTGTACAGCTTCGTCGCCACCGAAACCAAGCTGTCGCGCCAGGTACGGCGGGTGCTGCTGGATACGCACAAGGTCAACGAGGAATACCTCAAGGCCGTGGGTTACTGGCGTGCTGAGGGCAGCGAAGAAGAATGATTAAGGTGGGAGCGGGCTTGCCTGCGATGCAAGCACCTCGGTTTATCAGGTACACCGAGGTGATGCTATCGCAGGCAAGCCAGCTCCCACATTAATGGTGCTCACTTTAAATCGAGGGGGATTTGAGGCGCTTGTCCAGGCCAATGATCGCCAACGCGATGACGATGAACCCTGCCAAAATCCCTGCGGCATTCACAAACACCTGTGGATAACCGAGGCTGTCCACATCCATGAACGGGTACTGATACTGCCCGAGCATATGCCCCCGCAGCAGCACATAACCGAAGTACACCAATGGGTAGATCACCCAGCCGGCAATGTGTTTGAGCCGCAACGTACCCTTGGGCACACACCGCCACCAATACACCACAAACAACAGCGGCATGACGTCGTGCAGCAACTCATCGGCGATAAATTGAAAGCCTTGCGGGCTCCACAGATGCCGCAGCAGCAGGTTGTAGGCCAGGCTTACCACCACGATGCTCGCGGCAATCGCGCTACTGATGCGAGGCGCGAGGAAAAACCGCTTGGCGCCAGAGTCGCGCTTGACCAGCGCGTAGCTGAGCACCACGACCACCAGGGTATTGGTCAGCACGGTGAAGAAGCTGAAGAAACTGATCAGGCCGCCCAGCAAGCTCGCGCCACTGGTCCAGCGCGAATAGAGAATCAGGTATTGCTGGATCGCCAACCCCACCCAACCGGCCAAGGCTGCCGTCGCGACAAAGCGCTTCATGCTTTCAATCCAGGGGGCGCTTGGTACGCATCAGCTTGACGTACAAACCTTCGACCTTTTCCCGCGCCCACGGGGTTTTGCGCAGGAAAGTCAGGCTCGACTTGATGCTCGGGTCACTCTTGAAGCAGCGGATATCAATGCGCTCGGCCAAGCCGCTCCACTCGTAATGCTCCACCAGGGTGGTGAGCACGTGTTGCAGGGTCACACCGTGGAGCGGGTCGTTGCTTGTCGCGGTCATGCCAGGCCTTTTGCAAAAAGAGGAAACACAGCCGCGCACCTTAGCCGACGGGGCGTGCAGGTGGAAGCATCGCATTGAATATAGCCCGCCAGGAAAAGTTCCCCTTCTACACAAAAAAGAGATGTTATATTGTAACTTAAATTATCAGTCATTTTGCCTAGGAATCTCCGATGTCGCTGCCTTCTCTCTGGCGCTTGTCGCCCCTCGCCGCCGCCCTGTTGATTGGCTCCCAGGCCCATGCCCTGGAACTGCCACCCCAAGTGGTCACCGGCAACCCGCTGGGCAGCGAACAGCTGGCCTCGCCCACCACTGTGCTGACAGGCGATGACCTGACCCTGCAACAAAAAGGCAGCCTCGGTGAAACCCTGAACAAGCAGCCGGGTGTGTCGTCTTCGTACTTTGGCCCGGGGGCCAGCCGCCCGATCATTCGCGGCCAGGACGGCGACCGCATTCGTATTCTGCGCAACGGTGTGGGGGCGCTGGATGCCTCGTCGCTGTCCTACGACCACGCGGTACCGCTGGACCCGATCAACGTTGACCGCATCGAAATCGTGCGGGGCCCGGCCGCCCTGCTGTACGGCGGCAGCGCCATCGGTGGGGTGGTCAACACCTTCGACAATCGCATCCCCACCGAGGCCATCGAGGGCATCCATGGCGCTGGCGAGTTGCGCTACGGCGGTGCCGACACCACCCGCAGCAGCGCGGGCAAGTTGGAGGCCGGCAACGGTACCTTCGCCCTGCACCTGGATGCCAATGGGCGCGAATTCAACGACCTTAAAATCCCAGGCTATGCCCGCAGCCGGCATGCACCGGAGAGCGAGGACGGCCCCGGCAAAAACGGGCGCCTGGGCAACAGCAATGGGCGCCAGGACGGCGGTGCGGTGGGCGGTTCCTACACCTGGGACGATGGTTATGCCGGGCTGTCATACAGCAATTACGACAGTAACTACGGCTCACCCGCCGAGCAGGATGTGCGCATCCGCATGAAACAGGACCACTACGCCTTTGCGTCCGAGATCCGCAACCTGCAAGGGCCGTTTACCTCGGTGAAAATAGACGCCGGTTACACTGACTACGAACACCGGGAAATCGAAGGCGGCGAAACCGGCACCACCTTCAAGAACAAAGGCTATGAAGCCCGCGTTGAAGCCCGACACCAGCCGATTGGCCCGTTCGATGGCGTGGTCGGCGCCCAAGTGACGCGCAACGAATTCTCGGCCCTGGGCGAAGAAGCTTTCGTGCCACAGAGCGACACCAACGCCGGCGCGCTGTTTATCCTCGAAGAAATGCAAGCCACTGAACGCCTGAAACTCAGCCTCGGCGCACGCGTGGAACACACCAGCGTCGACCCGAACGCCAAAGGCAACGAGCGTTTTGCCAATGCCGACAAGAGCAATAACTTCACCGCCGGCAGCTTGTCGTCTGGCGCTGTCTACACCCTTACGCCGGTCTGGTCCCTGGCCGCCACCCTGGGCTACACCGAACGCGCACCGACCTTCTACGAGCTGTATGCCAACGGCGCCCACGTCGCCACCGGCACCTACGAGTTGGGCGATGCCAACCTGAAGAAAGAAAAAGCCGTGTCCAGCGACCTGGCGCTGCGCTTTGACAACGGCACCCACAAGGGCAGCTTTGGCGTGTTCTATAGCCGCTTCTCCAATTACATCGGTTTGCTCGGCACTGGCCGTACGCTAAACGACGAAGGTGAAGAGGACGCGGGCGGTATTCCCGAGTACGAATATTCTGGCGTACGAGCACGCTTCGCCGGCTTCGAAGCCCAGGATCACTGGAAGCTCGGCGAAGGCGCCTACGGCAAGTTTGCGCTGGAACTGTCGGGCGACTACACCCGCGCCACCAACCTGGACACCGGCGAAGCCTTGCCGCGCATTGCGCCATTGCGTTTGAACAGCGGCTTGCTGTGGGAACTGGATCGCTGGCAAGCGCGTATCGACGTGGAACATGCCGCGGGCCAAGGGCGTGTGCCGGATAACGAAAGCGGCACCGATGGCTACACCACCCTCGGCGCCAGCGCGGGGTATCGCTTCAATGTGGGTGGCAGCCAGTGGCTGGCCTTCGTCAACGGAGAAAACCTGACCAACCAGACCGTGCGCTATGCCAGCTCGATCCTGCGCGATATCGCGCCGGCGCCAGGTAGAAGCGTGCAGTTCGGCGTTCGCACTACCTTCTAATCATCACCGAAAATCCCCTGTGGGAGCGGGCTTGCTCGCGAAAGCGTTGGGTCAGTCAACATCAATGTTTGCTGGGCCGACGTCTTCGCAGGCAAGCCAGCTCCCACATTTGAACGTCGTTGCGTTGAGCATTGCGTTCGCTTGACTGATCGGTATTGGGGCGACTATCTGTCACTGTTACCAAAACTGAAATGATGCATCTTGCGATTCACCCTTTCTCAAAACGCCCCGCCGCATTATCCTTCGCAACAATCTGAAACGCTTCAGCTCCCGGTCGACTCCTTTTGCCGAATCTCTTTTTGCTCAAAGACAGCGCTGTCTTAATCCGACCTGCGCTCGGGAGTTTATTGCCTGCCTGTGGATAACCCGGTTACCCACAGAAAAAACCAAAAATAACGATGAACCAAGCCCGAGCCGAATCGTCATCTACAGTGAGTGAAGCACGGGGTTACATAATTCCAACGTAACGGAGAAACACACTATGAGCACTGATGGTGCCTCAAGCCCAAGCCGCCTGTTGCCCAGGCTGCTAGGCGTCTTGCTGCTGATCATGGGGCTGGCCTTGCTGGCTGGCGGCGTCAAGCTGAGCATGCTCGGCGGGTCGCTGTACTACCTGCTCGCCGGTATCGGCATCACCCTGACCGGCGTGTTGCTGCTGGCCACCCGCCGCGCCGCGCTGGGCTTGTACGCACTGGTGTTGTTCGCCAGCACCGTGTGGGCCTTGTGGGAAGTCGGCCTGGACTGGTGGCAGTTGGTGCCGCGCCTGGCCCTGCTGTTCGCCTTGGGCATCGTCATGCTGTTGCCGTGGTTTCGTCGTCCGTTGCTGCGTGGCCAAGCGGCCCCGCTGGGTACCGGCGCGCTGAGCGTTGCCGTGGTGCTGGCGGGCGCGACCGCCCTGGCCAGCCAATTCACCAACCCAGGTGAAATGGTCAAGACCGGCCAACTGGACCGCGACGCGGTGCCGGGTATGGCCAGCGCTGCGCCAACCCAGGCCGATGGCGACTGGAACTCCTATGGCCGCTCGGCCTTCGGTGACCGTTACTCGCCACTGGCACAGATCACCCCGGAAAACGCCCATAAGCTGGTGCCGGCGTGGACTTATCGCACGGGCGACATCCCTGGCCCAGGCGATCCCGGTGAAACCACCGCGGAAAATACCCCGCTGAAAGTCAATGGCATGCTCTACGTGTGCACACCGCACAGCCAAGTGATTGCCCTGGACCCGGATACCGGCAAGGAAATCTGGCGTTTCGACCCGAAGATCACCACCCAGGGTGCTGAGAGCTTCAAAGGTTGGGCGCACATGACCTGCCGTGGCGTGTCGTACCACGATGACGCCGCCTACGCTTCCGAGCAGAGCCCGACTGGCACTGCCAGCCCGGCCGCCGCTCCGAATGCCTGCCCGAAACGCATCTTCGTGCCGACCGCCGATACCCGTCTGATCGCCCTGAACGCCGACACCGGCAAGATGTGCGAAGACTTCGGTGACAAAGGTCAGGTCGACCTGCGTGCCAACATCGGCAGCTTCGCCCCAGGCGGTTACTACTCCACGTCGCCACCGGCCGTGACCAAGAACCTGGTCGTGATCGGCGGTCACGTGACCGACAACGTTTCCATCGACGAGCCAAGCGGCGTGATCCGCGCGTTCGACGTGCACACCGGCAAGCTGGTGTGGAACTGGGACAGCGGCAACCCGGACGACACCACCCCGTTGGCCGAGGGCAAGACCTACACCCGCAACTCGCCGAACATGTGGTCCATGTTCGCCGTGGATGAAAAACTCGGCATGCTCTACCTGCCGATGGGCAACCAGATGCCCGACCAGTACGGCGGCGACCGTACCGATGAGTCCGAGAAGTACGCCGCTGGCTTGACCGCCCTGGACATCGACACCGGCCACGTGAAGTGGACCTTCCAGTTCACCCACCACGACCTGTGGGACATGGACGTGGGCGGCCAGCCTTCGCTGATCGACATCAAGACCGCTGCGGGCGTGAAGCAGGCAGTGATGGCGTCGACCAAGCAAGGCAGCATCTACGTGCTGGACCGCGCCACTGGCCAGCCAGTGGTGCCCGTCAATGAAATCCCGGTGCCACAGGGAGCAGTGGCGGGCGACCGCACCTCCCCTACCCAACCCAAGTCCGACCTGAACTTCATGCCGCCGCCGTTGAAAGAACGCGACATGTGGGGCGTGACACCGTTCGACCAGATGCTGTGCCGGATCGACTTCAAATCCATGCGCTACGACGGCCCGTTCACACCGCCGTCCCTGCAAGGTTCGATCGTGTACCCAGGCAACTTCGGCGTGTTCGACTGGGGCGGCATCTCGGTTGACCCGGTGCGCCAGATCGCCTTCGTGAACCCAAGCTACATGGCGTTCAAATCGAAGCTGATCCCGGCTGCCGACATTGCCAAGCAAGGCCCACGCGTCAGCGAAACCGAAGGCGTGCAGCCGAACAAAGGCGCCCCGTATGGTGTGATCCTTGAAGCGCTGCTGTCGCCGATGGGCCTGCCGTGCCAGGCACCGGCCTGGGGCTACGTGGCGGCGGTCGACCTGACCACCCACCAGACCATCTGGATGCACAAGAACGGCACCGTGCGTGATAGCTCGCCGGTTCCAATCCCACTGACCATGGGCGTGCCTAGCCTGGGCGGTACGTTCACCACCGCCGGTGGCGTCGCGTTCCTCAGCGGTACCCTGGACCAGTACCTGCGTGCCTATGACGTGAAGAACGGCAAGCAACTGTGGGAAGGCCGCCTGCCTGCAGGCGCGCAAACCACCCCGATGACCTACACCGGCAAGGACGGCAAGCAATACGTGCTGGTCATGGCGGGCGGTCACGGTTCCCTGGGGACCAAGCAGGGTGACTATGTAATGGCGTTCAAACTGCCGGATTAAGCAACGCTGGCGGTACAAAAAAGCGGCGGCCCGAATGGGCAGCCGCTTTTTTTTGCCTGCCGAAAATGCCCCGGCGTTTCCCCTCAGCCCTTTAAAACTAATTTAGTGCGCACGCCCTGCGTAATACAAAAGGCGTACGGATAAAACTTTAAAGGGAGCTTCACTGCATGACGGACCATGTCGCTACAAAACCGATGCTTTCCACCCCCACAAAAATCCTGGAGCTTGAACACCTCAATACTGCCAGTTTGAAAAAACTCATCAGTGGCGAAGTGCTTGCCATTCGGGTACCTGAGTTTGCCAACGCAACCACCAGCGCACGGTTGATTCAGGCCATCGACGATACCGCCACCCTGGAACACTACGGCCATGAAACCTACGAAGAGGGGCGCGTCGTTCAGCACTTCTACGGTGTGCATCGCTGGGGCACGCCGTTCAACTCCACGTACGGCAAGGCCGCCGGCGGTGACGCCCAAGAAAAATATTATGCAGACGCGGCCCGTATGCGCGGCCATATCGACAGCCTCTGTGCGCCGCAAACGCCGCCCATTCAACAGCTGATGGAACAGTTCCAGGCGCTCTGGCCGCAAGGTGCGACAGCCGCTGCGTTCCAGGGCCGCCCAATGTTTTGCGGGATCATCCGCGTCATGTTCCCGGAGACGGCGCACCTCTCGGAAACGGTGCCCCATGTGGATTGCCTGCCCCGCACAGTCGCTGAACTGCAGCATCAATTCAGCGCCAATATCTACCTGCAAACACCGCCTTTGGGGGGCGAGTTGGTCATCTGGGATACCCAAGCCTTTGGCTATGAGGAGGTCAAGCGCTTCGAGGGTGCCCAACTGCCCGAACAGTGTTTACAAAAACCGCTGCGCATCCGCCCACGCCAGAACGAACTGGTGCTCATCAATACCCGCCGCCCCCACGCCATCTGTGGGTTCGATTCGGGAAAACGCGTCAGCATGCAGTCGTTTATTGGCTATAACGCCGGCGAACCGTTTTACTTCTGGTGCTAATACTTTTATTGCTCGTGCACATGGACGTTTATCTATGACCCCCGAAGAATTCCGCCAACATGGCTATGCCATGATCGACCTGATTGCAGACTACCGACAGAACATCGAACAACGCGGCGTGCAGCCCACCACCCAACCTGGCGAGATCAAAGCCGCCCTGCCGGTCAGCCCGCCTGAAACCGCCGAACCGTTCGAACAGATCATGGGCGATGTCGAAAAACTGATCATGCCCGGCTTGCTGCATTGGCAGCATCCCAGTTTCTTCGGGTTCTTCCCTTCCAATGTGGAACTGTCCTCAGTGCTGGGCGATTGCCTGAGCACCGGCCTGGGTGTGATTGGGTTGTCCTGGCAATCCAGCCCGGCCCTCACCGAAATCGAAGAAGTCACCACCGATTGGCTGCGCGACATGCTCGGCCTGGGCAGCACGTGGAGCGGTGTGATCCAGGACTCTGCGTCCACGTCCACGCTGGTGGCGCTTATCAGCGCCCGGGAACGCAGCTCCGATTACGCGCTGATGCACAACGGCCTGCAAAACAGCGGCGCGCCCCTGATCGTCTACACCTCAGCCCATGCCCACAGCTCGGTCAACAAGGCGGCGATCCTGGCCGGATTCGGCCAGAACCATATCCGCACCATCGCCACCGATGCACACAATGCAATGTCGCCCCAGGCACTGGCGCACGCCATCGCACAGGACCTGGCCGCCGGCAACACGCCCTGCGTGGTGATTGCCACCACCGGCACCACGGCCGCCATGGCGATCGACCCTCTGGCGGCCATTGGCGACCTGACCCAACGCCACGGCCTGTGGCTGCATGTAGACTCGGCCATGGCTGGCGCCGCGATGATCCTGCCAGAATGCCGGGCCTTGTGGGATGGCATCGAAAAGGCTGACTCCCTAGTGCTCAACCCGCACAAATGGCTGGGCGCGGCCTTCGATTGCTCGGTGTATTTCGTGCGCGACCCCGAGCATTTGATTCGCATCATGACCACCAACCCGAGTTACCTGCAGTCCAGCGCAGACGGCCAAGTGCGAAACTACCGTGACTGGCGGATCTCCCTGGGCAGCCGTTTCCGCGCTTTGAAGTTGTGGTTCCTGATACGCGAGCAAGGCGTCAGCGGCCTGCAAGCGCGGTTGCGGCGAGACCTGGCCAATGCGCGCTGGCTGGCAGAGCAGATCGAAGCCAGCGAACACTGGACGCTGGTGGCCACGCCCGCCTTGCAAACCTTGTGCATTCGCCATGAGCCGCCGGGTTTGCAAGGCCAGGCACTGGACCATCACACCCGAGCCTGGGCAGAAAAACTCAACCAGTCAGGCGATGCCTACGTCACCCCCGCCCTCCTCGATGAGCGCTGGATGGTGAGGGTGTCCATCGGCGCGCTGGGCACCGAGCATCAGCATGTCCAGAGGTTGTGGGTGCGATTGCAAACCCTGGTCGCTTGAACGCTGCCAAAGTAGCCCCCCTGTGGCGAGGGAGCTTGCTCCCGCTGGGCTGCGCAGCGGCCCCAAAATCGTGGGAGCGCTTCGCACTCCAGCGGGAGCAAGCTCCCTCGCCACAGTCAAACTGTCTAGGTTGGCACCTGCTCACGCCGCATCCACCGCTCGAACGCCAAGGCATTGAGCGGCCGGCTGATCAGGTAGCCTTGGGCCGTGTCGCAGTTCCAGCGTTTGAGCAAGGTGAGGCTGTGCTCGAACTCCACGCCCTCGGCCACCACCTTGAGCCCCAGGCTATGACTCATCTCGATGGTGGAGCGCACGATCACGCCGTCGCCGCTGGTGCTGTCGAGGTTGCGCACAAAGGACTGGTCGATCTTCAGCTCTTGCACCGGTAGGCGCTGCAATTGGGCGAGGGACGAGTAGCCGGTGCCGAAATCATCCACCGACAGGCTGATTCCGCAATTGCGCAGCTGCTCCAGCACGCTGAGGGCCTGCTGCGGGTTGTGCATGATGGCGCTCTCGGTGATTTCAAAAATCAAATGCTCGGCGTCCACGTGGTATTGGGCCAATAGCGCAGTGACGCGAATGGCCAAGTCATCATCCGCCAAGTCGTTCACGGAGATATTCACCGACAGCTGGATAACCAGCCCACGCTGCGCCCATTCGGCAATCTGGCGGATGGCTTCCTCGATCACCCATAGCGTTAGCGCGCTCATGCTACCGGTGCGTTCGGCCAGGGGAATGAACTCCCCGGGGGACACTTGCCCCAGCGTCGGGTGTTGCCAACGCAGCAAGGCTTCAGCCTGGCTCACATGGCCGTGCCGCAGATCGAGCTTGGGCTGGTAGCACAGGTACAACTCGCCTTCGATCACGGCGCGGCGCAAGTCGCGAATCAGGGTGATCTGGCGTTGGTGGGCGAGGTCGCGGTCCGGTTGGTAGATCTGCAAATGCCCCGGCAGGTTGGCCGCGTCGTGCCGGGCGATGGCCGCGCGGTTGATCAACTCTTCCACCTGCTGCCCATCAGCAGGGTACGCGGCGATGCCGATGCTCACTTCATGGCGCACTTCGTCATTGCCGATGCGCAGGGGTTCGGTCAACGCCCCATGCAACTGGTCGGCGCGGGCCACGGCTGAGTCGATCTCGGTGTTTTCCAGCAACAACAGAAACTCACTGCCGGCGATGCGTGCTGCGGTGTCGCTGGCCAACAGGCTGCTGGACAAGCAGCGGCTGGCCTCGCACAACATGTGCTCGACACCTTCGGGGCCAAACCCTTCGTTGATGACCCGGTAGTTTTCAATCCCCACGTACAGCAACACCACCGGCCGCCGTGCGCTGATCGCGCTGCCCAGGCGCTCCATGGCCAGGGCGCGGTTGGGCAGGCCGGTGAGCGGGTCATGCAAGGCATTGTGGGCCAGTTGCCGCTCGCGCAGGGCGATGCCGCTTTGCATGGCATTGAACGCACGCGCCAGCAGGCCGAACTCGTCGTGGCTGCGCACCCGCACCGGGGTGCGGTAGTCACCGGCCCCGATCCGTTCAGCGGCTTGCACCAGCGCATTGAGCGGGCGTGACACTCGCCGCGCCAGGAATAATGCCACCGCCAGCGAGACCAGCAGCACCGCCAGGGCAATCCCCATGAACTGCCGGTCCAGCGGCGCGAAGGATTCCAGCGCATGGTCCAGCGGGCTTTGCAGCAACACGCGCACTTCATCGCCTTCGCCGCTGTTGGCCAAGGGCAACACTTGGCTGAGCACACGCTGGCCATGGAACAGCTGGATCTTCGCCTCAGGATCGACCTGCGTGCCATGCAAGAGGCTGATGATGCTTGGGCGCCAATTGCCAGGGTGGGTGGTGAACAACTGACCGAGATGGCCGTCCTGCACACTGAGGAACGACACCTCCAGGTTGCTCATGGAGCGCAGTTCATGGGCGAATTGCGTGTCCATGGGAAAGCCCATGACCACGCGTGCGATCGGCACAGGCCCGAGCACATCTTTTTGCACCAGCAAATAGGGGCGCCCGGCCATGGCGACGATCAACATTTGCTGGCCGCTGCGCCGCGCCTTGCGCAAGGCATCGGCATACGGGAACAGCTGGCCGCGCGTCTGCATCAGCAGGGTACTGACCATGACCCTGTCATCCAGGCCCAGCACCATCACTTCGCTGGAACTGACCCCGGTGCCATGGGTGCCCAGGGCCTCCAGGATCGGCAGCGTCCGGCCGCCGGCCACCGCCTGCTTGAACGGCCCATCGGCGGTGAGCCAGTCCAACCCGTACTGCAAGCGCCGCCCGCGCAGGTCCAGCAGGCGCTCGAACACCTGCCGCCCCGTGTTCAGCTGTACGTCGGCCTGGTTCTCCACCGCCCGAGTGGTGGCAGCGTTCACGGCAAAATAGGTGGCGGCCACGACCACCAGTAACAACAGCGCCAGCACCCCGGCTATGCGGGTCTGAAACGTGTGGCGCCAATGCATGGCCGCGCCCTCGGGCCGTGCTCGTCGCTCTTGGCCGTGCTTTCCTTGTGTCATACGCGTCCCTGCCGACTGCTAACCGGCGTCAAAAAAACATCCTTTTTAATGGATTATTTTATTTAGGCAGGTTAGCTGGGACTGAGGATAAGTAAACCCAATAAAAGCTGGGCCTGACTGTCATATTATTGACGATCAATTCGAGAAGCGGAGGGGTAAAGTACGTTGACCCCACCTCTCCCGTTATTTCATGCAAATTGTTGCTAACGACGCCGCCCCATTGAAACCACCGCAACCCCGCCCCATCTAACCTGCATACTTACTGATGCAGGTGCCCCATGAGCGACCAGCAAGAATTTCCAGATTACGACCTCAACGATTACGCCGACCCCGAAAACGCTGAAGCCTCCTCGTCCAATACTGGCCTGGCCCTGCCTGGGCAAAACCTGCCGGACAAGGTTTACATCATCCCGATCCACAACCGGCCGTTTTTCCCGGCCCAAGTGTTGCCGGTGATCGTCAATGAAGAGCCCTGGGCCGAAACCCTGGAGTTGGTGAGCAAATCCGACCACCACTCCCTTGCGCTGTTTTTCATGGACACGCCGCCCGAAGACCCACGGCACTTCGACACCTCCGCCCTGCCGCTGTACGGCACCCTGGTGAAGGTGCACCACGCCAGCCGCGAGAACGGCAAGCTGCAATTCGTCGCCCAGGGCCTGACCCGCGTGCGCATCAAGACCTGGCTCAAGCACCACCGCCCACCGTACCTGGTGGAAGTCGAATACCCGCACCAGCCCAGCGAGCCGACCGATGAGGTCAAGGCCTACGGCATGGCGCTGATCAATGCGATCAAGGAACTGCTGCCCCTCAACCCGCTGTACAGCGAAGAGTTGAAGAACTACCTCAACCGCTTCAGCCCCAACGACCCGTCGCCGCTCACCGACTTTGCCGCCGCCCTCACCTCGGCGACAGGTAATGAACTGCAGGAAGTGCTGGACTGCGTGCCCATGCTCAAACGCATGGAAAAAGTGCTGCCGATGCTGCGCAAAGAGGTAGAAGTCGCGCGTCTGCAAAAAGAGCTCTCCGCCGAGGTAAACCGCAAGATCGGCGAGCACCAGCGTGAGTTCTTCCTCAAGGAACAACTCAAGGTCATCCAGCAGGAACTGGGCCTGACCAAGGACGATCGCAGCGCCGATGTCGAACAGTTCGAACAGCGCCTGCAAGGCAAGGTGCTGCCGGCGCAAGCGAAAAAACGCATTGATGAAGAACTGAACAAACTGTCGATCCTGGAAACCGGTTCGCCGGAATACGCCGTCACGCGCAACTACCTGGACTGGGCCACCTCGGTGCCGTGGGGCGTATACGGTGAAGACAAACTCGACCTCAAGCACGCGCGCAAAGTGCTCGACAAGCACCATGCGGGCCTGGATGACATCAAGAGCCGCATCCTCGAATTCCTCGCCGTGGGCGCCTACAAAGGCGAAGTCGCCGGTTCCATCGTGTTGCTGGTGGGCCCGCCCGGCGTGGGCAAGACGAGTGTGGGCAAGTCCATCGCCGAATCCCTGGGGCGGCCGTTCTATCGCTTCAGTGTTGGCGGCATGCGCGACGAGGCCGAGATCAAGGGCCACCGGCGCACCTACATCGGCGCCCTGCCCGGCAAGCTGGTGCAGGCGTTGAAAGACGTGGAAGTGATGAACCCGGTGATCATGCTCGACGAAATCGACAAGATGGGCCAGAGCTTCCAGGGCGACCCGGCGTCGGCGTTGCTGGAAACCCTGGACCCGGAACAGAACGTCGAATTCCTCGACCATTACCTGGACCTGCGCCTGGACCTGTCCAAAGTGCTGTTTGTGTGCACCGCCAACACCCTGGACTCGATCCCGGGCCCGTTGCTGGACCGCATGGAAGTAATTCGCCTGTCGGGCTATATCACCGAAGAAAAAGTCGCCATCGCCAAGCGCCACCTGTGGCCCAAGCAGTTGGAAAAAGCCGGCGTGGCCAAAAACAGCCTGACCATCACCGACGGCGCCCTGCGCGCATTGATCGATGGTTATGCTCGGGAAGCCGGCGTGCGCCAACTGGAGAAGCAACTGGGCAAGCTGGTGCGCAAGGCGGTGGTCAAGCTGCTGGATGAACCGGAGTCGGTGATCAAGATCGGCAACAAGGACCTGGAAAGCTCCCTGGGCATGCCCGTGTTCCGTAATGAGCAAGTGCTGTCCGGCACCGGCGTGATTACCGGCCTGGCCTGGACCAGCATGGGCGGCGCCACCTTGCCGATCGAAGCGACGCGCATCCACACGCTCAATCGCGGCTTCAAGCTCACCGGGCAGTTGGGTGAAGTGATGAAAGAGTCCGCCGAAATCGCCTACAGCTACATCAGTTCCAACCTGAAGTCGTTTGGCGGCGATGCGAAATTCTTCGACGAGGCCTTCGTGCACTTGCACGTGCCGGAAGGCGCCACGCCGAAAGACGGCCCGAGCGCCGGCGTGACCATGGCCAGTGCGTTGCTGTCCCTGGCCCGCAACCAACCGCCGAAAAAAGGCGTGGCGATGACCGGCGAACTGACCTTGACCGGGCATGTACTGCCGATTGGCGGGGTGCGCGAGAAGGTGATCGCGGCGCGGCGCCAGAAGATTCACGAGTTGATCTTGCCGGAGCCCAACCGTGGCAGCTTTGAAGAGTTGCCGGATTATTTGAAGGAAGGCATGACGGTGCACTTTGCCAAACGGTTTGCGGATGTGGCGAAGGTGCTCTTCTGATAGATCTCTAGCGCCTGGACTGGCCCTATCGCGGGCAAGCCCGGCTCCCACAGGGATCGGTGTTGTTAATGACAACGCGGTCAAGTGTGGGAGATTCTATGGTTGAGGGGCAACCCTCAACCAACTTTTGGCTGATAT
>NZ_JBZXEA010000008.1:133376-133577 GCF_058725345.1 Pseudomonas sp. DW-iso17 | reverse complement strand
CAAGGCTGCCAAGACGAAAAGACCTTGAAAGGGCTGGCTGTAAAAGCGGAACCCTGAGCAGCCGTTACCGCAGGAATGGATATGTACTCGGTCTGACACCCTGTGTCGGCTGTCAGGCCGCCATCGCAGGCAAGCCAGCTCCCACAGTTGGAACGCGGGGCGTCAGGTAGAAATGTGTCGGCTGGCAGGCCGTCTTCGCAG
>NZ_JBZXEA010000008.1:8978-133276 GCF_058725345.1 Pseudomonas sp. DW-iso17 | reverse complement strand
GCAAGCCAGCTCCCACAGTTGGAACGCGACGTGTCAGGTAGAAATGTGTCGGCTGGCAGGCCGTCTTCGCAGGCAAGCCAGCTCCCACAGTTGGAACGCGACGTGTCAGGTAGAAATGTGTCGGCTGTCAGGCCGCCATCGCAGGCAAGCCAGCTCCCACAGTTGGAACGCGGGGCGTCAGGTAGATAGGCGCCGTGGCGGGAGCAAGCTCCCTCGCCACAGGCCCTGCGTGGTACCGCAGCTGTTCATCACAGGGTGTAGGCGATGCCCACCTGCACAGTTCGCGGTGCACCGGGGTAAGCGTAGATATTGCCGAACGCGCCCTCTTCATATTCACGGTTGAACAGGTTCTTCACATCCAGGTTCAAGCGCACACGCTCATTGACCTTGTAGTAACCGAGCAGGTCGACCACGGTATAGGCGTCCATGGAGAATGCCGTATTGGCGGTCTGGCCGGCGCGCTGGTCGACGTACTTGCCGCCGGCGCCCAGGCCCAGGCCTTTGAGCGCGCCGTCCTGGAACTCGTAGACGTTGAGCAGGCTGAAGCTGTTGCGCGGGATGTTCATCAAGCGAGTGCCGGAGCGCAGAGTGTTATCACGGGTGACTTCGGCATCTACATAGGCGTAACCGCCGATCACGCGCCATTCGGGCGTGAGGTTGCCTGCAACGTTCAGGTCAAATCCACGACTGCGCACTTGGCCGGCCGCGACATTAAAGGCACTGTCCACCGGATCGGGGGTCAGCACGTTTTTCTTCTCGATCTGATAGATCGCCGCATCCACGCTCAACTGCCGGTCCAGCGCCTCCCACTTGAGGCCCATCTCGTAGGACTTGCCCTTCTCCGGCGCAAAACCACCGCCTTCGCGGCTGGCGCTGGCGTTGGGTTTGAACGAACGTGCGGCGTCAGCATAGACCGCGACGGTGTCGGTGAGGTCGTAGATCACACCCACGCGCGGGGTGACGGCGTTATCGGCGGCCTGCCAGCTTTTACCTACATAGTTCTGGTAGTCATGCTCGAAACGCTCGAAGCGGGCACCGGCCAGTACTTTCAGCCGTTCAGTGAGGGCGACCTGGTCCTGTACGAAAGCGGCGTAGGTCTTGAGGTTTTCCTTATCGTGGGTCGGCGTTCGGGTCAGCGCCGGGCGGGTTTGACCGTACACCGGATCAAAGATATCGATTGGGTAGGTGCCCGCCGCGGCGCTGGAACGCTGGATAATCGACTTGTAGTCGTAGTCCTCGTACTCGATACCGGTAAGCAAGGTGTGATCGAACCCGCCGGTGGAGAAGTGCCCGGTCAGGTTGAGCTGATAGTCCTTGTCGGTCCATTCCAGCTTGCGGTAGTTGAAGTTGCGTTGCAGGGTCCGGCCATCGGCGCCCAGGCTACCCGGCCCATTGGCCTCAATGGCGTTGCCCTTCAGGCTGCCGTCCAACCATTGAAAACCGCCGCCCAGGGTCCAGTTGTCGTTAAGCACGTGCTCGAAACGCAACTGCGCCATGTTGTTGTCGTTGTGCAGCTTGCCGGCATCCTTGTCGCCCCAGAACGTATCGCGCGAGGGGGTGCCACGCTGGTTGGGGAAACGCGTCAGGCCGCGGTCCAGCGGGTGGTTGTTGCGCATGAAATCGCCTTCGAAGGTCACCTTGGTGTCATCGGTGGCCTGCCAGGTGATCACCGGCGTCACGCCGTAGCGTTCCGTCTCGACGTGATCGCGGAAGGTGTCGCCGCCCTCGCCCACCACGTTCAGGCGATAGGCCAGGCGGCCTTCCTCGTCCAGCGGGCCGGAGGCATCCAGGGTGCCGCGCTTCATGCCCTGGTCATTGAGCTGGCTGCCCAGGGTGACGGTGCGTTCAGCCAGCGGCTGCTTGGACACCACGTTGAAGGTACCGCCTGGGTCGCCACGGCCGTAGAGCATGGTCGCAGGGCCGCGCAGCACTTCAAGACGCTCGATGGTGTTGGCGTCCGGCATGTTCGGGTAACCGCGGTTGATCGGGAAACCGTTGCGGTAGAACTCACCGGTGGTGAAGCCGCGCACGGTAAAGGTAGTCAGGCCCTGGCCGCCGAAATTGTTGGCGCGGCCCACGCCGCCCGCGTAATCGAGGGCATCCTGCAGGCGCGTTGCACCGAGGTCTTCGACCACGTCCTTGGACACTACGCTGATGGACTGTGGAGTTTCATGAATGGCGGTGTCGGTGCGCGTCACACTGGCTGAACGTGTGGCGTGGTAGCCCTGCACGGGGCCTTGGGCCGACTCAAGGTCCGCGGTGGCGGTGACATTGGTCGCTTGCAGCTCGATACTGGCGTTCTCGGCAGGTGCCTGCTCTGCCCACGCGAAGGGGGAAAACGCCTGGAGCACACAGATGGAAATCAGGGTACGACGCATGGGTGTAGAACCTAGTGAATGAGCCAGATGGGACGGCAAACCTGCCAAGAATTCGCGGCGCATCATATATCAGCGGATTCTCGTTTGACATCGATTCTCATTTGTTATTTTTCACCGCGTAGGTCGCGAAAAGCGACAGGCGAAAAAAAGCCACTCAATCGAGTGGCTCATGCAACGCGCAGGCGTACCTCAGCGATAGCGTTCCAGCCAATGCGCGTAAGGCGCCGGCAAGGTCCAGGAGGACTTGTCCACGCCCAGCTCCTTGGCAGCAAAGTAGGCCCAATGCGGGTCGGCCAGATGCGCACGCCCTACCGAAACCAGGTCCAGGTGCCCGGCCTGCAAAGCGCCTTGGGCCAGTTGCGGCGTGCCGAAGCCCCAGGCCGAGGTCACCGGAATACCGGCTTCACGGCGCACTCGCTCGGCAATCGGGCCCATGAAGGCCGGGCCCCATGGGATGTTGGTGTCAGGAATGGTAAAGCCGACGCTGACGCTCAACAGGTCCAGGCCCCCGTCCTTGAAACGGCGCGCCAGTTCAATGGACTCGGTGAGGGTCTGCTCATCACGACCGTCGTATTCGATCACGCCGAACCGGGCGGTGAGCGGCAGGTTTTCCGGCCAGACTTCACGCACCGCAGCCAGGGTTTCGAGGAGGAAGCGGCTGCGGTTGTCGAAGCTGCCACCGTAGGCATCGGTACGCTGGTTGGAATGCTCGGAGAAAAAGCTCTGGCCCAGGTAACCGTGGGCGAAGTGCAGTTCGATCCATTCAAAACCGGCATCGCGGGCGCGACGGGCCGCGTCGACGAAGTCCTGCTGCACACGGGCGATGTCTTCCAGGGTCATGGCACGCGGTACGTTGGGCAGGTTGGCACCGAACGCAATGGCCGACGGCGCGATGGTTTCCCAGCTACGGGCATCAGAGGCCGGGATGTGGTCATCACCTTCCCAGGGGCGATTGGCACTGGCTTTGCGACCGGCGTGGGCGATCTGGATGCCCGGCACCGAACCTGCGGCCTTGATGGCTTTGACCATGGGCACGAATGCCTGGGCGTGGGCGTCGCTCCAGATCCCAGCGCAGCCTGGGGTGATGCGTCCTTCAGGGGCGACCGCGGTGGCCTCGACCACCAGCAGGCCGGCACCGCCACGGGCCATGCCGGCCAGGTGGACGTGGTGCCAGTCGTTGACCATGCCGTCTTCGGCCATGTATTGGCACATCGGGGGGATAGCAATGCGATTGCGCAAGGTCACATCTTTGAGTTTGAACGGTTCGAACAAAGCCGACATTGAGAACTCCAGGAAGGGGTGGGTGATTCGATAGTTCGATGGTAATCGAACTATGGTATTGAACGCTACCCCCCTGTTATGATCCGCCCCATGCGAGCCTTCAAACACCCTACCCCCCAAGAATTGACGCTTGAGCGTGTGCTGTACGCCTTGAGCGACCCCGTGCGCCTGGACATCGTGCGCTACCTGGCCAACGTGCCAGAGGCCACCTGTGGCGAACTGGACGGGGGGCGGCCCAAATCCAGCATGTCCCATCACTTCCGGGTATTGCGCGATGCCGGCCTGGTGCACACGCGCAATGTGGGCACCACCCATATGAACTCGTTGCGCCGTGACGAGCTGGAAAGCCGCTTCCCTGGGTTGCTGGCGAGCGTTCTGTCACAGCACTAGACGGCACGCGTCAGGACAAGACCGCCTGTAGCAATGCGCCGTCCAGGTGCACACAGTCCTTGCCATTGCGCTTGGCGCCGTACAGGTTCTTGTCCGCCATCTTGAGTACGGCCGACAACTCGTCGCCTGGCGAAAAACGCGCCATCCCCGCACTGCAGGTGTAATGGTGGGGCGCAGGCACGCTGCTGCGGATCGCCTGCAACAAGTCCAGGGCATAATCACAGGCCACCTCCACATCGTCGCCCTGCAATAACACGCCGAACTCTTCCCCGCCGATCCGTCCGAAGCTGTGGCTGCCCTTGGCGTTTTTCAGGCACAGCGCCATGGCGCGCAGAATCTTGTCCCCCACGTCGTGGCCATACAGGTCGTTTTTTTCCTTGAAACTGTCGATATCCAACATGATGAAGTAGCCGCCCCGCTCCCCACCGAGCAACTTCTCGAAGCTCTGCATAAAGGCGCGCCGGTTGAGGATGGACGTCAGGTAGTCGGTCTCGGCCAAGGCGCGAAACTCGCTTTCCACCAGCAATACCGAACGCAGGTTCTTCAAGTAGGAATAACTCAAGATAAACCCGATGGACACCGACGCCGCGCAGAACAGCAGCAAATACACCTCGGTGCCGGCGTATATATCCGCCTGCATGGGCGGCCACAGGATCAGCCAGATCAATAGCGCATCGGCCAGATAATCCTGGACACTGATAAACAAGATTGCACTGCCCACCACCAGGGTCACCGCCAACGGCAAGCCATAGATACGCAACTCTGCGTGCATATGAATCAGATAAGCGAAGCCGACGGACAACAACACCATATAGGTGACTCCCAGCACTCGCCAGAGCAGAAAGTTCGTGGTGGTGGCATGTACCCGGCAAACAATCAGCAGGCCCACCGTGACGGCCAACATATAAAAATCCAACTTCAGGGCCGCAGGAATCAGGAGCATGCCGACCCAGGCAATAATCCCGACCCATTCGGCTTGGGTCACCGCAGGTGACAACAAACTGCGCATTCTGGGCCGCAACTTCAAGTTAGCAGGCATCCTTACGCTCCCATCTCAATAGCATGCAGGCCCATCGCAAATGAAAAGGCCATGAACCGCTTTACCAGGCTGGCAAAGGGTGGCAGAACTTCCAGCCGGGTTTTGGAGTGGGCTTTGAAATAACCCTTTTCGACCCCCTCCTGCACCATACGGATAATGTGGGTCTTGGACACGGAAAGTTGCTTGGCCAAGGCCAGGTAGGAAGACGACCGGAAGGTGGCGCGGTCGTTCTCAGGGGCAAAGGCATCGTTGTAGATCGCCAGCATCAACAGATGGCCGGCATCGCGTTTCACCAGCCAATAACATTCGGGCAGCAAGACATCCACCGTCAACTCGGCCGCGAGAATCATGGCAAAACCTTTGAAATAGAGCGCCAGGAACTCACGGTCATCCAAGTCACGCATCTGCCGGAACACTTCCCGTTCGGGGTAGAGCAGCGCCAACGACTCCGTGAGGGCGGTGAGCATCAACCGCGCTTCGCGGCAGGCTTCATCCGAGGGTGCATACACCCTGAAGCGACTGTCTTCGGGGTGCGGCGCAACCTCCATGAAACCCAGAGCCCGGAATAGCAAAAAAATCGATTCCAGGCTGTTTTTCGAACAATATTTGCGCGTTACGCACAAGGCTTTAACTTCTGCCAACAACGGCAGCGGTGTGGAAAAGTATTGGCTCAATAATGCAAACGACACCATCAAGCGGCTGTATTTAAGGGCACTCTTGTAGAAAAACGGTCGTTTTGAATAGGGCACGAGCAGCACGTGGTAATGCGCTCTCATGCACGATTCAAAATCCTTATGACGTTCGAGCGCTTGCGCGGTATTACACATAGCCAACTTCAACGAACTGACACGCATGAAAGAGCCCTGATCATCCAACTTGATGCCACTGATCTCAGCTACGAAATCCCTGCAGCCCGGCCCCAAAACAAATCACTTCAAAATTCCTGCCATTAATGGCTTTTTGCCTCGAACGCAATGTACAGCGATTGCCGGACAAGACGTCATCAGTACCAAAGTTGTTCCACCGTCAAATGCCCCGTAGCACACACTTACGCGCAACCTTTGGTTACATTCTCTCCGCCTGGCGGTTAGAGGACTAATCGATTCAGCACACTGCGAACCTTCCTTCCTCGACGGCGTCGTAACAGGGGATTGTTGCCAACCGCCCGCCGCGAGGTTCTCGTTTGAAAGCTGCCCTTCTGAAGAAATACCGCCTGATCATCAAGACCATGGGCTATGTGGGCTGGGCGTTGTTCTGGCTGTTGTTGTGGGATGTGGCGGTGACGGTGGATTTCATGCTGTTTCTCACCGCCAAGATCAATTTGCCGCTGATGCCCCTGACCTTGCTCGGCTCGGCACTGGTGGTGCTGATCAGTTTTCGCAACAGCAGCGCCTATAACCGCTGGTGGGAAGCACGCACGCTGTGGGGTGCGATGGTCAACAACTCGCGCAGTTTTGCCCGGCAAGTGTTGACCCTGCTCGATGACGCCCCCGGTGAGGTGAACCCGGTGAAGTCGACGCTGTTGCGCCGTCACGTGGCTTACGTCAACTGCCTGGCTGCGCACCTCAAGGGCCAGCCGTGCCCGGAGGAAGTGCGAGCCTTTATCCCCGCCGAAGAATTTGCGCGCAACGGCGCCACCAATAACTTCGCCAATGACATCCTCACCGGCTCAGCCTCGTTGCTGGCGCGCGAATACCAGGCCGGGCGCCTGGACAGCATCCGCCTGGCGCGGTTGGAGTCGACCCTGGTGGACCTCTCCAACGCCCAGGGCGGCATGGAGCGGATTGCCAACACGCCACTGCCCTACCCTTACGTGTACTTCCCGCGGCTATTCATTTCGCTGTTCTGCCTGATCGTACCGGTGGGCCTGGTGGAATCCCTCGGTTGGTTCACGCCGCTGGCTTCCACAGTCGTGGGCTTCATGCTGCTGGCCATCGAACGCATCGGCACCGACCTGCAAAGCCCGTTCAATTCCAGCGAACACCAGATCCAGATGGAAAGCATCTGCGAAACCATCGAGAAGAACCTGCAGTCGATGCGCCGCGATGCCCTGGTCGGTGACCCGATCGCCTGATTCCCCCTGCTCAAGTGCCAACTCCCTCGGCCGATATACCGAGGGTACGCATGGCCTCGCCTCTCACAAAAACGCCTGCGACACGCAGCACTAATTTTTCTCCCCTTGCCAAAACTATAAATACCCGCGGGTGAAGTCATGAATATCAAGCAGAAGCTGACATGGGCGTTTGCGGCCATCGCGTGCGTGCCGGTCATCCTGGTCGCCATTATCGTGGTGCTGAATCTGCGCGAGGGTGCGCTGGCCAACTTCCTCGACAGCAGCGGCCGCGAGATCCGCCAGATCGACAATGGCATGCAGCAGTTTTTCGACGGCATCAGCCAGAATGTCGACTTCGTCGCCAAGGACCCGCGCGTGATCGCGGCCAAGAACCTCAAAAGCTATGCCGGCGCCGATGCCGCGCAAATCCCGCTGACGCCGACCAACACAGAGCTGCTGGCGATTTTCGATCAGTTCGCCAAAAGCCACCCCAGCACCGCCTACCTGTCCCTGGGCCTGAGCGATGGCGGCTACGCCAGTTGGCCAGACGACGCCAAACTGACGCAATACGACCCGCGCACCCGCCCCTGGTACCAGGCCGCCATCGCAGCGCCAGGCAAGACCGTGCGCACAGGCGCCTACTACTGGGCCCCGGACGATGTGGTGCTGATCGGCACCGTGCGCACCGTCGCGGATGCCACGGGTAACGTCCTTGGGGTGGTTGGCCTGGACGTGTCGCTTAAGCAACTGACCGAGTTGGTGCGCACCATCAAGCTGGGCGACAGCGGCTACCTGATGCTGGTGGAAGCCGACGGCAACGTGCTGGTGGACCCCAGCGATGCCACGCACAACTTCAAGCCCCTGGCGGGCCTGGGCGCGAACTACGCCGAACTGGCCAAGCACGGCGATGGCGTGACCGAGGTGAGCATCGACGGCGTGGCCTACATGGCTAACGTGGTCAGTTCCAAAGACCTGGGCTGGCGCTTTATCGGCCTGATCAAGCGCGACGAAGTGATGGCCGGCGCCACCCGCCTGACGTGGTTGATCGCGGCGATTGCCGCCGTATTGGCCGTGGTGTTCGCGATAGTAGGCGCTAGTTTCGCCCGTGTGATCGTGCGCCCGATTCGCGGCGTGGCCGACGGTTTGCAGGAAATCGCCGAAGGTGAAGGCGACCTCACGCGCCAGCTCAAAGTGCAAGGCAAGGACGAAACCGCTAGCCTGGCCGGCTGGTTCAACCAGTTCCTGAGCATGATCGCGCAATTGGTGCAGCGCATCGGCAACGCCTCCTCAGACCTGCAAACCGCCGCCGCCGACACCAGCGCCGTGGCCAACAATATGAACCAGGCCGCCGGCCGCCAGCGCGAAGCCGTGGAACTGGTGAGCACTGCGTTCAACGAGATGGTTGCCACCGCCAACGAAGTCGCGCGTTCATGCAGCGCCGCCGCCACGAGTGCCGATGAGGGCTATCGCGACGTGCACACCGGCCAGCAGCACATCGGCGAAGCCACCGGCAGCGTGCTCAAGCTCAGCGAAGACCTGCAAAAATCCACACAGACCATGCAGTTGCTCGAGCAAGACAGCCAGAACATCAACACCATCCTCGATACCATCCGTTCGATAGCCGAACAGACCAACCTGCTGGCGCTCAACGCCGCGATCGAAGCTGCCCGCGCTGGCGACCAGGGCCGCGGCTTTGCGGTGGTCGCCGATGAAGTGCGTGCACTGGCGCGTCGCACCGCCGACTCCACCGGCGAAATCGACAGCCTGCTGGGCAACCTCGCCCGCCGCACCCAGGAAGTCACCCAGCAGATGCAAGGCAGCTTGCTGGTGTCCAACACCAGCGTGGAGCGCATCCAGCAGGCCCGCGACAGCTTCGACAAGATCCGTGGTTCGGTGGACTCGATTCGCGACCAGAACACCCAGATCGCCACCGCCGCCGAAGAGCAGCACCAGGTGGCCGAAGAGATCAACCGGCATATCGCGCAGATCCACGCCGACGCGCAGTTGGTGGAAGGCTTTGCGCATTCGGCGCAGACCGGTTCAGGGCGGCTGACGGATATTTCCGGCCAGCTCAATGGGCTGGTGGGGCGCTTCAAGTTCTGATGCCCGCCCAATAAAGGCAGCGCTGTACCGTGGCGAGGGAGCTTGCTCCCGCTGGAGTGCGTAGCAGTCCCAGTCTTTTAAAATAAGAGCGGGGCCGCTTCGCGCCCCAGCGGGAGCAAGCTCCCTCGCCACAGGGTACGCGTCGCCGGGTCCATCTATGCCGCCTCAGAGACGGCCCTGCCCATCATCGCAGTACCTGCAACAGTCTATTGCAGGACTCAAATGTACTAACTGGTTACTTATCTTGCTAAAATCGCGTCTTTGCCCTCTCTCACTCGAGTCCATTCGACATGAAACGAGCATCGCGCGCCGCTGGCGTCTCTAGATTCTTACTCCTGGGCCTGGGCGTCGTCATCGCCCTGCTCGGCCTTGCGCTGGCCGTCGGCGGCGCCAAATTGGTCAGCCTGGGAGGCTCCTGGTACTTCTTGCTCGGCGGCGTGGCCATGGCCATTTCCGGGCTGTTGATTGCCCGCTGCAAGCCTGCCGGCGCCTGGTTGTTCGCCGCGTTTCTAGTGGCTACTGCCGTGTGGGCGGTGGCCGACGTGGGCCTGGAATACTGGCCGCTGTTCTCGCGACTGTTCATGTTTGCGGTGATTGGCGTGGTTGTGGCGCTGGTGTATCCATTGCTGGCCGGCAAACCGGCGCGGGGTGCCTATGGCGTCGCCGCCGTGTTGGCGCTGGGCGTGGCGGTGGCGGCGGGCAATATGTTTGTCGCGCACCCAAGCGTTGCGCCCACCGGTGCAGGCCCGGGCATGACCCCGGTGGCGGCGGCCGATGCGCAGAAAGATTGGGCCCACTACGGTAATACCGAAGGTGGCAGCCGTTTCGCCGCGCTGGACCAGATCAACCGCGACAACATCGACAAGCTCAAAGTCGCCTGGACCTACCACACCGGCGACGTGGCCATCAGCGACGGCAACGGTGCCGAAGACCAGCTGACGCCCCTGCAGGTCGGCAACAAAGTGTTTATCTGCACCCCGCACAACAACCTGATCGCGTTGGATGCCGACACCGGCAAAGAACTGTGGAAGAACGAAGTCAACGCCAAGTCGGCAGTGTGGCAGCGTTGCCGGGGCATGGCGTATTTCGACGCCAGCGCACCGATTGCCCAGCCGACCCAGCCCAACAGCTCGCCGATCCTGACCGCCAGCGTGCCTGTCGGTGCGCAGTGCCAGCGTCGCCTGCTGACCAACACCATTGATGCACGCCTGATCGCCGTAGACGCCGACACCGGCAAGTTCTGCGAAGACTTTGGCACCCATGGTCAGGTGGACCTCAAGGCCGGTCTGGGCAATGTGCCGGACAGCTACTATCAACTGTCCTCGGCGCCGCTGATGGCCGGCACCACCGTGGTGGTCGGCGGTCGCGTGGCAGACAACGTGCAGACCGATATGCCCGGTGGCGTGATCCGTGGCTTTGACGTGATCACGGGTCAAATGCGCTGGGCGTTCGACCCAGGCAACCCTGAAGACAAGCAGGCCCCGACGGGCGACGCCACCTACGTGCGCAGCACCCCGAACAGTTGGGCGCCGATGTCTTACGACCCACTGATGAACACGGTCTTCCTGCCGATGGGCAGCTCGTCCACCGATATCTACGGTGTGGAGCGCACCCAGCTCAACCACAAATACGGTGCTTCGGTGCTGGCACTCGACGCCTCCACCGGTGCCGAGAAGTGGGTGTACCAGACGGTCCACAACGACCTCTGGGACTTCGACCTGCCGATGCAGCCCAGCCTGATCGACTTCACCCCGCCAGGCAGCGACATGGCCGTACCCGCCGTAGTCATCGGCACCAAGGCCGGGCAGATCTATGTGCTCGACCGCGCCACGGGCAAGCCGCTGACGGACGTGCAGGAAGTTCCGGTCAAAGCCGCGAACATTCCCAACGAGCCGTATTCCCTGACCCAGCCGAAATCCGTGGGCATGCCGCAGATCGGCGCGCAAACCCTGACCGAGTCGGACATGTGGGGCGCGACGCCGTATGACCAGTTGCTGTGCCGCATCGACTTCAAGGGCATGCGCTACGACGGCCTGTACACCGCGCCGGGCACCGATAAATCCCTGAGTTTCCCGGGTTCCCTGGGCGGCATGAACTGGGGCAGCATTTCCACCGACCCGGTGCACGGCTTTATCTTCGTCAACGACATGCGCCTGGGCCTGTGGATCCAGATGATACCGTCGCAGAACAAGGCCCAGGCCTCTTCCGGTGGTGAAGCGCTGAACACCGGCATGGGCGCCGTGCCGCTCAAGGGCACGCCGTATGCGGTGAACAAAAACCGCTTCCTGTCGGTGGCCGGCATTCCGTGCCAGGCGCCGCCGTTCGGCACCTTGACCGCCATCGACATGAAGACGCAAAAGGTCGCCTGGCAAGTACCGGTGGGCACCGTTGAAGACACCGGCCCCCTGGGTATCCGCATGCACCTGCCGATCAAGGTAGGCCTGCCGACCCTGGGCGGTACGCTGTCCACCCAAGGCGGCCTGATCTTTATTGCCGGCACCCAGGACTTCTACCTGCGCGCCTTCAACAGCGGCAATGGCGATGAAATCTGGAAAGCCCGCCTGCCCGTCGGCAGCCAGGGTGGGCCGATGACCTACGTGTCGCCGAAAACCGGCAAGCAATACATCGTCGTCACCGCCGGCGGCGCACGCCAGTCCACCGACCGTGGCGACTACGTGATCGCCTACGCCCTGCCGTAACCGCCCTCTGTTCGCGCGGTGCTCCGGCACCGCGCTTTGTGTTTGGAAAGATCCCCCATGACCCCTACTCCTCATACCGCCTGGCGCCTGGCGCTGGGCCTGGCCTTCGCGGCCGCCCTGCCCGTTCAAGCCGACGACACCACCCTGACCGGCGACTGGGGCGGCCTGCGCCGCGAACTCGACGCGCAAGGTGTGCGCTTTACCGGTGACTACAGCGGCGAGACCGCCTACAACGCCCACGGCGGCCAGCACCGTTCGGCGCGCTACTCGCAAAACGTCAAGCTCGGCGTGCAGTTCGACCTGGGCAAGCTCTACGGTTTTACCAACGGCGACCGCATCCAGCTGACCATCAACGACCGACGCGGCAACAGCGCCTCCGAGGACCTGGTGGGCAACCGTCTGCCGATCCAGGAAAACTACGGTGGCCTCTACACGCGCCTCACCGAACTGAGCTACGAGCGCACGCTGTTCACCCCGGCGCTGAACCTCAAGCTGGGCTATATGGCCATGGGCAATGATCTCGGTGGCCTGGACAGCGGCATCCTGTGCAACTTCATGAACGCCGGCTTCTGCGGGCATCCGCTGAACATGTCCGGCGGCAGTGGCTGGGCCAACTACCCGAATGCGCACCTCGGTGCCCGGGTGAAGTACGACTTTTCGCCCAACTGGCAGCTGCGCGTGGCGGCGTTCAATGTCGACCCGTCCAGCAACGGCAACTCCAGCCGTGCCTGGCACCTGGGGCCCAAGCACACCACCGGCACCGTGGTGCCCATCGAGCTTATCTACAAGCATGCGGGCGCACTGCCCGGTGAATACAAGCTCGGGTATTACTACGACAGTTCCGATGTAAAACGCATTGGCAGCAACAAGGACGTCAGCGGGCGCGGCGGTCACTACCTCTTGATCGACCAGGCTGTGTGGGCCTCACAATCATCCCAAGGCCGTAGCCTGCACGCCTTCGGCCAGTACTCTGCCGCCAGCCAAGCGGCCTCGCCGTTCACCCAGTGGTATGGCGCAGGCGTGGTGCTGTACAAGCCGTTCGAAGGTCGCCCGCGCGATACCTTCGCCCTGGGCTATGGCCGCGCGGTGCCGAACCCGCGCAGCCGTGATGTACAGGAGCTGGCAGCGTTCAACACCGGCACGGCCTATCCCGACCTGGACACGGCCGAACAGCTGATCGAACTCAGTTATGGCTACCAGGCCACGCCTTGGCTGACCTTGCGCCCGGATGTGCAATACATCATCGAGCCGGGGGCTTTTTCCGGGGAGAGCATCGACAATGCGCTGGTGCTGGGCTTGCAGGTCAAAGCGGTGTTCTAGTTCGTGCCCTGCTGATACTGACGCGGCGTACAGCCAAATTCGCGGCGAAACACCGTATGCAGGTACTGCGCAGAGGTGAAGCCACAGCGTGCAGCAATGTCGGCAATCGCAAGGCTGTGGTTTTCCAGGCCTTTGGCGGCAGCGGCAAGTTTGAAGCGCAGAATCTCATCATGCACGCTGCAGCCGCGGGCCTTGCGAAAATGCGCTTCCAGGGACGAGCGGGAAACACCGACATAAGCCGCGACCTGATCGGTCTTGATGCCCTGGCAGGCGTACTGGCGGATAAACAACAAGGCCTGCATCACGTAAGGGTTGCCCAGGGGTTGATGCAGGCTGGAGGCCTGCACGTTGATGGCGTCCGGCGGCACCAGCACCTGCGTGCCCGTGCAGGGTTTGCCGTGCAGCATCTGATGCAACAGCGCCGCAGCGGTGCGGCCCATGGTCTCGGTGCCCTGGATCACCGAACTGAGCGGCACCCGCGTGAGGGTACGGGTCAGCGGGTCGTTATCGATGCCGATCAACGCCACCTCCTCCGGCACCGCAATACCCGCCGTCAGGCAGGCTTGCAGCAATTGCCGAGCGCGGGCATCGGTCACCGCGATGATGCCGATAGGCTTGGGCAAGCTGTGCAGCCAGGCAATCTGCTGCTCCACCGCGCTGTCCCACAACGGCGCACTGGTGCCCAGGCCGCGATACACCTCTACCTGCAAGCCATCGCGCTGCATCAAGCGGCGAAAAGCTTTCTCACGCTCCTGGGCCCACCGATTGGCCTGGGCTTCGGGCAGGCTGAAACAGGCAAACCGCGTCAACCCCGCCTCCACCAGATGCTCGTAGGCCAGCTTCATCAGGGCATGGTTATCGGTGGCCACATAAGGAATGCCCTTGGGGTACTTGCTGACATCCTCATAAGAGCCACCCACCGCCACCACTGGAAGCCGACTGCCGGCCAGCGCCTCGCCAATAAGCGGGTCATCGAAGTCGGCAATGATGCCGTCCCCCTGCCAACGCTCGATACCGCGCAGGCGACAGAGGAAGTCCTCTTCCAGGAACAGGTCCCAGGATGCGCGGGTGCTGCTCAGGTAGTTGCCGATACCGGCGATGATGCCGCGGTCGTAGATTTTGCTGCCGTTGAACAGCAAGGCGATGCGGTGAACGGGCGGTAGGGTTTTCATTGTTTTTGTCCTTAGGCCGGTAGGGACAGACTAACCCTCACCACTCAAAATCGCACTACACCTTGGTGATTTTCATAATCAGCCGCCCAGGTGCCATTGCTAGTATCCAGACACCGCTCAGAACAATAAGGAAAACCCCATGCCGTACTTCCCCGGTGTCGAGAAGGTGCGCTTCGAAGGCCCTGCCAGCACCTCTGCCCTCGCGTTTCGTCACTACGACGCCAACAAGCTGATCCTCGGCAAGCCCATGCGGGAGCACCTGCGCATGGCGGCTTGTTACTGGCATACCTTTGTGTGGCCGGGGGCGGATATGTTTGGGATGGGGACGTTCAAGCGCCCGTGGCAGCGCAGTGGCGATCCGATGGAGGTGGCGATCGGCAAGGCCGAGGCGGCGTTTGAGTTTTTTTCCAAGCTGGGCATCGACTACTACAGCTTTCACGACACCGATGTGGCGACCGAAGGCAGCTCGCTCAAGGAGTACCGCAACCACTTTGCGCAGATGGTCGACCACCTGGAGCGCCATCAGGAACAGACCGGCATCAAGCTGCTATGGGGCACTGCCAATTGCTTCAGTAACCCGCGCTTTGCCGCCGGGGCCGCGAGCAACCCGGACCCAGAGGTGTTCGCCTTCGCCGCCGCCCAGGTGTTCAGCGCGATGAATGCCACGCTGCGGCTCAAGGGCGCCAACTATGTGCTGTGGGGTGGTCGTGAGGGTTATGAAACCTTGCTCAACACCGACCTCAAGCGCGAGCGCGAACAGCTCGGGCGTTTTATGCGCATGGTGGTGGAGCACAAGCACAAGATCGGCTTTACGGGTGACCTGTTGATCGAGCCCAAGCCCCAGGAGCCGACCAAGCACCAATACGATTACGACAGCGCCACCGTGTTCGGATTCCTGCATGAGTACGGCCTGGAACACGAAATCAAAGTGAACATCGAGGCCAACCACGCGACGCTGGCCGGGCACAGTTTTCATCATGAGATCGCCACCGCCGTGTCGTTGGGGATCTTCGGCAGCATCGACGCCAACCGCGGCGACCCGCAGAACGGTTGGGACACCGACCAGTTCCCCAACAGCGTCGAGGAAATGACCCTGGCCACCTATGAAATCCTCAAGGCTGGCGGGTTCAAGAACGGCGGCTATAACTTCGATTCCAAGGTGCGCCGCCAGAGCCTCGACGAGGTGGACCTGTTCCATGGGCATGTCGCCGCCATGGATGTGCTGGCCCTGGCGTTGGAGCGTGCGGCGGCGATGGTGCAGGACGACCGCTTGCAGCAGTTCAAGGACCAGCGCTATGCCGGCTGGAGCCAACCATTGGGCCAGGCGGTGTTGGCCGGTGAGTTCAGCCTGGAGTCATTGGCTGAACATGCCTTTGCCAACGCGCTGGACCCACAGGCGGTGAGTGGGCGCCAGGAGATGCTTGAAGGCGTTGTGAATCGGTTTATCTACACCTGACTGTGGCCAGAGATTGCTCCCGCTGGGGCGCGAAGCGGCCCCAAAAAATGGGAGTGCTACGCACTCCAGCGGGAGCAAGCTCCCTCGCCACAAAGAGGATCTTCACCTAGTGTCTTTCCAACAACAATAAAAGGACGCACCACCATGAAGTCATTCAAACCTGCCCTGCTCGCCGCAGCCCTGGCGCTGTTCGCCCTGCCGGTAATGGCCGACCCTGCGCACCCGAAAATCGGTTTTTCCATCGACGACCTGCGCCTGGAGCGCTGGTCCCGCGACCGTGATTACTTTGTCGCCGCCGCGGAAAAGCTCGACGCCAAGGTGTTCGTGCAGTCTGCCGATGCCAACGAGCAAAAGCAGATTGCCCAGATCGAAAACCTCATCTCCCGGGGCGTCGATGTGATCGTGATCGTGCCGTTCAACGCCACGGTGCTGACCAACGCGGTGGCCGAAGCCAAGAAGGCCGGGATCAAGGTGGTGTCCTATGATCGCCTGATCCTCAATGCCGACATCGACGCCTACATTTCTTTCGATAACGAAAAAGTCGGCGAGATGCAGGCCAGCGGCGTGTTGCAAGCGGCGCCCAAGGGCAATTACTTCCTGCTGGGCGGCGCGCCGACGGACAACAACGCCAAGGTGCTGCGCGAAGGTCAGATGAAGGTGCTGCAACCGGCCATCGACAAAGGCGATATCAAGATCGTCGGCCAGCAATGGGTCAAGGAATGGAACCCCACCGAGGCCTTGAGCATTGTCGAAAACGCCCTGCCCCGTAACGACAACAAGATCGACGCCATCGTCGCCTCCAACGACGCCACCGCCGGCGGTGCGATCCAGGCCCTGGCCGCGCAGAAACTGGCGGGCAAGGTACCGATCTCCGGCCAGGACGCTGACCTCGCGGCGATCAAGCGCGTGATCGATGGCACCCAGACCATGACCGTGTACAAACCGCTCAAGCTGATCGCCACCGAAGCGGCCAAACTTTCGGTGCAGTTGGCACGCAGCGAACAACCGACCTACAGCTCGCAATACGACAATGGCAGCAAGAAGGTCGACACCATCCTGCTTACGCCGACGCCGTTGACCAAAGCCAACATCGACCTGTTGGAAAAGGACGGTTTCTACACCAAAGAGCAGATCGCCGGGCAATGACCGTGGCCGCCGATTACCTGCTACAAATGAACGGCATCGTCAAAAGCTTTGGCGGTGTCAACGCCCTTAACGGCATCGACATCAAGGTCAAACCTGGGGAGTGTGTGGGCCTGTGCGGTGAAAACGGTGCGGGTAAATCCACCTTGATGAAGGTGCTGTCGGCGGTGTACCCGCACGGCACCTGGGAGGGGGAAATCCTCTGGGATGGGCAGCCGCTCAAGGCCCAGTCCATCCGCGAAACCGAGGCCGCCGGGATTGTCATCATTCATCAGGAACTGACCCTGGTGCCCGACCTGTCGGTGGCCGAGAACATTTTCATGGGCCACGAACTGACCCTGCCCGGTGGGCGCATGAACTACCCGGCGATGTTGCACCGCGCCGAGGCGTTGATGCGTGAACTCAAGGTGCCGGACATGAATGTGGCGCTGCCGGTGTCGCAGTATGGCGGCGGCTACCAGCAATTGGTGGAGATCGCCAAGGCGCTGAATAAACAGGCGCGCCTGTTGATCCTCGACGAGCCCTCCTCGGCCCTGACCCGTGGCGAAATCGAGGTGCTGCTGGACACTGTCCGGGGCCTCAAGGCCAAGGGCGTGGCCTGTGTGTATATCTCGCACAAGCTCGATGAAGTGGCGGCGGTGTGCGACACCATTGCAGTAATTCGCGACGGCAAGCACATCGCGACCACCGCCATGGCCGACATGGACATCCCCCGGATCATCACGCAGATGGTCGGCCGCGAAATGAGCAACCTCTACCCCACCGAGCCCCATGAGGTGGGCGAGGTAATTTTCGAGGCGCGTAACGTCACCTGCTACGACGTCGACAACCCCAAGCGAAAGCGCGTCGACGACATCTCCTTCGTGCTCAGGCGCGGTGAAATCCTTGGCATCGCCGGCTTGGTGGGGGCCGGGCGCACGGAGTTGGTGTCGGCGCTATTCGGCGCCTACCCCGGGCGCTACAGCGCCGAGGTGTGGCTGGAGGGTCAGGTGATCGACACGCGCACGCCGCTCAAGTCGATCCGCGCCGGGCTGTGCATGGTGCCCGAAGATCGCAAGCGCCAAGGCATCATCCCCGACCTGGGCGTGGGCCAGAACATCACCCTGGCGGTGCTGGACACCTACGCGCACCTGACCCGCATCAACGCCGAAGCCGAACTGGGCAGCATCGACCAGCAAATCAGCCGCATGCACCTCAAGACCGCCAGCCCGTCGCTGCCGATCACCAGCCTCTCAGGCGGCAACCAGCAAAAGGCCGTGCTGGCGAAAATGCTGATGACCCAGCCCAAGGTGCTGATCCTCGACGAACCCACACGCGGGGTGGACGTGGGCGCCAAGTACGAGATCTACAAACTGATGGGTGCGCTGGCCGCCGAAGGCGTGTCGATCATCATGGTCTCCTCGGAATTGGCCGAAGTGCTCGGCGTGTCCAACCGCGTGCTGGTGATTGGCGACGGCCAGTTGCGGGGAGATTTCATCAATGAAGGGCTCACCCAGGAACAGGTGCTCGCCGCCGCGCTCAGCCATAACCCTAATGATCGGAAGACCGCGTAGATGAATCAGGTCAAACATCTTTTTACCCGCTACAAGATGCTCGCGCTGGTAATCGCCGTGGCGTTCATCTGGTTGTTTTTCAGTTGGCAGACCGAGGGTGGTTTTCTCACCCCGCGCAACCTCTCCAACCTGCTGCGGCAGATGTCGATCACCGGAATATTAGCGTGCGGCATGGTGCTGGTGATTATCAGCGGCGAGATCGACTTGTCGGTGGGCTCGTTGCTCGGGCTGTTGGGCGGGCTGGCGGCGATTCTGGATGTGGTCTATCACGTGCCGCTATTGGCCAACCTGAGCCTGGTGGCGCTGTGCGGCTTGATGATCGGCTTGGCCAACGGCTACATGACCGCTTACCTGCGCATCCCCTCGTTCATCGTCGGCCTAGGCGGGATGTTGGCGTTTCGCGGGATACTGCTGGGGATTACCGGCGGCACCACCATTGCGCCGGTGTCGCCGTCGCTGGTGTATGTGGGCCAGGGGTATTTGCCCCACAACGTCGGCATCGGGCTTGGCGTATTGTTGTTTGCCCTGACACTGTTCCTCACCTGGAAACAACGGCGCAACCGTGCGCTGCATGGGTTGGCCGCGCATTCACGGCTGCGCGATGCACTGCGCGTGGTGCTGATTGGCGCGGTGCTCGCAGGCTTTGTCACCACCCTCAACCGCTACGACGGCATCCCCGTGCCGGTGCTGCTGTTGCTGGCGCTGCTGGGGGTGTTCAGCTATGTCACGCACCAGACCGTGTTCGGCCGCCGGGTGTATGCGGTGGGCAGCAATATGGAGGCCACGCGGCTGTCGGGCATCAATGTGCAAGCGGTAAAACTGTGGATCTTCGGCATTATGGGCGTGATGTGCGCCCTCGCTGGCCTGGTCAACACCGCGCGCCTCGCGGCGGGCTCACCGTCGGCCGGTAACATGGGCGAACTCGACGCCATCGCCGCGTGCTTTATTGGTGGCACCTCGATGCGCGGTGGTTCGGGCACGGTGTATGGCGCGTTGCTTGGGGCATTGGTGATTACCAGTTTGGACAACGGCATGTCGATGCTGGATGTGGACAGCTACTGGCAGATGATCGTCAAGGGCAGCATTTTGGTGCTGGCGGTGTGGGTGGATGTGAGCACGCGCTCGGGCAGGCGGTAACTCGTCCGCCAGAACATCATCGATTACCTGTGGGAGCTGGCTTGCCTGCGATAGCGGCGGGTCAGCCACCTGATGGACCGACTGACACACCGCTATCGCAGGCAAGCCAGCTCCCACATTTGATCTTCATGGCTCCCTCCACATTGATCTCATTTTTCCCTCCGGTTATTGCGGATAAAAACTAAAAGTCCATAATGGACAAATTAGTTTATCCGGAGAGCCCCATGTCCACGACGCCCCTCGTTATCGACCAGGCCCAGGCCCGCACCTTGCTGGCTCAAGTCGACGTGCCTTTGATCCTGCGCAAACTGTTCCGCGACCTCGCTGCCGGGCAAGCGGTGCAGCCGGCGCAACAGCTGGTGGCGTTTCCCGATGGCGCCGGGGACTTCATCAACTACCTGGGCGTATTGGCCGAAGACGGGGTGTACGGGGTCAAGACTTCGCCCTACATCGTGCGTGAACAAGGCCCCCTGGTGACGGCCTGGACCCTGTTGATGTCGATGCACAGCGGCCAGCCGTTGCTGTTGTGCGATGCTGCTGAATTGACCACCGCACGCACCGCCGCCACCACGGCCTTGGCGGTAGATGCGCTGGCCCCGGCGGCGGCGCAACGCCTGGCGATCATCGGCAGCGGCAAGGTCGCCCAGGCGCACCTGCATTATGTGCAGAACCTGCGCGACTGGCAGCAAATCCGCCTGTACTCGCCAAGCCTGGGCAGCGCCAGCGCCGAAACGCGTGCGCAGTTGGCCAGCCTGGACCCGCGCCTGAGCCTCGTCGCAAGTTGTGAGGCCGCCCTGGAAGACGCGGATGTGATCCTGCTGTGCACCTCCTCCGCCGGGCCGGTCATCGACCCCTCGCGCCTGAGCAAACCCGCGCTGATTACCTCCATCAGCACCAACGCGCCACGCGCCCATGAAGTGCCGCCGCACTGCCTTAACCAGATGCACGTGTTCTGCGACTACCGCCAGACCACCCCGGATTCGGCCGGTGAGATGCTGATCGCCAGCGAGCGGCACGGCTGGGACAAACGTATGATTGTCGGCGACCTGCCCGAATTGTTCAGCGACATGGTCCAACGCCCCGACTACGATCGTCACGTCTTTTTCCGCTCCATCGGCCTGGGCCTGGAAGACATCGCACTGGCCAATGCCCTGTACCAACGCCAACGCTAATCAGGAGAGTGTTATGCACCAGGCAGACTTCATCATTATCGGCGGCGGCATCGCCGGCGCGTCCACCGGGTTCTGGTTGTCGCAGCACGGCAAGGTTCTGGTGCTGGAGCGTGAAAGTCACCCGGCCTATCACTCCACCGGGCGTTCGGCGGCGCTCTACACCGCCGCGTATGGCACCCCGCAAGTGCGGGCGCTGACCTTGGCCAGCCGGGCCTTCTTCGACCAGCCACCCGCAGGTTTCTGCGAACACCCACTGCTGACGCCCCGGGGCGAAATGACCGTGGATTTCAACGGTGACCCGGCCGAACTCGACAGCCAGTACCTGAGCGCCAAGGCCACCGTGGCGCAGGTGCAGCGCCTGACGGTCGATGAAGCCTGTGCACGCTTGCCGATCCTGCGCCGTGAAAAAGTCCATGGGGCAATCTACGACCCTACCGCCTGTGACATCGACACCGACGCCCTGCATCAAGGCTACCTGCGCGGTATCCGCCGCAACCAGGGCGAAGTGCGCACCGACAGCCATGTGCTGGGCTTGAGCCGCGACGCCGATGGCTTGTGGCAGGTGCGCACCCAGGCTGCAATCTTCAGCGCGCCGGTCATCATCAACGCCGCCGGTGCCTGGGCCGACCATATCGGCGGGCTGGCGGGCGCAGCGTCCATCGGCTTGCAGCCCAAGCGCCGCTCGGCCTTTGTCTTTGCTGGTCCCGAGGGCATGGACAGCCACGACTGGCCGATGCTGGTGGCCCTCGACGAAGCGTTCTACATGAAACCGGATGCCGGCATGTTCCTCGGCTCGCCGGCCAACGCCGACCCGGTAGAACCCCAGGATGTGCAACCCGAAGAGCTGGATATTGCCATGGGCATTTACCAGATCGAGGAAGCCACCACCCTGACCATCCGCCGCCCCACGCGCACCTGGGCCGGGCTGCGCAGTTTTGTGCAGGACGGTGATTTACTGTCGGGCTTTGACCCGCAAGTACCGGGACTGTTCTGGGTGGCAGCGCAAGGCGGCTATGGTATCCAGACCTCACCCGCCATGGGCCAGGCAAGCGCCGCCCTGGTGCGCGGCGAACCGCTGCCGGAGGCACTGACCCGGTTCGGCCTGGACGCTGGTATGCTCTCCCCGGTCCGCCTGGAGCCCCATTGATGAACACCGCCGAACAAGACAAGGTCATGCAGAACTTCCGCGCGATTGCCGATGCAATCGCCACGTTGTTCTTTCCCCATGCAGAAGTGGTGCTGCATGACCTGCGCACGCAAACCGTGGATTACATCGCCAATAACCTGTCCAAACGCAGCCTGGGTGACGACTCGTCCCTGGAGGACATGCTCGACGGTGACGTCAGCGAGGTGAATATCGGCCCTTACGAAAAGCTCAACTGGGATGGCCAGAAAATCCGCAGCCTGAGCACCGTGCTGCACGACCACAAAGGGCGCAGGCTGGCTGTGTTGTGCATCAACCTGAATATTTCAATGTTCGAAACAGCCAAGGCGGCGCTGGATTTATTCCTGTCGCCAAGCAAGCTGATCGCACAGCCGGACGCGCTGTTCCGTGATGACTGGCAGGAACGCATCAACACCTTCCTGCATGCCTGGCTGCGCGAGCGTCAGTTGAGCCTGAACCTGTTGACCCGCGACCACAAACGCGAACTGGTGCTGGCGCTGCATGCCGAAGGCGCATTCAAGGGCAAGAGCGCCTCCAACTATGTGGCCAATGTGCTGGGCATGGGGCGAGCGACGGTCTACAAGCACTTGAGGGAACTCAAGGGTTGAGCCCTTTCTGACCACGGCGCCGATTCCCTGTGGGAGCTGTCGAGCCCCGGCGAGGCTGCGAAGGGGCCGGCAAGGTCAACATTTGCATCGCCTGACCCACCGCTTTCGCAGCCTCGCTAAAGCTCGACAGCTCCCACATTGACCGCGTCTTTGCATCAGTCGCCGTAGATATCGGCCTTGAAGTACTGCTGTGAAATCTTCTGGTATTCGCCACTGGCGCGAATGCCGTCGATCGCCGCATTCAATTCGCTGACCAACTCGCCATTGCCCTTGCGTACTGCAATGCCGGCCCCCTCACCCACGTATTTCGGGTCCTTGAGCTCCGGGCCGACAAAGGCATAACCCTGCCCGCGCGGCATCGACAGGAAGTCGCTCAGGGGGATGGTGTCGGCAAAGATCGCATCCAGGCGTCCCGCTGCCAGGTCCATGTAGATTTCTTCGTTATTGCTGTAGCGCTTGACGTTGATGCCCTTGGGTTCGAACACCTCGGTGGCATAGCGGTCGGTGGTGGTGGCGCGCTGTACACCGACGTTCTTGCCCTTGAGGCTGGCGTACTGGTCATCCACCACGGCGCCGTCCTTCATCACCAGGCGCGACGAGGTGAAGTAGTACTTGTGGGTGAAATCCACCGACTTCTTGCGGTCTTCGTTGATGGTCATGGACGACAACGCCATGTCGATCTTCTTGACCTTGAGGGACGGAATCAGCCCGTCGAACTCCCCTTCGATCCACACGCACTTGACCTTCATTTGCGCGCACAGGGCGTTGCCGATGTCGTAGTCGAAACCGACGATCTTGCCGTCGCCGGTCTTGGAGGCGAACGGGGGGTAAGCCGCCTCAATACCGATACGCAGGGTTTTCTCGGCGGCCAGCAGGTGGCTGGAAGCAAACAGGCTCAGGGCCAGGGCGGGAAGGAGATGGCGTTTCTTCATGGAGGGGTTCTCGCAAGTTGTTGTTGGTTTGGCAAGAGTGAAGAAAAACGTGCAGCAGCTATTTTGTACTTATAATTCCATACTGGACTTTTATGTGTTTCACCGTCAACAGGCAAAAAAAATGTGGGAGGGCTTGAGCCTTCCCACATCAGATCCAGCAGCACAGCTTAAACCTTACTTGGACACCGGCATTGCAAACTCCGCGCCCTGCTCGATGCTCTCCGACCAGCGCTGCATGATCGACTTCTGCTTGGTGTAGAAGCGCACGCCCTCGGTGCCGTAGGCATGCATGTCACCGAACAGGCTCTTCTTCCAGCCACCAAACCCGTGCCAGGCCATGGGCACCGGGATCGGCACGTTGATACCGACCATGCCCACCTCGATACGCCGCGCAAACTCACGAGCAATGTTGCCATCGCGAGTGAAGCAACTGACGCCGTTGCCAAACTCGTGGTCGTTGACCAGCTTCACCGCTTCGGCAAAGTCGTTGACGCGCACACAGGCCAACACCGGGCCGAAGATTTCTTCGCGGTAGATGCTCATATCCTGGGTCACGTGGTCGAACAAGGTCGCGCCGAGCCAGAAGCCGTTTTCCAGGCCGGGTTCGGTGGGCACGTAGTCACGGCCATCGAGCAGCAACTGCGCGCCGGCGTGTACACCCTGCTCAATGTAGCCACTGATGCGTTCCAGCGCGGCCCGCGACACGATCGGGCCCATCTCGGCTTTGAGATCGCGGCCATCGGTGATGCGCAGCAACTTGGCGCGTTCGGTCAAAGCGGCGATCACTTTGTCGCCCACATCACCCACCAGCACCGCCACCGAGATCGCCATGCAGCGCTCGCCGGCACTGCCGTAGGCTGCGCCCATCAGCGCATCCACGGTGCGTTCGATATCGGCGTCGGGCATCACCACCATATGGTTTTTCGCCCCGCCCAGGCCTTGCACGCGCTTGCCATTGCGGGCGCCGCTCTCGTAGATGTATTGGGCAATCGGCGTGGAGCCGACGAAGCTCACGGCCTTGACGTCCGGGTGTTCGATCAGCGCGTCCACCGATTCTTTATCACCCTGCACCACATTGAACACGCCTTTGGGCAGGCCGGCTTCATGCAGCAACTCGGCCATGAACAGCGACGCGCTCGGGTCAGTCGGGCTGGGCTTGAGGATAAAGGTGTTACCCGCCGCAATAGCGATGGGGTACATCCACATCGGTACCATCACCGGGAAGTTGAACGGCGTCACGCCGGCGACCACGCCCAGCGGCTGGCGCATCGTCCAGTTGTCCATGCCACGGGAGACCTGGTCGGAGTGTTCGCCCTTGAGCAGGTTGGGAATGCCGCAGGCAAATTCGAGAATGTCGATGCCACGGTCGACTTCGCCCTGGGCATCGGTGAACACCTTGCCGTGCTCGGCGACGATGATGCGCGCCAGGTCGTCCTTGCGTTCGCGCAGCAGGTGCAGGTATTGGAACAACACGCGGGCGCGACGGATCGGCGGGGTGTCGGCCCAGCCGGCAAACGCAGCCTGGGCGGCGGCGACGGCTTCGGCCACGGTCTGGCGGCTGGCCAGGGCCACACGGGCGGTGACTTCACCGGTGGCCGGGTTGTAGACGTCCTGGTAACGGTCATCGCGGCTGACGCGCTGGTCGTTGATGTAGTGCTCGATGGTTGCAGTCATGGCAGTCGATCCAGATGGGTGGCGTTGGTCCACACGATAGGCTTTCGCTTTGTTCCGAACCAGAGCAGAATCCAGAACTTATTGTCCTTATATGCGAACAATACACCCATGGAAAAGGCTGAGATCGAAGGGTTGTGGACCCACATTCACTGGCTGTCAGTGCTGGAGGAACAAGGCACCTACACCGCTGCCGCCGCGCGCCTGGGGGTGAGTAAATCGGCGGTGAGCCAGCGCATTTCCGACCTGGAAAAGGCCACCGGCACGCGGCTGGTGACGCGCACCACCCGCAGCGTGCGGCTGACCGATGCGGGGCTGTCGTTGACCCGCGAAGTACGCAGCGCCTACGCGCAGATCGCCCGCAGTTTTTCCTCGGTGCGCGACTCGGTCGGGGAAATACGCGGGCTGCTGCGCCTGACCGCCCCCGTGGCGTTCGCCCGGCAACAACTGGTGCCGCACCTGTCCGGCTTTTTGCAGCTGTACCCTCAGGTGCGTATCCAATTGGACGTCTCCGATGCCTTGAGCTCATTGGCCGCCGAGGGTTACGACCTGGCGGTGCGCCACGGCTTCCAGGTGCCCGAAACCCACGTGGCCTGGAAGCTGTGCGACACCAACTCGGTACTGGTCGCCACCCATGACTACCTGCAACACCACGGTGAACCCCTCGAGCCGGGCGACCTGTCGGCCCACAACTGCCTGTTTTACCCACGCGGCACCGACCAGCCCGCCTGGACCTTTGAACGCGGCAGCCAGCCCCTCGAGCGCCTCACCGTGCCTATCGCCGGCAGCTTCGCCACTAATAACAGCGAAGCCTTGCGCGACGCCGCACTCAACCACCTGGGCATCGCCCTGCTACCGGACTTCAGCGCCCAGGCGGCGCTGGCCGCTGGCAAAGTGGTGCAGGTGTTGAAGGACTGGACACTCAAAGGCGCGTTTGCCGATGAGATCTACCTGATTCGGCCCTACTCGCCCCATGTACCCAAGTCGGTGAGTGCGTTGGTCAACTACCTGAAGGACAAACTCTCGGGCGGGTTCCGCTAGGCGGCAGGGTTAAAAGTCCACCGTCGCCGACAGCTGCAAAGTACGTGGATACCCCGGCGAGAAGGCGCCGTAAGACGCGACGCCCGACCAGTACTCGCGGTCAAATACGTTCTGCACGGTGGCGCGCAAGGTGGTGGGCCGCCCTTCGATCTTGGTCGCGTAGCGGACGCCGGCATCAATGCGCGTCCAGGCATCCAGCTCCTGGGTGTTGGCCTGGTTGACATATTGGCTGTCGGTGTAGATCGCCCCGCCGGTGAGGGTAAAACCTTCCAGCCACGGGGTGTCGTACTCGGCCCACAGGTTGGCCTGGATATCGGGCACGCCGACCGGTTTGTTGCCTCGGTTGGCGGCGCTCGCCGACTGGGTCAGCTCGCCATCGAGGAAGGTCACGCCGCCCATCAAGCGCGTGCCAGGCGCCACTTCGCCGTATACGCTCAGCTCGACACCACGGTTGCGCTGCTCGGCCTGCACGGAGTACACACCGTTGGCGCCCAATTCGCCGCTGGGCTTCTCGATCTGGAATAACGCCAGGGTGGTCATGAGGGTGCCGTGTTCATACTTCACGCCCAGTTCGTGCTGCTTGGATTCATAAGGCGCGAAGGTTTCACCGGCATTGCTGGCCGTACCCGGCGCGATATCGCCTTTGCTCAACCCCTCGACATAGTTGTAGTAGAGCGACACGTCATCCCAGGGCTTGACCACCACGCCCACCAAAGGCGTGGTCGCAGCGTCCTTGTAGCGCGAACTCACCGCGCCTGCGGCGTTGTAGTTACGCGACTCGATGTCTTGGCGCCGCACGCCCAGGGTCAACTGGATGCGCTCATCGAGAAAGCCCAGGGTGTCGGTGAGCGCCACGCCGGACAGCTCCGATTCGGAGATGCGCAGCACTTTCGGCGCCCGCAGGTTTTGCTTGGGCGTGTCCACCGGGTGGTAGATGTTGGAGCGGATTTCGGTGCCGTTGTTGATGCCGCGAGACAGCTCATCCTGGTAACGGGTCGCCATCAGCGTGGTGGTGTGGGTGATCGGGCCGGTGGCGAACTGCGCACGCAGGCCCACATCGGCGGTGGAACGGTCGACGTTGAACTTGTAGTAACCCGGAATATTACTGGTGTCGCCAGCATCATTGAGGATGCGCGGCACCTGGTCCGACAGGCGCTTGACATCCGACCGCCCGCCGCCGGCATGGGCGAACACGGTGAGCGAATCGCTGAGGTCATATTCACCGCCGAGCAAGGCCGATTGCTCCTTGGTGTCCGACCAGCCCCACTTCTGCGGCAGGCTGGTGCGGCCATTCGGGGCCGAAGGCACCTGCACGCCCGGCGCCAGGGTGAACGGGCGCGAGGCGCCTTCAAAACTTTCTTTCTGGCTGATGTAGTCCAGGTTCAGGCGCAGGCGCTCGCCGCGATAATCCAGGGCAATGGCGCCCACCCCCACGTCGCGATGCTGATCGTCCACGGCGGTGTCGCCCCCTTGCAGGCTGCCGTTGAAGCGCACACCAAACTGGTTTTCCTCACCGAAACGGCGGCTGATATCCAGGTGACCGCCGACTTGGGTGTCGGAGGCATAACTGCCGGTAAAGCGCGTCAGGTCCTGGTCCAGCGGGTGCTTGGGCACGATATTGATCACACCGCCCACGCCGCTGTTGGGCGAGATGCCGTACATCAGCGCCCCCGGCCCCTTGAGCACTTCGACGCGCTCGGCGTACTCGGTGAATGCGCGGTAGTTGGGGGCCACGCCATACACGCCGTCATAGGCCAACTCGCCCAGGTTGCCCTCGCCAATCGCAAAACCCCGCACGAAAAACGAGTCGACAATACCGCCAGTCTGCCCGGTAGAACGCACCGAGGGGTCGCGCTCCAGGGCATCGGCCACGGTCACCGTCTGCAGGTCGGCGAGGGTCTTGGCAGTGTAGCTGGTCACGCTGAACGGCGTGTCCATCACGTCCTTGTTGCCCAGCATGCCCAGGCGCGCGCCACGGGCCACCTGGCCGCCAGCGAGCACCTCGGGCAGGTCGGTGGGGCCCAGATAGCGGGCGTTGACGTTCGTCGCGTCAAGGGTCAGGCTCTGCGCGCTGTCGTCGGTTGACTCGGCGGTGGCGGCCCAGGCGTTGCCACTGGCAGCAGCCAGCAACAGGGCGGTACGAATAGCGAGGGTTAACCGGCTGGCAACAGGCATGACGTCAGGGCCCTTTGATCAAGTGAAGTGAGAATTACGCTTGATGCCAGTCGACGCGTGAAAAAGTATCACCCCAGCCGCGACTTTTTTTGTATAGCGAGACTGCTCCATGCCACCCACCCGCGTCCTGATTGCCCTGCTGTTCACGATCCAGCTTGTGTCCATGGGCGCCATGGAAATGAGCGGGCCGTTCTGGCCGGTGCATTTACGCCAACTGACCGACTCCGACACGCTGTTCAGCTTCGCCAGCGTCGCCGTGTACGTGGGGCCGATGCTCGGCATTCTGTTGACCAGCGCGTTCTGGGGCCGCATCGGCGATCGCTACGGCCACAAGCTGATGATGATTCGCGCACTGGCGGGCCTGACCCTGACGCAACTGGGGCTGGCCTTGTTCAGCGACCTCTGGACTATTCTGGTGCTGCGTTTTCTGCAAGGCGCCTGTGCCGGCTACATCGCCCCGGCCCAGGCGTATGGCGTGAGTATCGAGGTGCCGTCACGGCGTGCACGGCTGTTCGCACTGCTGCAGATTTCCACCAACGTCGGCTCGCTGCTCGGCGCCGTGGTCGGCGGCTTGATCCTCGACCATGCGACGTTCTTCTGGATCAACCTCAGCGCCGCGGCGCTCTGTGCGGTGTGCACGGTGATTGCAGCGCTGACCTTGCCGAACGTGCCACCGGTGAAGAAAACCACAGCCCCCTCAACGGGCGGCACCTGGCAGGCCTCGGCCCTGCTGCCGCTGTTGACGGTGATGGGCATTCTGCTGCTGGCGCGGATGCTGCCGCAGACCTCGTTCGCGCTGTATGTGAGTACGACGTTCGCCGTCAGCAATGCCCTGGTCGGCCTGTGCTACGGCTTGCTGGCCCTGGGTTTTATCCTGTCGGCCACCGCCTGGGCGCGCCAGTTCGAAGGTCGCAGCCAGGCAGACAGCTTGCGCCGCCTCACCTGGGTGGTGGCCGGCTGCATCGCGCTGACAGCCCTCGCCGGCCTCACCCGCAACCCGCTGGTGTTTGTGCTCGCCTATTTTGTCTGGGGCGTATTGCTGGGCGCGACCACGCCGGTACTGATGGCGCTGGTTTCAAGGACCGCCGACAGCACGCAGCAAGGCCATGTGCTGGGGATCGCCCAGGGCACGGCGCAATTTGCCTCGATCGTGGGTATCTGCGCCGGCGGCTTGCTCAGCCAGGTCTATGGCTTGGCGTACACCTACCTGTTTGTGTGTGTGGCCTATGCCATGGCGCTGATTGCGATTCTCGCGTTGCGCAACCGATGGGTTTGCACTTAGCATTGGGAATACTTCTCAATTGCACGGTTGCGCGCCATGAGCGAAAGCCTTCCCGCCGATAACACCCCTCACCTGCGCGCAATCGAGGCGCTGTACAGCGGCCATCACGGCTGGCTGTACGCCACGCTCAAACGCAAACTCGGCAATGCCATGGATGCGGCGGACCTGGCCCAGGACACCTTCACCCGCATCCTGGCCTCGCAGGTCACGGTGATTGACCAGCCACGCGCCTACCTGAGCTGCGTGGCCAAGGGCATCCTGGTCAACTGGTACCAGCGCAAGGCCCTGGAACGTGCCTATCTGGAAGCGCTCGCCAGCGTGCCGGCCCACGAGGTGCCGTCGCCGGAAGCGCACTTTCTGGTGCTGGAGACCCTGCACGAAATCGACGCAATGCTTGACGCGCTGCCGCCGCTGGTCAAGCGTGCGTTCCTGCTGTCGCAGCTCAACGGCCTCAAATACCAGGACATCGCCGAGCAATTGGGCGTGTCGCTGATTACCGTCAAGCGCTACATGAAACAGGCACTCGTCCAGTGCCTGATGCGGGTGGAATAAGTGCTCAGCCTGGGCAAGGAACCGCCGCTGCCCACCGACGCCCTTGAAGAGGCCGCCGAATGGCTGATGCGCCTGAGCGAGAACGAATTGAGCGCCAGCGAACGCGCCGAGTGGGAGCGCTGGAAGGTCAGCAGCCCTGAGCGTGGCCGGGCTTGGGCGCGCGCGCAATTGCTGCAAAGCAAGCTCGGTGGCCTGCCGCCGTCCCTGGCGATGTCGGCGCTGGACCGCCCGAGCAACCCCCAACGCCGCGAAGCCCTGGGCAAACTGGCCTTGTTGCTGGCGGTAATGCCGGTGGGCTGGGGCAGCTGGAAACTGGCGCAGTCCCAGCAATGGAGCGCCGACTACCGCACCCGCATCGGCGAACGTCGCGAACTGACCCTGGCCGACGGCTCGCGCCTGACCCTCAACACCGAGACCGCCATCGACGTGCGGTTCGACACCCAGCAACGCCTGGTGAGCCTGCGCGAAGGTGAAATACTGGTGCAGACCGCACAGGATGCATCCCGCCCGTTCCTGGTCAGCACCCGCCAGGGCCATATGCACGCCCTGGGCACGCGTTTTACCGTACGCGAACGGGGCGCACGCACGCATCTGGCGGTGCTTGAGGGCGCGGTCAAAGTGAAGCTGGCCGACAATAGCCAGAGCGCGCCACTGATCGTCAGCGCCGGGCAACGCACGGATTTTTCCGCGCAACAGTTCGGCGCGCTCACCCCCGCCGACCGCAATATCAGCGCCTGGACCCAAGGCATGCTGATGGCCGACAACATGCGCCTGGCAGACTTTGTCGCGGAACTGACCCGCTATCGGCGTGGCTTCGTGCGCTACGACCCGGCCATTGCAAACCTGCGTATTTCCGGGGCCTTCCCCATCGCCGATACCCAGCGCACCTTGAACATGCTGGTGCAGACCTACCCGGTGCGCGCCAGCGGCCATTTGAACGGTTATTGGGTCAGCCTGTCGCCGGCTTGAGGCGGCGCCAAAATAAAACGCGCCGCGGGTGATACTTTTTTCGCGCTCGGCTGGCAAACACTCATACCCCTTTTCCCTTTCGTCCATAGGGCTGCCCTCCATGCTTGTGATTCGCAGCGCGCTGCTCAGCCTGGCCCTGGCCGGTGCCGCCCTGGCGGACGTGCCGGCGCAATGGGACAGCGTGACGGTGCGCACCTACCACATCGACCCCGGCCCGCTCGGCGCCACGTTGTCGAGCTTTGCCGTGGACGCCGGTATTGCCCTGTCATTTCTCCCGGCACTCACCGAGGGCCTGACCAGCCCAGGCTTATCCGGCCGTTACTCGCCCCAGGAAGCGGTCACGCGGCTGTTGGCCGGCAGTGGCCTGGACATGGTGCAGCGCAGCGACGGCAGCTACACCCTGGTGCCGGGTCAAGTCACGCTTTCGGACATCACCGTCAGCGCCCCCGAGCCACGCGCCAGCGACCTGCCGCCGCTGTATGCCGGCGGCCAGGCAGCCACCGGCGCGCGCCTGGGCATGCTGGGCAATACCGACGTGATAGATGCGCCGTTCAGTGTCAGCGCCTACACCGCCGCGCTGATCCAGGACCAGCAGGCAACCACGGTCGGCAATGTGCTGGAGCGTGATTCCTCGGTGCGCTCCACCGGGCAGACGGGCGGGATTGTCGACTCGTTCTTCATCCGCGGTTTCCCGGTGGGTGAAGGCAACCTGGGAGAACTGGCGTTCGACGGCGTGTACGGCGTGGCCTCCAACTACCGGGTGTTTACCGACTACGCCGAGCGCATCGAAGTGGTCAAAGGCCCCGGTGCGCTGCTGTACGGCATGTCACCCAACAGCGCGGTAGGCGGCGTGATCAACGTGGTGCCCAAGCGCTCCCTGGATGAAGACCTGACCCGCTACACCGCCAGCTACACCCAGGACGCGCAGGTCGGCAGCCACCTCGATATCAGCCGGCGCTTTGGCGACGAGCGCCGCTTCGGCGTACGCCTCAACGGTAGCCTGCAGAACGGTGACACGGTGATCGACCAGCAGTCGCGCGATATAGGCATTGGCGCGCTGTCCCTGGACTACCAGGGCGAACGCCTGCGCACCAGCCTTGATCTGATTTCCCAGCAGGAGAAACTCGACGCCGCCTCGCGCCCCTTCCTGATTGCTGCCGGCGTCGACGTCCCCTCCGCCGCCAACGGCCGCACCAACGTCAGCCAGGACTGGGGCTGGTCGCGCACGCGAGATAAATCCGCGCTGCTGAACGGTGAATACGACCTCACCGACGCGCTCACACTGTTTGCCCATGCCGGTGGCGGCAAATCGGCAGTAGCGCGGATGTCCGACCAGACGCCGACCCTCATCAACGCTGCCGGCGACACGTCTTCGATCCCCGGTTATTACCGTTTCGATGTGCAGCGCTACACGGTCGACGCCGGTGCGCGGCTGCGCTTCGAAACCGGACCGATCAGCCACAGCGCCACCGTGCAGGCCAGCCGTTATCGCGACGAGCTGTCGCGGGGGATTATTTCCGGGGCCCCGGTGCTGTCCAATCTCTACCATCCGGTGGACCGGCCCAAGCCTGCGATCGCCAAGCCCGCCACGCCGAAAGTATCAGCCAGCGAACTGTCTGGCGTAGCCATCGCCGATACGTTGTCGGTGCTCGACCAACGCGTGCAAGTCACCGTCGGCCTGCGCCAGCAGCGTATCCAGTCCAGCAACTACAACAGCGCCGGCGTGGCCACCAGCACCTACGACGACAGCAAGGTCACGCCGCTGTTCGGCGCAGTGCTCAAGCCCTGGGAGCATGTGGCGTTCTACTACAACTACCTTGAAGGGTTGAGCAAGGGTGACGTGGCGCCTTCCAACGCCGCCAACGCCGGCGAGGTGTTTGCGCCTTACGTGTCCAAACAGCATGAGATCGGGGTCAAGGTCGACTACGGCACCTTCATGGCGACCCTGGCGCTGTTCCAGATCCACAAGCCCAGCGGCGAACTGGCCGCCGGGCGCTTCTCGGTACAGGGCGAACAGCGCAACCGTGGCCTGGAGTTCAATGTGTTGGGCGAAGTCGCCCACGGCACGCGCCTGCTCGGTGGCGTGACCCTGCTGGATGCCCAACTGACCAAAACCGCGATTGCCGCCAACACCGGCAACACACCGGTGGGCGTGCCCGACGTGCAAGCCAACCTGTGGGCCGAATGGGACACCTCATGGGTCGAGGGCCTGACGCTCACCACAGGCGCCATCTACACCGGCAGCCAGTACGTCAACCAGGCCAACACCCAACAGCTCGATGCGTGGACCCGCTTCGACATCGGCGCACGCTACAGCACGCGTATCGCCGAGCACCCGACCACCCTGCGCGCCACGGTGCAGAACCTGTTCGACCGCGAGTATTGGTCAGGCGTCGCCTCCTACGGTGCGTTTTCCCAAGGCTCGCCGCGCACCCTCCTCCTCTCGGCCACGGTCGATTTCTGACACCTGCAAGGGCTTGATTCATGATCTGCATTGTTCGACGTTGCCACCTTCTAGCGGCGCTGCTGTTCACCGGGTTGTTGGGGGCTAGCCTGCCGAGCATGGCGGCGCTGACCACCGTCACCGATCTGCTTGGGCGCCAGGTCAAGGTCAAGCTGCCGGTGCAGCGGGTGATTCTTGGCGAGGGCCGCCAGCTGTACCTGGTGGCGGCGCTGGACACGCAAAACCCGATTGAACGGATCGTTGGCTGGCGCAAGGACCTGATCCAGTCCGACCCGGACACCTACAACGCCTACCTGCGCGCGTTTCCCGCCATCGCCAAGATCCCCACCTTCGGCGGCTTTGAAGACGGCACCTTTGATATCGAGCAGGCCATCTCCCAACGCCCCGACGTAATCATCCTCAATATCGAGGCGCAGCATGCCACCGAGGATGCGCGCTATATCGAGAAGCTCGATGCCTTGGGCATCCCGGTGGTGTACGTGGATTTTCGCAACCAACCGATGACCAACACCGAGCCGACCATGCGCCTGTTCGGCCAGTTGTTCGGCAAAGAGCAACGGGCCGAGGATTTCATTGCGTTTCGCAACCAGCAGATCCGCCGCGTGACCGACGTGATTGCGGCGCAGCAACCGGCGCGCCCGTCAGTGTTTATCGAGCGTATCGGTGGCTACACCGACGACTGCTGCCTGAGTTTTGGCAATGAAAACTTCGGCCTGTTCGTGCAGATGGCCGGCGGCGACAACATCGCCAAAGGCATTATTCCCACCACCTTTGGCCAGTTGAACCCCGAACAGGTGATCGTGGCCAACCCCGACCAGGTCGTTGTCACCAGCGCCAATTGGGAGGCGTTTGCCCCCGGCGGGCATTGGGTTGGCGTGGGGCCGGGCGCCGACATGGCCCAGGCCCGAGCCAAGCTGGCGTGGTACACCCAGCGCCCCGCCTATGCCGGTATCAAGGCCCAGGGCCCGCAAGCCTTCCACGCCATCTGGCATCAGTTCTACAACAGCCCGTATCAGTTCGTGGCGATCCAGCAACTGGCCAAGTGGTTTCATCCCGACCTGTTTGCCGACCTGGACCCGGACGCTGCGTTTCGAGAACTGCACGAACGCTTCCTGCCCGTCCCTTATGAGTCGGGTTACTTCGTGAGCCTCAAGCCATGAGCGCCCCGACCTACCGCAACCTGGTGATACGCAAACGCCTGATCCTCCTTGCCCTGGCATTGCTGTTGTTGTGCAGCGTGCTGCTCGACCTGGCCCTGGGCCCGGCCAGCTACAGCCTCAGCGAAGTGCTCGGCGCCCTGTTCTCGCCCGACAGTGCCGCGCCGCAAGTGCGTGTGGTGATGTGGGACATCCGCCTGCCCGTCGCCCTGATGGCGGTCGCCGTTGGCGCGGCGTTGTCCCTGGCCGGGGCGCAGATGCAGACCATCCTCAACAACCCGCTGGCCAGCCCCTTTACCCTGGGCATTTCTGCCGCCGCCAGTTTCGGTGCGGCCATGGGCCTGGCGTTTGGAGTGGCGTTGTTTCCGCTGGCGGCGCAGTACATGGTGCCGGTCAACGCGTTCATCATGGCGATGCTCTCGGCGCTGCTGATCCACTTCCTGAGCCTGCGCCGTGGGGTGACGGCCGAAACCATTGTGCTGCTGGGCATTGCCCTGGTCTTTACCTTCAACGCGCTGCTGGCCCTGGTACAGTTTTTCGCCACCGAACAAGCCGTGGCAGCCGTGGTGTTCTGGACCATGGGCAGCCTGACCAAAGCCACCTGGCCCAAGCTGGGGGTGATCTGCCTGATCATCCTGGTCACCCTGCCGATTTTCGCCAAGCGCGCCTGGGCCCTCACCGCACTGCGCATGGGTGACGACAAGGCCGCCAGCTTCGGCATCAACGTGCGCAGCCTGCGCTTTCAAACGTTGATCATGGTCAGCCTGCTCGCCTCGTTCCCGGTCGCCTTTGTCGGCACCATCGGCTTTATCGGCCTGGTGGGCCCGCACATCGCACGCATGTTGATTGGCGAGGACCAGCGCTTCTTCCTGCCCGCCTCGCTGCTCACCGGCGCGTTGATTCTGTCAGCCAGCTCGGTGGTCAGCAAAACCCTGATTCCGGGGGCGATTTTCCCAATAGGCGTGGTTACGTCACTGATCGGCGTGCCGTTCTTTATATCCCTGATCCTGGGCGGCAAGAAAAACTCATGGTAAGTCTCCAGTTGAAAGACCTCGGCGCCCGCTACGGCCAGCGCACCATCATCCGCGAAGTGAACACCGCAGCCTTTGTCGGCGGCCAGGTGGTGGCGGTGGTCGGGCCCAACGCTGCCGGTAAATCCACCCTGTTCAAGCGCATGGCCGGGCTGATCGACGGGCCAGGCGAGGTGCTGCTGCAGGGCTCGCAAAAAGGTGCACAAGCCATCAGCTACATGCCCCAAGGACTGAACGCCAGCGCCCGGTTGACGGTGTACGAATCGGTACTGCTGGCGCGTAAACAACTGACGCCGGGGTGGGTGGTACAAGACGACGAGTTGAACTTGGTCGACGAAATGCTCAGCGCCCTGGGCATCACCGGCCTGGCCTTTCGCAACCTCGGTGAACTCAGCGGCGGCCAACAACAGCTGGTGTCCATCGCCCAGACGCTGGTGCGCGAACCCGACGTACTGCTGATGGACGAACCCACCAGCGCCCTCGATATGCATCGCCAGGTACAAGTACTGGATTTCATGCGCACCCTGGCGCGCAAACGCGAGGTGATTGTGTTCATCGCACTGCATGACCTGAACCAGGCACTGCGCTTTGCCGACCAGGTGCTGGTCATCGCCGACGGCACAGCCCAGGGCAGCGGGCCGAGCCACGCGGTGATCAACGAAGCGATGCTGCGCGAGGTTTACCAGGTGCAGGCACGCATCGAGCGCTGCAGCCGCGGGCAGGCGCATATTTTGATTGATGGGGTTGTGTGAAAGCAGAGATATTTACTCAATTGTGTAGCGATCAACGGTAACCACGATGCGAAGCGAGCCGCTGTTGATCTTGATCTGCTTTTGATCTTGATCTCAGGCGCCCCGTTAAACCACGCTGGCCGAACGCAGGCTTGAATTCGTGGGTAACCCGGCAGGACGCCGGGTTAGCCGCCCCGCGCCATGGATGGCGCGTGGCGGCGGCCCACGAATTCAAGCCTGCGTTCGGGCACACCGAGCCCAAGCGAGGTGCCGAGTGGTGGGGCAAGAGCCCTTTGGTTACTTTGGGGCTCTTTTCCAAAGTGACCCGCCGTCAGGGCGGAACCCTAAGTGGCCGTTACCGCAGCAATGGATATGTACCCAATCCAACTGTGTTGCCTGCCAGGCCGCCTTCGCGCGCAAGCCCGCTCCCACAGTAGGATCGCGGGGTGTCAGGTAGAGAAGCATCGCCTGTCAGGCCGTCATCGCAGGCAAGCCAGCTCCCACAGAAGATCACGGCACATCAGCCAAAATCTCGGATCAGCCACTGCTTCTATCGCTCAATCCTCGCGAATACTTGCCTGATCCTCCGACTTATCGCCTGCCGGGATAGATACCCCTTGCGCCGTGGTCTAGAGTCCAACCATGCGCGCGTGGCCAAGATGAAACAGGTTCTCAACCCCGCCGCCATAACCCGTCGCCCATGAGCGACACCAGGGTATGCCACCGAGCACGTCCCTGATAAGAAAAAGCACCACCAACCGATGATCAGCAGGTGAGCCCGCATGGAATTACGTATCAACCAAAAGGCCTATCAGGTCGATGCCGAAGCCGACACCCCGTTGTTGTGGGTGATCCGCGATAACCTGGGCATGACCGGCACCAAATACGGCTGCGGCCTGGCCCAGTGCGGCGCCTGTTCGGTGCTGGTGGACGGCAATGTGGTGCGCGCCTGCGTGACGCCCGTGGCCGGCGTGGTCGGTCGCGAGATCACCACCATCGAGGCCGTCGAGGCCGATGACGTGGGCAAGCGTGTGGTGGCGGCCTGGGTCGAACATCAAGTAGCGCAATGCGGTTACTGCCAGTCCGGGCAGGTGATGGCGGCCACGGCGCTGCTCAAGCACACCCCCGCGCCGACCAAGGCGCAGATCGACGCGGCGATGGTCAACCTCTGCCGTTGCGGCACCTACAACGCCATCCATGCCGCCATGGATGCCTTGGCCGCCGGGAAGGAGACCGCCTGATGAACACCAACGAGATCATTCCCGGCGTGACCCTGGGCGAACCGATCAACCTGTCCCGTCGCCGCTTCCTGGCCAGCACCGCGGTGGGCGCGTTGGTGATCGGTTTCGGCTTGCCACTGGGCACCTCCCGCGTGCAAGCCGCGACCGGCGCCGCCGCTGAACGCGGCACTCAAGTACCCGCCTTCCTGGAAATTCGCCCCGACGGCAGCGTGCGCCTGCTCAGCCCCTTCATGGAAGGCGGCCAAGGCACTCACACCGCCATGGCGCAGATCGTCGGTGAAGAATTGGATGCCGACCCGGCCACGTTCATTGTCGAAGCGGCCCCGCCCGGCGAAGCCTATGTGGTGATGGAAAATGGCCTGCGCATCACCGGCGGCAGTATGTCGGTGCGCATGAGCTACCCGACCATGCGCCGCCTCGGCGCCCTCGCCCGCGCGATGCTGATGCAAGCCGGCGCCGAGCAACTGCGCGTACCGCTCAGCGAGCTGACCACCCAGCCCGGTCGCGTGGTGCACGCCGCTTCCGGCCGCTCCCTGGGCTACGGCGAACTGGCAGGTGCCGCCCTGGATATGCCGGTGCCCGACCCGGCCAGCATCACCCTGCGCGACCCGAGCCAGTTCCGCTGGATCGGCAAGCCGGTCAAGCGCCTGGATGCCTATGACAAATCCACCGGCAAGGCGCAGTACACCATCGACCTGAAAATCGACGGCATGCTCCACGCTGCCGTCCAGCATGCGCCACGCCTGGGCATGACCGTGGGCAGCCTGCGCAACCAGGCGCAGGTGCAAGCCATGAAAGGCGTGCATTCGGTTCACACCCTGCCCGGCGCCGTGGCCGTGGTAGCCGAGCGTTGGTGGCATGCCAAGCGGGCCGTCGAAGCCATCCAGGTCGAATGGCTTGAAGCCGCCGCCGACTCCACCGTGCGGGCGATGCCGGCGGATTTTTCCAGCGACAAGTACCGCGACTTCCTCGCCGCCCAGCAAGGCCCGGCCCGCGATGACGAAAACGAAGGCGATGTGGCCGGCGCACTGGCCAGCGCCAAAACCCGCGTCGAAGCCACCTACCACAACCAGTACCTCAACCATGCCCAGCTGGAACCGCCTTCAGCCCTGGCACGCTTTAACCCCGACGGCACGCTGGAGGTGTGGCTGCCTAACCAGGCGCCGGATATGTTCCGTGCCGACATCGCCAAGCGCACCGGCCTGAGCACTGAGCAAATCACCCTGCACTCACCGCTGCTGGGCGGCTTTTTCGGCCGGCATTTCCTGTATGACTCGGCAAACCCTTACCCGCAAGCCATTGCGTTGGCCAAGGCGGTGGGCCGGCCGATCAAGCTGATCTGGAGCCGTGAAGAAGAATTCGTGCGCGATGTATTGCGCCCCGTCGCCGTGGTCAAGTTCCGCGCCGCACTGGATGACAAAGGCCTGCCGGTGGCCATCGAAGCGGTCAGCGCCACCGAAGGCCCCACCGAAGCCATCGCCGGCAAACAGGGCGACGCCATCGACCCTACTGCCCTGGAAGGCTTGTCGGGCAAGAGCTATGCGATCCCCAACAAACGCATTGCGCAGATCTACGTCAAAGGTCCGGCTATGCTCGGTTACTGGCGCTCGGTGGGTAACTCGCTCAATGACTTTTTCTACGAAGCCTTCCTGGACGAACTGGCCGACAAAGGCGGCCATGATCCCTATGAACTGCGCCTGCACCTGCTGCGCGACAACCCGCGCCTGACCACCCTGCTGCAAGCGGCCGCCGAGCTGTCTGGCGGTTGGAAGCGTGGGCCCTACACCGCCGAAGACGGCACCCGCCGTGCACGCGGCGTAGCCATGGCCTCGCCGTTTGGCTCCCATGCAGCGGTGGTGGCCGAGGTGTCGATCGAGAACGGCCAGGTCAAGGTTCATCACATCTGGGAAGCGATTGACCCGGGCAGCATCGTCAACCCGGCGATTGTAGAGGCGCAGGTCAACGGTGCCGTGGCCTTGGGCCTGTCGCAAACCTTGTTGGAGGAAGCGGTGTACGTGGATGGCAAGCCACGGGCGCGCAACTACGACCTTTATCCGGTGCTGCCGCCTTCGCGTATGGCGCAGGTACACGTGAAGATCGTGGAGAGCGGAGAAAAAATGGGCGGTATCGGCGAACCGCCGTTGCCGGCTGTGGCCCCCGCCGTGGCGAATGCCGTGGCGCAGCTGACCGGCCAACGCATCCGCAGTCTGCCTTTGAGCCGTTACACCTTCAGCTAACCGACAGGGAATGCCCATGAATAACCGCCGATTCGCAAGAACCGCAGGGTGGCTGGTGCTGCCCTGCGTGGTCGCCGCCGGCCTGCTGGCCTGGTATGTCACCCGCGAGCCTGCCTCGCCTTTTGAACAGCAACAGGCCACGAGTTTCGACCCCGCCTTGGTCAGCCGCGGCGAATACGTCGCCCGCGTAAGTGACTGCGTGGCCTGCCACAGCCTGCCAGGCAAGACGCCCTTCGCCGGGGGCCTGGAAATGGCCACGCCGCTGGGGGCGATCCACGCCACGAACGTCACCCCCGACCGCGAGCATGGCATCGGTGCCTATAGCCTGGCCGACTTCGACCGCGCCGTACGCCACGGCGTAGCACCGGGCGGGCGACGGCTCTACCCGGCCATGCCCTACCCGTCTTATGTGAAGCTCAGCGACGATGACATCCAGGCGCTGTACGCATTTTTCATGAAAGGCGTGCAACCGGCCAACCAGCCTAATATCCCCAGCGACATTCCCTGGCCGCTCAACCTGCGTTGGCCCATCGCCCTGTGGAACGGTGTGTTTGCACCGACCGCGACCTATGCCGCCAAGCCCGGCCAGGACGCACTGTGGAACCGGGGCGCCTATATCGTCCAAGGTCCCGGCCACTGCGGCAGTTGCCACACGCCTCGGGGGCTGGCGTTCAACGAAAAGGCCCTGGACGAATCCGGCGCGCCGTTCCTGGCCGGTGCTCTGCTCGACGGCTGGTACGCCCCCAGCTTGCGCCAGGACCACAACACCGGCCTGGGGCGCTGGAGTGAGGAACAGATCGTGCAGTTCCTCAAGACCGGTCGCAACCAGCATGCCGTGGTCTATGGCTCGATGACCGAAGCCTTCAACAACTCCACGCAGTTCATGCAGGACGATGACCTGGCCGCGATCGCTCGCTACCTCAAGTCACTGCCCGGCGACCCGCAGCGTGACGGCAGCCCTTGGCAGTATCAAGTGGCAACAGCGCGCCAGGATGCTCCTGGCGCCCATACTTACGCGACCCGCTGCGCCTCCTGCCATGGGCTCGACGGCAAAGGCCAGCCCGACTGGATGCCGCCCCTGGCCGGCGCCACCTCGGCCCTGGCCACGGAAAACGCCTCCGCGATCAACATCACCCTCAACGGCTCACAACGCGTGGTCACCGCCGGCCTGCCGGATGCCTACCGCATGCCAGCGTTCCGGGAACAATTGTCCGACTCGGAAATCGCCGATGTGCTGAGCTACGTGCGCGGCACCTGGGGCAACCATGGCGGCGCGGTCGATGCAAAGGCCGTGGGCAAGTTGCGTGGGCATACCGACCCGGCGAGCAGTAGCCCTATCATCCTGCATATGCGCTGATCGGTCGCGATCAACTGTGGGAGCTGGCTTGCCTGCGATGCAAACACCTCGGTTCCTCAGGTAAACCGAGTCGATGCATCCGCAGGCAAGCCAGCTCCCACACTGGCCATGCATTGCCCACAAAATCAGCGCCTGGCACAGGTCCCCTGTGGGAGCGGGCTTGCCCGCGAAGGCGGACTGTCAGTCACTGCATCGTTAACTGAACCACCGCTATCGCAGGCAAGCCAGCTCCCACATTCGGCAATGAGCATCAATGATATAAGCGGCGGCTGGCAGGCCGCTCTATTTGCTCTCGTCCGCCTTGCCTTCCTGCATCTGCACCGACGACTGGGTGCCACTGTTGTTGTCTTTAGTGGCGTTGTCGGCGTTGTCAAAACAGCCGTGCAGCATGAATGCGCTGCACAGACCCAGGCACATATAGAGCTTCTTCATGAGGGTTCACCTGCTGGCGAGTGAGTGATATCCGCGTGACGACAGCAACATTCGTCCGCCCATAATCTATCTGTCTGGAACAGGCGCGCTAGCGTTCAAAAAATAGCCCCTTGGCTGACGAATGGGCGCCGCGTGTTATTCAAACGGGATCACCGAAATCTTGCCGTTGCGCTTAAGAATCGCGAAGCGGATCTGCTTGAGTTCGACAAGCCCTTGGGTAGACCGGGCCGCCTCAAGAATGTCGCCCTCGTCCAGGCGCGCATGCTTGAGCCTTTTATGCAGCACCTGGCCTTGCTCGACCAGCACCGTCGGCCCGCCATCGAGCACCCGTGCGAACCAGGCTGAACGCTGCTTGGCCAGCGAGAAGCCAATGTCGATGGCAATGAGGGTGGCGATGACCAGCACGGCGTTGGTCATCGAGAAATCTTCGCCCAGCAACGCCTGTTGGGTGGCTTCGCCGATGACCATCAACAACACCAGGTCAAAGGTGGTGAGCTCCGCCAGCGTGCGCCTGCCGGCAACTTTGAACAGCACCAGCAGCACCAGGTAAATCGCCACAGCCCGCAGTACAGAGTCCATGGTTGCCCCCTCGGATCATTGAATGGGAAACGACCGATTCATACGGATTAGGTGACCACCGCGCCGCGGTGGTTCATTCTTTCGACACGTCTCGACCACCATCTAAAAAGATGATGGTTTCAGCGCAACTGAATCGTTGAAATGATCGAAATTTCGGCAGTAACGCAGTTGATACCGGGGCGTTGGCAGCGGGTCACAGCTCTATATCGATCACGCTGAAGAAGGAACCCCTGTCATGAACGACTCACAACGCGCCTGGGAACTGGCTATGGTGCTGATTGCCAATGGCCGGATCCCCTTCGACCCCGCCAACCCGAGTGGGTCGGTGAAAATCCTTTCCAAGCATCTGCAAGCGCTCGAAGAAGCACTGCGTGAACAGGCCACACACGTCGCCACGCATGAGCGCCTGGGCAAGAACAACAGCCGCAGGCCCTCGTTGGTGTGTGCCGACTAGGCGTCAGGCTTTGGTTCGGTTACAGCCGATCCGACTCGGCAACTGGCCCTGCCTGGCCTTCAGCGTGGCTTGCAGCGCTTGCGGCAAGGTGCTCCAGAACGTCAGCCCGGAGCGCTCTTCGATGTGATCCACGGTGACCTGGTAATCACAGAAGTCTGCGCCCTTGGGGGTTTCCTGGTTCATCACGAATGAGGCGTACAGGCCCGTTTCCGGCGAACTGCCGACCACGATGATTTTCCAATAGCCACTGGGGATGGTGTGCACTTTGTTCGTGCCCGGCAACGAGCCGACAAAATGTTCATACAACGGGCCGGTAGCCACATACACCTGATCGACGCCTGGTTCCTTGCTGAGGTTGCGCTCCTGGTCTTCCAGGCGCGCCCAGGGCCCCTGGTTGAGCTCGGCCTTTTGCGGGGTGATGTTCGACAAGTAGTTGAGCGTTTGCCAATCGGCCACCCCGGCCATCGAAGCCAGGTTGGCCTGATGCCCACGGTCGATTTTGAGCGCGACGTTGGCGCCGTTGTAATCCACCGGGTCCAGGGTTTCCCCGGCTGGAATATCCGGGTCGGTGCGCCAGTCACGGGCGCGCCCGCTGGCCGCCGTGGCCTTGGTGATCTTGTAGGACACCCAATTGGCAAACTTGGTCGAACCGTTGTTGTTCAACGTGTAGGCCTGGCGGTTCAACGTCACTGGGCTTCCGCCGGTGGGGCAGCCAACCGCGCAGTTATCGAACGGCAAGGCTGGCGCAGGGAGGACGGCGGATTGGCGTGTGGGCGTGGTACAGGCGGCCATCAACGGGATCAACGAAAACGCCAGGTACTTGAACGATGTGCTTCCTTGCATGGTGTTACTCCTTGGGATGAATTTCTTGAAAGATCAAAATGGCCTCGGCTGATGCGCTTCCTGCGCAAGCCGAGATGACCATTGAATCACATAAACATTTCTAAACAACGCTGATCAAGCGCGGGGACTGTCCCCTATAGCCCGTTCAGCGTTGCGTCCTACTGAACGCGCCGTACCTCCTTCCTGAAGCTTTGGCAGTCATCATTTCGACCATTCATCTGCGCCGCACAATACCGCACCAATAGTATGATAATTTCCTCGCAACGCTTATCTTCCAAGGAGCAGTAATGACTACTGTACGAAAAACCATCACCGTGACTGATCAACAAGACGGGTGGATAAAGGCACAAATTGAAGCGGGTCATTACACCAATGACAGCGAGTACATCCGCGATTTGATTCGTCGCGAACAGGAGCGCAGTGCACAAGTAGAGGCCATTCGTGCGGCTCTGCTTGAGGGTGAAGCCAGTGGTAAACCTCGCCCATTTGACCCTGAAGCGTTCAAACAGAGGATGCTCAATGCCCATGGCTGAATACCGTCTTAGCCCCGCGGCCGAACGCGACCTGGAAGGAATCTGGACTTATACCGCGCAACAGTGGGGTGCGAAGCAGGCAGATCAGTACATCGATATCCTGACCACGACGTTTTCAGACTTGGCAAAACACCCTAAAACAGCTCCGACTTGTGACCACATCCGTGATGGCTACCGCAGGCGCAGCATCGAACACCATATGATTTACTTGCGCATTACTACGTATGGAATTTCGATCGTTCGCATCCTGCATGACCGAATGGACGCCCCCCACAAGCTATGACAATCCAGACTGTCAAACCGGGGGTGGAGAAAAATTAAAATGCCTGACACAAAGCTGCCCCCCGCTGCCCCACACTGGCTGATCCGCCAAGCCACCCCCGACGATGTGCATGCCTTGGTCGCACTGGATGCCTACGCAACCGAGCATGCCAGCCGTCGTGTGTTTATCTATGACGCCGTGGTTCGCCAGCAATGCTTGGTAGCCGCCGACGCTAACGTGTGCGCCGGCTACCTAGTGCTCACCCACGACTTTTTCAACCATGGGTTTATTGCGCTGGTGGTGGTTTCACCGCTGTACCAGCGCCAAGGCGTCGCCCTTCGTCTGCTGTCAGCGGCCGAAGCAGCCTGCAAGACGCCCAAGCTGTTCGCATCGACCAATGCCTCCAACGGCGCGTCCCAGGCCCTGCTGACGAAAGCCGGCTTTATTCCCAGCGGGCAGATCGAGAATCTGGACGATAACGACCCTGAACGTGTGTACGTCAGGTTCATTCGCTGAGCTCCATAAGGTGCCTTCTGCGCGGGCGGGAACCTTTTCTCGAACGCACAATCTGTGGTTCACCCTTTTGAACCGATTGAGACCCTGCGCATGCTTGTGAAAAAAGCCGTCCTCTGCCTGGCACTGCTAAGTGCTGGCTTCATCGCAGGCTATGCGGCCAAACCCACCCCGCAGCTGCAAGTCACCGCTGGCCAACTGATGGAGTGCGGCGAACTCATGATCCCGACGCTTGGGATGTGAGCCGCGCATACCCAGGTAAAAGCCGTTTCAGCCGCCCGAAGTCACGTGCGCAGGATGCACGTTGAACCCATTGCGCCCAGCCGCCTTCGCACCGTAAAGCGCTGCATCGGCCGCCTCGACCAAACCCAACACCGGCTCCAGCCGTGAGCCCATGCCCGTCGCTACGCCGATACTCACGCTCACGCGCCCGAAGGGGCTGCCTGGGTGTGTGATGTTCTCCTGCTGTAGACGCGAAAGAATGCGTTGCGCGACCACCGCAGCGCCTGCACTGTCAGTCGCGGGCAGGATGACCGCCATTTCTTCTCCGCCATAGCGCGCCACCAGGTCCGACGGCCGCCGCACGCACGTTTCCAATAACGTGCTGACCGCCTGCAAGCACGCATCTCCCGCGACGTGACCAAAGGCATCGTTGAAGCGTTTGAAGTGGTCGATGTCGATCATCAGCAATGCCAGTGACGTACCTTCGCGCTGCGCCCGACGCGCTTCCACGGCCAGCGTTTCGTCAAAACAGCGGCGGTTGGCCAGGCCGGTCAGCGCGTCCTTCTTCGCCAAGAGTGCCAACTGCCGATTGGAGTCGAGCAACTGTTGCTGGGCGACACGCAACGCCTCTTCCGCCGCCGTACGCCTGCGGATATCCAGGATCAGAAACCAGCCGATCAGTCCCGTCAGCCCCAGCAGCCCCGCCACCACGACCGCTGACAGTGCCGCCTCGATGCGCCACGCCGCGAGGGCTTCGTGCTTGCCCAACGCGACCGTGGTGATCAGCGGCAGGGTTTCGCTTTTGCGAAAGGCATAGAGTCGCTCTACCCCGTCCAGGCTGGAGGTATAGGCCGCAGTGCCCACAGGCTGGTCGACGAGGTACTTGGAATAAATAGGCGAGGTGGAAAAGTTGCGGCCCATGTCCTGCTCGCGGAAGGGGTAACGCACCAGCAACGTGCCGTCGGCGTAGGACAGGCCGATGGCGCCCTCCTGGCCTACATCGAGCTTGCCGAATACCCGCAGAAAGTTTTCCACCCCCAGGGTCACAGCGACCACGCCAGCGAAGTTGCCGGCCGCGTCGTTGAAACGGCGGCTGATGGTCACCACCCATTCATGGTTGGCGCGGCTTTGAATCGGCGGGCCAATAAAAGGTTCAGCGCTCGGATCGTCGCGATGGTGGATGAAATAGGCCCGATCACTGCTATTGGCGCCCTCCGGAATCGCACGATTGGAAGACAGCAGCCACCGGCCCTGATGATCATAAATGGTGATGCCGCTGAGCTGCGGCATCAGCGGCTGCTGTCGGTTGATCAGCGTACTGATGCGCTGGATTTGCACCGGGCCACTGCCTTCGGTTTCCAGGCGCTCCACCAACCCCAGCAACAGCAACGAGCTTTGCCGCACGATGCCTTCGGTATAGGTGTTAAGGGCCTGGGTCAGGTTCAAGCCATGCACGTCCACTTCCGCCAGCGCACGGTCGCGGGAAGACAGGACTTTCCAAATCGTCAGCGAAGTCAGGGAACAGCCGATCACCAACAGCAACAGCATCACAAGACGGGTATCACGCTTCACGTCAGCACCTTAAGGAAGTCCGGTTTCCATCCAGCCATCATTCGAACGTCGGTACTCACAGGGGCAACCGGTTCCAGAGTGCCAGCATACAAGCAGTCTGTGCGAGCTGCAGCTACAGAGTGTGCGGCTGAGCGCCGGCCAGAGGAGCCAGCGCCTTTAATGACCACTATCAAAACAGGGTATTGAATGCTAAACCAACCGTTAAGGTCGCTATTAATTCAATATCAATCGACGCAGAAAAACTTATACGAAGCGGCACTTTCTGAGCCTACTTGTACAAGTTTCATCTGCCACTCTACCGTTCATCGCCCTTTTTAAAAAATTTCAAAACATCTGCGCACTTTCCCTTATCAGAAAAGATGTCCGTTGCATAAACGGGCAACTAGCGAAACGACATTTCAAAACTGGGAGTATTGTTATGACGACGAGCAATAAAAACCCTGGAAACTTTGCCAACGATCGCGAAAAAGCATCAGAGGCGGGAAAGAAAGGTGGACAGGCCTCTGGCGGCAATTTCGCCAACGACCGCGAGAAAGCCGCGGAAGCCGGGCGTAAAGGCGGCCAGAACAGTCATGGTGGGGGGCGTAAGTCCTGACCACACGGGCAGTACCGCTGTTCCGTTTGTTAACAAAGGGCATTGATCATGCGTGCGTCCATTGATAATCAGCGCGGCGAGCCAGCTCGCAGGCCGATTGTAGAAGTGCAAACCAAAGCAAGGACTGGCCTGCGTTCTAATACGTCTGCGTGTTACGAACATCAGCAACTTGTTGAACAAGCCGAAGCCACGATAAGTGCATCTAAAACGCCACCCTTGTGTGAAAGACACTTATAACTGTGCAGCTTGATGCACGCGACCAAGTGCACGTTTCCAGCACAATCGAAGTGAACGTTACATTACCGACATAACGACGAGGTAACTGAACATGACTACTCAAGACAAGCAAGGCCAAATGAGCGTCAGCGAAGCCGGGAAAAAAGGCGGCGAAGCCACTTCTGCGTCCCATGACAAAGAGTTCTACCAGGAGATCGGCAGCAAAGGTGGCCAAAACAGTGGCGGGAACTTCAAGAATGATCCCGAGCGCGCCGCTGAAGCCGGCAGCAAAGGCGGCCAGAACAGCGGGGGCAATTTCAAGAATGACCCCGAACGCGCCGCCGAGGCGGGCAGCAAAGGCGGCCAGAACAGTGGCGGCAATTTTGCCAACGACCGTGAAAAAGCTTCCGAAGCCGGGCGTAAAGGTGGCGAACACAGCCACGGCGGCGGACGCAAAAGCTGATGTGCTTGATGCAGGGGAGCCGTGCTCCCCTGCTTTCATTGATGAGGGACACCATGCCTTTACACATTATCAACTTCACCGCACCGGTCACCGCTTCTACGTGCAGCCAACTGATTGAAAAAGCCTCGTTGGCCGTACAACAAGATGCCCAGGGCCTGGTACTGAATATCGCCACCATGGGTGGTGAATGCAGCTACGGCTTTACGATGTACAACTTTTTATTGTCCCTGCCGATTCCGGTGCATACCCATAACCTCGGCACCGTGGAATCCATGGGCAATATCATCTTTCTGGCTGGTGAGCGCAGGACCGCCTGCAAGCACAGCAAATTCCTGTTCCACCCCTTCCACTGGCATGTGCAAGGCGCGGTTGACCATTCGCGCATGTCCGAATATGCGATGAGTCTCGATTACGACTTGCAGTTGTACGCACGCATCGTAGCCGAGCGCACCGCTGATGCCGTCGAAAAACTGGAGACTGAAAAGTACCTGATCGCCGCGCCCCGCATTCTTGATCCGCAACAAGCGCTGACCGCCGGCTTGATCCATGGGATCGAACTTCCCGTGGTCAAGGCGGACTTCGTGAGCAGCTTCATTCACTCCTAGCACCTTTTATTCAATAGGGGAGCCTCACAATGGACGAAGAAACGATCCGACTCACCGCGTACCGCATTTGGGAACAGCAAGGGAAGCCTGACGGTCAGGATTTCGTGCACTGGTTACAAGCCAGGGAGGAGCTGACAACCCCGCCGACTGACGGCCTGGCAGGCTCGATAGAAAGTAGCGTCACCCCGCCCAACCCGGACCGATCAAAGCGCCAGGCGACCGCCGCCGGGCAAAAAACCCGCAGCAGAAAACCCAACTGCTGAACCCACAGAGCAGAGAGTGAGGACGCGCCTGTCGATAAACCTGCCAGGGTTCTAAAACATCGACAGCCGTCCAAGCGCCATCCCCTCCCCGCCGCCTCTCGATACTGGCATTAAAACATCAACTAATCGCTCGTTTGAATTCTTCCTCTTTAGCAGTTGAAAACGCCCACTTCTTAATCGAGAGTGGCCGTTCATTCAGGGAGGAATCGATGTGACCCATCTACAAGCGAACCGAAGTTGCCTGCAATGTAAACAACCCTACGAATCGACGCTGGATGACCCCGACTTTCTAGTGTCGTCGGCCTCTGACATGCTCTGCCCGGCCTGCAAGCAACACTATGCAGCCGACCTGATGAAAGAGGCACTTCAACGCAGCGTGCAAAAGTTGTGCATGTTGCAGGAGCGACGCAAAAAACAGTAAACACGCGCCTCGCCCCTACCGCCACCCGCATGGACACCGTCCATTAAAAATACATTCATTCGGGTGGCGGCGGCACATAAGGCTTTGCAATAAACGGGATACTCCCAGACGGGCGCCATCTTACATTCTCAAGACCGTAGCGCTCGGCCAGCGGTTTACTGATGCGTTTGATCTTTTCATTACGCGACCTGGGAATAATGCCAATGCCTGCATCGCAACAGGCCCAATGCCACGCCTCTGCGTTATTCATCACCTCCGCTCTTATAATGAAAGACTTAGGCTCGTGGTGGTATTCGTATTCGATGACATATAAAGAATTTTTCATAACCTCTCCTTCTGATTTTTTTGTTATTTGCTCAGAACGAAGGTTCAGAAATTTTAATGTTTTAATGACGACGATCACGCACTTGCTGTTGCACTACCGTTCGTCGGCCTCGCATTAAAAAAATAAAACTGCTTATGCTTCTTTTGTTTCTTAATACTGAGTCTGTTCACTCCAGGCTCTTGGTAAAAACTCCTGTCTTGCCCGCACTCTGTGCGGGCTTTTTTATTTTGCCGCACGCTACACCCTATGGCGAGGGAGCTTGCTCCCGTGACGGCCGGGCAGCCGACGCTTGTCCAACCGACGCACCGAGGTCCAAGCTTGCCTGTCGGACCAAAATCCTCGTCGGCTGTCAGGCTGCCTTCGCGAGCAAGCCCGCTCCCACATTTGGATCGTTTGGGATCAGGAAGATAGGCGCCGGCTGTCAGGCCGTCATCGCAGGCAAGCCAGCTCCCACATTCAAGATCGCGGAGCCACTCAATCGTCGTCGTGCACGTGAGCGTCAGCACAGGGCAGTCGGCCGGACTCACCTCCGGCAATCCGTTCCGCCTGGTCAATACCGCGTTTGAGCGCGTCATTCACCGTCCATTCGGCACCCGGCAACTGCTTGATGCGTTCAACCACACATTGTCCCGTCGCGGTATAAACACAGAGCAGCACTTCAATATCAGCATCGTCCCGCTCTCGGGCCCTGACTTCGATATGGCAGCCGTTTTCGACTTCCCGGGTGAAGCATTTTTCTTCCAGTGCTTTTGAGACCCAGGCTTTATAGGTGTTGCCACGTATAAACATAGCGCTTCTCCAAAACCGTTAGTGGGGTTGGCCATCAACTAACGACTGAAATCCCTAACCAGAATTCAGACTTTCTGCAAGGCCACCCCCATCATGCACCGATAAAAACCCTTTACCGTTTCGCCTGTTAAACCGTTCGTCAGGCGAGGAAACAAATTGTTAAACCAACCCATCGGGCTCTATTCAAAATGTTCGGGAGCGCGGCGAAATGCGCCCTGCAGAGTGGCAGAAAAAGCCAATAAAACCGGGCAGTAGAAGCACTTTATCTACTGACGGCACCTTATTGCCGAGTGTTTAACACCTGACGGTTCCTGAGGTTAACAAGCGCTCCGCTTAGTTAACGCTTGAGCACTGATTCGGCACAGCAAAACGCAAGTTTCCAATACAGGAGCAAGGCATGAAACGAGCGATGGGTTATTGCCTGGTCACTATCACCAGCCTCTTCTTACTCACCAGTTGCAACTTGGTGGTATTCAACCCCAAGGGGCAAGTAGCAACCGATGAGCGCGACCTGATTATTCTCGCTACGGGCCTGATGCTGCTGGTGGTCGTTCCGGTGATTGTGATGATGTTTGTCTTCGCCTACCGCTACCGCGCCACCAATAAAAAAGCGCGTTACTCCCCCCGCTGGGCCAGTTCGCACAAAATCGAAGCGGTGGTATGGGGCGTTCCCCTGCTGATCATCATCGTCCTGGGGTGGGTGACGTGGGAGACCACCCACGCACTCGACCCCTATCGCCCGCTGGAGTCAGACACCCCGCCGATCAATGTGCAGGTGGTGGCCACCGACTGGAAATGGCTGTTTATCTACCCTGACCTGGGCATCGCCAGCGTCAACGAACTGGCCCTGCCGGTACACACGCCGGTAAGTTTCACCGTCACCTCCGACGCGGCCATGACCTCGTTCTTTATTCCCGCACTCGGCGGGCAGATCTACGCCATGGCCGGCATGCAGACCAAGTTGCACCTGATCGCCAACGAAACCGGTGAGTTCAGAGGGATTGCCGCCAACTACAACGGCCCCGGTTTTTCCGACATGCATTTCACCACGCTGTCCCTGAGCACTGCCGACTTTCAAACCTGGGTGACAAAGGTCAAGGGCGCGGCCACCTCTCTGGACCACAGCACTTACGCGCAATTGGCCAAGCCGACCCTCAAGCACCCGGTGACCTATTACTCGGCGGTACAGGAGCGCTTGTTCCTGGACATCGTCGACAAATACGAAGGCATGAACAAGGCCAATAAACCCCGGCGCTCGCCATTGAGCGACCCTGCACAACGCACCGATCAACACCCAAGTCTGCTGGCTGAGGAGCGGTAACCATGTTCGGAAAACTGTCGTGGGACGCGATCCCAACCACTGAACCCATTGTGATGTACACCCTGGCCATCGTCGGCCTGATTGGGGTGGCGCTGGTGGGCTCGATCACCTGGAAACGCAAGTGGGGCTATTTGTGGCGCGAATGGTTCACCTCGGTGGACCACAAGAAGATCGGTTGCATGTACATCATCGTCGCCCTGGTAATGCTGCTGCGTGGGTTTTCTGATGCGATCATGATGCGCACCCAACAAGCCATGGCCGCCAGCGGCGGGCCGGGTTACCTGCCGCCGGAACATTACGACCAGATCTTCACCGCCCACGGCGTGATCATGATCTTCTTCATGGCCATGCCCTTCGTCGTCGGCTTGATGAACATCGTCGTGCCGTTGCAAATCGGCGCTCGGGATGTGGCCTATCCGTTTCTCAACGCCCTGAGTTTCTGGCTGTTCGTGGTGGGTGCGGCGCTGGTGAACATTTCGCTGGGGGTCGGTGAGTTCGCGCGCACCGGCTGGGTCGCGTATCCGCCGTTATCCGAGCTGGGCTACAGCCCCGGCGTCGGCGTGGATTACTACATCTGGTCATTGCAGATATCCGGCATCGGCACGCTGCTCACGGGGGTGAATTTCTTCGTCACCATCCTGAAGATGCGCACCGAAGGCATGACGCTGTTCAAGATGCCGGTGTTCACCTGGAATGCGCTGTGCACGTCGGTGCTGATCCTGGCGGCATTCCCGATCCTCACCGCCACCCTGTTGATGCTGACCCTGGACCGTTACCTGGGCATGCATTTTTTCACCAACGAGGCCGGCGGCAACCCGATGATGTACGTGAACCTCATCTGGGCCTGGGGGCATCCGGAGGTGTACATCCTGATCCTGCCCGCGTTCGGGGTGTTTTCCGAGATTGCCGCCACCTTCAGCAGCAAGCGGCTGTTCGGCTACGTGTCGCTGGTATGGGCGACCATCGCGATCACCGTGTTGTCGTTCATCGTGTGGCTGCATCACTTTTTCACCATGGGCGCGGGGGGCAACGTCAACGCGTTCTTCGGCATCATGACGATGATCATCGCGGTGCCGACCGGGGTGAAAATCTTCACCTGGTTGTTCACCATGTACCGCGGCCGCGTGCGCTTCGAAACGCCCATGCTGTGGACCCTGGGCTTTATCGTGACCTTCAGCATCGGCGGCATGACCGGGGTGCTGCTGGCGGTGCCCGGGGCCGATTTCCTGCTGCACAACAGCCTGTTCCTGATCGCGCACTTTCACAACGTGATCATCGGCGGCGCGGTGTTCGGCTATATGGCCGGCCTGACGTATTGGTTCCCCAAAGCGTTCGGTTTCCGCTTGAACGACAAGCTGGGGCGCATCGCTTTCTGGTGCTGGCTGGTGGGCTTTTACTTCGCGTTCATGCCCTCCTACGTGCTGGGTTTCATGGGCATGACGCGCCGACTCAATCATTTCGACAACCCCGAATGGCGGCCCTGGCTGCTGCTGGAGTTGGTGGGGGTGGCAATCATCCTCTGCGGCGTGGCGGCGCAAGCCTTGCAATTGTTTGTCAGCATCCGCAACCGTCATCAATACCGCGACCTCACCGGCGACCCGTGGGACGGGCGCACCCTGGAATGGGCCACCGCGTCCCCGCCGCCGCTGTACAACTTCGCCGAGCAGCCCAAGGTCAATGACCTGGACGCGTACTGGGGCATGAAGGAGCGCGGCGTCAGCACCCTCAGCCACACCGACTATCGCAGCATCCGCATGCCGCGCAATACCGCGTCGGGCCTGGTGATCAGCCTGTTTGCGCTGGTCTGCAGCTTTGCGTTGGTGTGGCACATCTGGTGGATGGCGGCGTTCGGCCTGGTGGCCTCGGTGGTGGCGTTCGTGGTGCGCAGCTACGACGAAGACACCGATTACTTCGTGCCCGCGCAGGAAGTCGCGCGCATCGAAACGGCACGTCTCAAAGACCTGGCAGAGGCTTGACCCATGTCCAATATCGTTATGGAAAAAGACATCGCCCACACCCACGAACAAGGGCATGAAGACGCCGGTTCCCTGAGCCTGTTCGGGTTCTGGATCTACCTGATGACCGACTGCATCCTGTTCGCGACCTTGTTCGCCGGCTACGCCGTGTTGCGCGACAGCGTGGCGGGCGGGCCGTCGAGCATGGATATTTTCGAACTGCCCTATGTGCTCGCCGAAACCATGCTGCTGCTGTTGAGCAGTATCACCTACGGCTACGCCATGCTCGCCATGAACCACGGCAAGCAACGCGATGTGCTGCGCTGGCTGGGGCTCACGTTCGTGTTGGGCGCGGGCTTCATCGCCATGGAGATCAACGAATTCCACCACTTGATCGCAGAAGGCTACGGGCCGGACCGCAGCGGCTTCCTGACGGCCTTCTTCACCCTCGTCGGCACCCACGGCGCGCACGTGTTCACCGGGTTGATCTGGATGGCGGTGCTGATGGTCCAGGTCAAGCAACGCGGCCTGACCAGCACCAACGCCACCCGGCTCAGTTGCCTGAGCCTGTTCTGGCACTTTCTGGACGTGGTGTGGATCTGCGTCTTTACCGTGGTCTATCTGTTGGGGGTGGTGTGACATGTACAAGCAAAGCTCGCTTCACAGCAGTGCCGGTACCAGCCATGGCAGCAGTCGCTCCTATCTGGTCGGGTTCCTGATGTCAGTACTGCTCACCCTGATTCCGTTCGGCCTGGTGATGTTCCCGTCACTGCCGCGCACCTTCACCGCCTGGCTGGTGGTGGCGTTGGGCGCGATACAAATCGTGGTCCACCTCAAGTTCTTCCTGCATCTGGACACGGCCGAAGAACAACGCTGGAACCTGATTGCGCTGATTTTCTCGGCGGTCATCATTCTTCTGTTGGTGGGGCTTTCGCTATGGATCATGGACAGTATTCATCACAACATGCTGGCGCATTGAGACACTGGCGGGGGCTGTTCAATACCGCCATCGAGCTCACCAAGCCGGGCATTATTGTCGGTAACCTGGCCTCGGTGCTGGGCGGTTACCTGCTCGCCGCCAGCGGGCATGTGGCCTCGGTGACGCACGGGCTGGCCACCCTGCTCGGCACCGCCCTGGTGATCGGGTGCGGTTGTGTCATCAACAACTGCATTGACCGCGACATCGACCGGCGCATGGTGCGCACCTGTCATCGGCCATTGGCATTGCGCACCATCAGGGTGTCCACTGCCGCAGGCTATGGGACCGTCCTGGGCGCCTGCGGTTTTGGCTTGCTGTGGGGCGGCAGCAATGCGCTGGCGTGTGGGCTGGCAATGGTCGGGCTGGTGATCTATGCGGGGGTCTACACCTACTGGCTCAAGCGGCGTTCCCACTGGGCCACCTTGATCGGCAGCGTCTCCGGGGCGATGCCGCCGGTGATCGGCTATTGCGCGGTCACCGGGCGGTTTGACCTCACGGCCATGCTGCTGATCGCGGTGTTCTGTTGTTGGCAGATGCCGCATTCACACGCGATCACCGTGATGCGCCGCGAGGATTTCCGCGCCGCAGGCTTGCCGCTGTTGAGCCTGGCCCAAGCCCATCGGCAGATCCAGGCGTACATGCTGGCCTTTCTCGCCAGCGCCCTGATGCTGGGCGCGGTGGCGCAGATGGCGGCGCTGTATTTTGTGGTGATGCTCGGGCTTGGGGGGTATTGGCTCAACCTGGCGGCCAGCAGTACACGGCTGACTGATCCGACCGGCTGGGCGCGCAGGATATTCGGGTTTTCAATTGTGCTGGTGCTGGCCCTTAACCTGGCGTTGGCGGTGCTGAGGTAGCTCTGCGGGGCGGGCACCCGCGGAATGCAATGCTCAAAGCAACGAAGATCAACTGTGGGAGCTGGCTTGCCTGCGAAAGCGGTCGTGCTGTAACAGATGCAGTGACGGACACACCGCCTTCGCGGGCAAGCCAGCTCCCACATTTTGAGCGCATTGGCCTGCTCGATCAGGTATCGAGCACCGCCCGGATTTTGCGCGGCAAATCAGCAGGCTGATACGGCTTGGGAATCAACTCGAACTCATGCACCTCTATCTCCGCGCGGGCCAATGCGTCTTTCGCATAGCCGGTAGTCAGCAAGATCCTGATGTGCGGATACAAGCGCGACACCTCCCGCGCCAACGCCGCGCCATTCATCGCGCCGGGCATGATCAAGTCACTGAACACCAAGTCATACGTCGCCTGTTTGAGCATGCCCAATGCCTCGGCGGCATTGAGGGCAATGTCCGTGTGGTAACCGTAGTCAGACAGGATCACCTGCGCCAACTCGGCCACCTCGGGCCGGTCCTCTACAATCAGGATGCGTTCGTTACCTTGCGGTGAGATGGCTGTGGGTGTCTGCTCGACCCACAGCTGGCTGTCATCTGCAGGAAAGTACAATCGAATCGTCGTACCGATGCCCGGGTCTGAATGAATCCGCGCCGTGCCGCCCGATTGCTTGACGAAGCCATACACCATCGACAACCCCAGGCCTGAGCCCTGGCCTTCCTCCTTGGTGGTGAAGAACGGCTGCATGACTTTGTCCTGAATACCTGCGTCGATGCCGTTGCCGTTATCCGAGACCGAAATGCTCACGTAACAGCCCTCGGTCAACCCATCACGCTCGGCACCGACATCGCCCGGTACCTGGACGTTGCAGGTCTGGACGGTTACCGCTGGGTCCGCACGCCCGCGCAAAGCATCCTGGGCATTCGATAACAGGTGCTGCACTGCCAGCTCCGCCTGGACAGGGTCGATGCGGCAGTTCCACAGATCTTCGGCAAGTTCTACATGCAACTCGACGCCCTGCAGCGCACGTGCCATGAATTCGGGGCGGCTGAGCAAGCTGTTCAAGTTGATCACTCGACTGTCGAGCCGTTGCTTGCGCGAAAACGCCAGCAACTGCTGGGTCAGGGTCTGAGCTTTTTCCGCCGCTGCCCTGGCACGGCTGGCACTGTTGACGATGCGCTGCGGATCGCTACCGGGGCGCTTGGCGCTCTGCTGGATCAAGTCGAGATAACCCATCATCACTTGCAGCAGGTTATTGAAGTCATGGGCAATGCCACCGGTCAGTTGCCCCAGCGCTTCCAGGTCTTGTGCGCGACGCACGCGCTGTTCTGCGTCGTGGCGCCGGCTCACGTCCAACTGCGATGCGAAAAAATACACCAGTTGCCCACGTTCGTTGAACAACGGCGAAATGAACAGCTCGTTCCAGAAGGTCGAGCCATCCTTGCGGTAATTGAGCACCTCGACACAGGCCTCATGGTGCTGCTCAACCGCGCGCTGCACCTGGTGCAGCGCGTTTTTGTCGGTTTGAGGCCCCTGCAAGAACCTGCAATTACGTCCGATCACTTCGTCCAGTTCAAAGCCTGTCAGGGTCAGGAACGCCTGGTTGGCAAAGATGATCGGGTTATCAGGCCCCGCGGGGTCGGTCACGATCATTGCACTGTGGCTGGCTTGCATGGCCGCAAAGAACAGGTCTTTGCGGCTGGTAGACAGCATTGCCAATTCCATACCGTCGACCACAGGCTTCTTCTTTGTCGCCAAGGTTCACCTCCAGATACGTGGTACGTGTTCCATGGACCGTGAAAACGCTGCGCAGTGCCATCTTGTGCCGAGCGGACGCGGCGCCCCCCAAGGGCACCGCACGTGTCATTAACGCTTGGCTTGTGTGTCAGGCGCCTCAGAGCGTTGCAAAAACGCTTGCGTAAGCTCTGGCAAGTGCTCGAGCAACCACTGAGCCATGGCGACTTCCTGGGGTAGAATCTTTTCGCACGCCGCTTGTGTCTCGGCATCACCCGCTGCCTTCGCGGCCGCGATGAGCACCGTGTAGCTGGCCACTTCCATATTTTCAAACACGTAGCCGGCCATCGCGCCCTTGATCACCTCGTCACTCATCAGCGAGCCACCGACCGCCTGACCGAAAGCCATCAGCTTGCCGCCCACGTCTTTAAGGGTCGAAGCACTGCCTCCCAAACGCGTCAGGCATTCGTCAATCAGTTGCTGCTGCCCAAGGGTTTCCTCAATGTGCTCGTCGATTCGCGCCTTGAGTTGGGGGTAATTCTCCAGGCGCTCGGACTGTGCCTTGAGCATTTTCTCGGCCTGTTGCTCCATCGCATGGGCATCACGTAGCCAGTCGAGCAGGTTTTCCTGTGGGGTTGCCATGTCGTTGTCCTCGTCAAGAAAGTCGAAAGCACTGCACGCCCTTCAGCGTGCGGCTGTTCTCAATCAAAGGTCGGGCTTGGGCTTGAGGCCCGCCCCCAGGTCAGCGCCGGTGGTGGGGTCGCTGGTGGGGTCCGAGAGCGTGCGGATTTTCATCGCGCTCAGCACCGCTTCATCGTCGGCGTCCAACTGCACGCTGGCGGTGCCGTCACCGCCATCGACCGCCGGTTGTGGGTTTTCCACAAACTCCCAACCGTCACCCTGGTTCCAGGGCCCGCGCAGGTTCTCCGCGCCTTGGGACATGTTGAAGTACACCTGGGTGAACTCCGGTTTGCCCGGCAACTTGCCCTGGGGAAAATTCGGCTGGATCGCATGCAGCGCTTTTTCGAAGGATATCTGGTGAGCGATTTCCCGCGTCATCAAAAACCCCAGCGCATCTTTTACACCCGGGTCATCGGTGACGTTCATCAACCGCTCATAGACAATTTTGGCCCGGGCTTCGGCGGCGATATTCGAGCGCATGTCTGCGGTGGGTTCACCAATAGTGTCGATGTAGGCGGCGGTCCACGGCACGCCGGCAGAGTTGGTCAAAGGCGAACCCGCCCCGTACAGCAGGCTGGTGATATGCGAGTCATTGCCGGCGCCATTGAGGGCACGATACAACTCGCCCTCCTCTTCCACGCCTTCGGCCATTCGCCCCTTGGCGCCCTTGTTGAGCATGACGATGATGGAGCCGACGATCTCCAGATGGCTGAGTTCTTCGGTGGCGATGTCCATCAGCAAATCTTTGCGCCCCGGGTCGTCTTCCGCCAAGGCTTGGGTGAAGTAACGGGACGCGGCGGCCAACTCACCTTGAGCGCCGCCAAACTGTTCGAGCAAAAGGTTAGCCAGGCCCGGGTTGGGCTCGGCGACACGCACGGTGTATTGAAGTCGCTTGTTATGTAGAAACATGAACAAATCTCCTCAGGCTTACGGAAAAAGGCGCCCTGCTGGAATGCGCGCCTACCTTGCATGGGAAGTGGCCTGCGCGTGGAAAATTTCAAAATAAACCAGCGCATCACGACCAGCGGTAATGCGCTGCAGGCCAAGCGAAACGGCACTTGTAGCGCAGTTCTCTCAATTGGCGCCGTGGTTTTCCGACTCGGGCACGGCGTCGATGCCGGGCGTACCGCTGGCGGGTTTGATGCTGGCGTCAGCGGGTGTTGCGGCGCTGTCGGGATGGTCCCAATCGGTAGTCGCGTTGGGGTCTTCGTCGCGCCCGGCAGTGCCGATGACGCAACCGTCTTCATTGGGTGCGTCTGGATGCTCGAGCGGCCGGTACTGTGGGTTGGATGGGTTGTGTTTCATGGCTGAAAAGCTCCCGTTCACAGGTTAGGAACCTCGTTGGAACCACACCCTTTTTTAGAGTGCGACGAAAAAGACGAATGGCAGGACCGCTAACTAAACCAGCCGTTTCGATCTGATTAATATCAAAGCGCTGGCCGGCAATAAAAGTTATACGAAGCGGCGCATCAACCGCATCTTTGTATAACTTTTTTCAACCAAATTACCGTTCGTCGCCGGTTAGAAAAATCGGTAAAACATTTTTCAAAAAGCCAATATCGGAATAAGTGTCCGTTGCGAAACGGCCAACTAACGAAACGCAAACTTAGCGACTGGAGAACTATCATGACTACAGGTAATAAAAACCCGGGCAACTTTGCCAATGATCGCGAAAAAGCCTCCGAAGCCGGTAAAAAAGGCGGCCAGGCGTCGGGCGGCAACTTCGCCAACGACCGTGAAAAAGCCTCGGAAGCCGGCCGTAAAGGTGGGCAGCACAGCCATGGCGGCGGTCGGAAGTCGGGTTCTTGAGTAACGGTGGGAGGGGCAGCCTGGCTGCCCCTTCAAACCCAATAGTTTGAACAGGCTACACCTTATAATCCCCCCTCATCCTGCCCGCTTGATTTAACAACGAGCGAACCTTCAGCCCAAGTTTCAAGTAGAGGCTTTCGACGCAAAGTTGTGGACGACCCTTCTTACAAAGCTATCACCTTGCCAGTATTTACGCCCCGTCATTATGAGCTAGCCTTACCGCGCTGAGTCCTTTATGCGGTGAACTCATGGATACGTTAACGAAAGCCGAAATCGAAACGGCCCTGTCCGCTCGCCTTCCCAAGTGCGCGGTCAAGTGCGCACTCAACGCGGACGGCAGCCTTTCAGTCACTGTAACGGCGCACGGTATGGACCAATTCACCATCGCCAACATCAACCGCGCCCACTACCACGGTGTTTCGGGGATCAACCGGCTTGTGCGGGAAATACGTGAAGAAATGGTCATCGCCAGACAGTCTTTCTGGCTGTCATCGGTGGGGTAACAGATATGCCAGACGCTACTGACGCAACGCTGCAACCGGTCAACATTCAATACCTGCATGACACGCTGTTCGGTGTGAACACGCTCGCCAGCGAATGCATGGGGCAACTTGTGCGCACTGCGCCCGGCGTGCAGTTGCGGCTTGCACCGCCATGGCCAAAGCTATTGCCGAAGGCCCACTGGATTAGCTTTGAATGGAATGGTCAGGCCTATCGTGGCGTGGTGCAGGAGGCTGAATCCTTGACCAACGGCGACTTGCTGATGGACATCGAACCGCAGCCGTAAACGCGCACACTTGGCAGCATTAGGCGCGTTCACCGACCATCGCCCGTTGGTGAAAATGCGGCAGCCATTTCAATGCATGAAGAGACGCGGCCAACTGCACCTGCTCACGAGAACCCATAAAGCGTTCCTTGCGACTGAACACACTCAGTGCCCCGCCGTTTCGATAGGCCCAGGCAAAACAGACAGTGCCTGGGGGAATGCCATCAATTCCATCCGGCCCCAGCAGGCCAGTGGTGGCGACCGCCACATCAGCGGGGCTGTCGCGCAGCGCGCCTTGGGCCATTTCCTGGGCGACCTCACAGCTGGTGAGATTGAAGGTATCGATGGTATAGCGACGCACGTTCAACAGCCGCTGTTTCGCTTCTGGCGAATACACCACGTACCCGCTTTCGATCCACGAACCGCTGCCGTCGACCTGCGAAAGCAAGGTGATGATCTTGCCTGCGGTACACGACTCCGCCGTCGTGATGACCAACTGATGGTGCTTGAGGTATTCAACGATAGAAGCAGCGACCGACATGCTGAGTGCTCCTGTGCAAGAGGGATTTGCTCATTGATTTTTGTCAAAAAAAACGATTTGTAAAAAAGAATTTCGAAATTCTGCTGGGGTCTACAGAGGAACATCCCCCAGGAGACAGCACCATGAAGTTCGCGAAATTCTGCCAAAAACTCTCCAACCAGGCGGGCAGCTCAAAAACCTTTCTGACAGCCGTCAGCTTGATTGCTGTTTGGGCGCTCACCGGGCCTTACTTTCATTACAACGACACCTGGCAGTTAATCATCAACACCTCCACTACCATCATCACCTTCCTGATGGTGCTCCTGATCCAGAATACCCAGAACCGTGACAACGATATTCTTCATCTGAAACTGGACGAGCTGATTCGTGCCACCAAAGAAGCTCACAATGCGGCGTTAAGCCTGGATAAGCTTGGGTCGCGGGAGTTGCAAAAATTGCGCGAGCAATACAGCAAGCTGGGGCAACCCAATGCGGCCGATGAAATCAGGCAGGAGACAGATTCTCCAAGCGGCCCAATCTGAGCCCCACGCCGGTCAGCGTACCTTGCACCGTCTATCAGGCTGCAAGGTACTCGGCCAATGTCGCGGCACAGGCCTGCAACGCCCCATCCAGAATCAATTCATAACCATGGGTATTTTCCGTTGGAATGGCCAGGCAGCCGGCGCGGGCGCAGGTCCCGTTACTCATGACCGCACTGGCATCCGAAGCGAAATCCACCAACAGCGCATATTGGGGGCTGTAGCCGCAGCGCTCTGCGGCAGCCGCCAGGTCGTTGACCACCGCCCGGGTGTAATAGCCTTTCTGGTCCCCCGTATTGATGATCGGGTCGACGGCCAGGCGCGTGCCGTATTCCTGCATGACCGGCCCCACCTCCACCGCGATGGTGGTGTCGCCGGGTAGCGTCGACGCGGCATACATTGCCCCGGCATTGCACTCCTCTTCGAGCGTGGTGAATACCAGATAGACATCCCTGGCCAACGCCTCCCGGCGCGAAGCCAGCAGCTGGGCTGTATGCAGAACGGCAGCAATCGGGGCGCGGTCATCCAGAAAATGCGCGGCAATGGCATCGCCCACTTGGAAGGGCTCACGCCAATGACGGCTCAGCACCACACGGCTTCCGGGCCGAATGCCGTACTCGCACAATGCCTGGGCAGTGCATCGCGTGATCACATGAACGTCGTTCCAGTGCACATCGCCCGAGAGCACATCAGCCCCTTGTGCCGTATTACTGGTGGCGTGCATCGAGCCAAAGGACAGCACGCCAGGAAGGATGCGTGCGTCCCCCAGGATATCCACCGGGCACACGCCAAAGTTGACCGGGTTGGCCCCACCCAGCGCCGTCACCCGCAACGTGCCATCCGCCTCGACGCGTTTAACCACCATGGCGATTTCATCCATATGTGCCATGACTTTAACCGCACCGGCAGGCTCGGCATCGTTGTGCTTGCCCTTGATCAAACCCACCACATTACCCGCCCGATCGACCCAGGCCTCATCGCACAACGGCGTCAGGCTTTCCAGGCAAATGGCGCGCACCTCGTCTTCCTGACCGCCCGGCCCGCGTGCCCGGAGCAATTGGGTAAGCAGCGTCGACGCTCGATTTTCAGTCTTGTGCATGGGATGAACACCTCACTGGCAGGTAAGCAATTGCGCTGTCAGCGCCTCTATAAAAAACGACCTGATGAATGAGTGAGTGTTCAACTCAAAGCATTTTGAACGCCCTGTACGCGCGTCTTTCCAACGAGAACAGGATCAGCCCTGACGCAGATCATCGAATGTGACCACACCGGCAACAGGAGGCAGCCGACCATGACTGACACCTCAACCCATCGAGTGACAAAATCCCTATCCGCCGCAGTTGCGCTGTCCCTGCTCAGCGCCTGCGCTGGCAACAACTCACCTTCGAATGTCGAGGCACCTGGGAAGCCGACAACGCCTTCGACCCGAACGCTGGAAGCCGGCGCCGCCCTGCTGCAATCACGCCCACCGATTGATGCCCTGAACGCCTACCTGGACGGTTTTCACTTCTACAACGGCCATCCCGATGTGCAAATGGAAGCCCATCACTACTGCGCAATCCTCAACGAGGAGGTCATCCAGTGTGTGATCTACGACGGCAACCGCAAGGATGCCAAGTTGATGGGCGTGGAGTACATCATCAGCGAGGCGCAGTTCAACACGCTGCCCGCGCCTGAAAAGGCGTTGTGGCATAGCCATGTGCATGAAGTGAAGTCAGGGCAACTGGTCGCGCCGGGCATTCCTGAGGCGGCGGAACATGCGCTGATGGAGAAGCTGGTGCACACCTACGGCAAGACCTGGCACACCTGGCATACCGATCTGGATAAACGCCTGCCGTTAGGCGTGCCTCAGTTGATGATGGGGTTTACCGCAGACGGCCAGGCTGACCCGCGTATGGTCGCCGAACGAGATAAACGACTGGGCATCGACAGTGCCGACAAGAAAAAGACGCGTGCCGATATCCCCGCGCCGCCCATCGCACCCGGCGCGGACGCGTGGCGCCAGGGCACGGTTATCCAGATCGCCGACCCGACCCTCAAGGCCCATCAACATTGACACCGCCATTCAGTCATTTGGATTGAACGATCATTTGCGGGCCCTTCTCTACCCCAAGACCAGCCAAAGGAGGATGTCATGATGATTGATACCGCAACCGGAATGAGGCCTGGCGAGCGATACGCCGTGGAAAACCTGGAGCGCACACCGAACTTCAGCGGGTTTTTCCTGGACGGAAAGTACTACCTGGGCCCTGAACTGATGACAGCAGTCGGATGGCTTGAGGGCCAGACGTTTATCTATGATGAGCTCGACGCCACAGGCGAACCGGTATTTCCCGACCGCGTCGCTGGCACCCTCGAGAACCTGACCCTGGTACTGACTGACGGTACCCGCTTGCAACTGCACCCGGTGCCCGTCCACGTGCCCGAGGATTCGCCTGGCGTCATGCAGGCCAAGGGGAAACTGCACGGCAAGACCGTGGTGATCACCGGCGCCTCCAGTGGCATTGGTCGCGCGGCTGCTCACGCCTTTGCCGAGCAAAGTACCCGCTTGGTATTGGCGGCCCGAGATGAAAAGGCCTTGGGAGAGGTCGTCGAGGAATGCGCTGCGCGTGGCGCCGAGGCCATCGCCGTTAAAACCGATGTAACCCAGGGCGACCAGATGCGCGCCCTTGCCGAACAAGCGGCGGCCTTCGGCAATGGCCGCATCGATATCTGGATCAACAATGCCGGAGTAGGCGCCGTCGGCAGTTTCGAGGACACGCCCCTGGAAGCCCACGAACAGGTGCTGCAAACCGACCTGCTCGGGTACCTGCGCGGCGCCCACGTGGCGTGGCCCTATTTCAAAGCCCAGCACCGCGGCACTCTGATCAACACCTTGTCGCTGGGCAGTTGGGTAGCCCAGCCCTATGCCGTCGCCTACTCGGCCAGTAAATACGGCCTGCGCGGCCTGACTGAGGCACTGCGCGGCGAGCTGACTGACTACCCGGATATTCATGTGTGCGACATCTATCCCGCCGTGATGGACACACCGGGCTTTCGCGATGGCGGCAATTTTACCGGCCACGAGTTGACGCCACCGCCACCGGTCTACGACCCACATAAAGTCGCGCAAGCGATGGTGGCCTGTGCGCTGCAACCGAGGGACAGCACCACGGTAGGCAGCGCTGCCACCGTGGCCCGCGTCGCGCATTTTTTGCTGCCCGGCTTTGCCCGGTTATCCGGTTGGCTCACCCGCCTCGGCCTGGAGCGCAGCCAGCGCGCCGCGACCTCTACGGGCAACCTCTACACCCCGGCAAGCGGCGAACGTCGTGTCGAAGGCGGCTGGCGGCAAACCCGCCGTACGCCCTATGGGATGGTTGCAATAGGCGCAGCGCTGCTAGTGGGCGGCGTTGTCGTTGCGCGCAAATATTCGGCTCGTCACAAATGAAAACGGGGCAAACCCCGAATAGCAGCCAGTCAAGCACAACTCCTCTGTGGGAGCGGGCTTGCTCGCGAAGGCGTCGGTCCATTAAACATTGATGTGACTGATCCACCGCTTTCGCGAGCAAGCCCGCTCCCACATTTGATCTTCGTTGTTCCCTTTACATGAGGTAACCCAGCATGTCTTACGACTACCAAGGTATTGCCAGTGTCATCACTGCCTCGCGCCATCTTGGAACACCCTCAGATGAACGCCTTAACGAATCAAAAAACATTCAAATGACCAGTAGCGGTAAACCGACCATCGCGCGCCTGGACTTTGACACGCCAATGGATTGGCCTGGCAATCCCAACTTTATCACCGTCAATTTGCCCGACGGATCCTCCGTCAGCGGTGTCATCGCCGAGCTGCAACGCCCGGCCGATGGGCCCGGATGGGTCACCTTTACGGTAGATGATTAGGCTTCATCCATGCCTTGCGCCCAGTCATCGAATTGTCGGACAACTTATTTGAATTATTTTTGACGTCAAATATCTGTAGTTCATGAGTATCAAGGAGGCCTCATGAAACACAACGACCTATTCACTATCGAGTACCAGCTGCATGGCGAGCCCAAGTCCTTCATCGTGCGCGCACCGCGCATGGACAATGCCGAGGCTTGGCATTGGGCCAGTTGTGACGCTGGTGTGGCGGTGATCCCCAAATTTGGGCAACACACGTTCAAGCGTGTGTCCAAACCGATGGCGGAGAAATACGGCATTACCCAGGTGCGCTGGAGTGGCGCGGCACAGATTCAATGGGCGGAGGGCCTCAGAGGATGAACAGTCAGACTCTTGGTTACACAACTACAAACAGGCGGGACGACGAGGTCACGCGAAACGCCGAGATGTTCTTCGAAGCGGATCGATTGGACGCGTTGGCGTACGAGATTATTGAGTCCTACAGCGGCGATGCGCAGACGTGGGCGCGGTTTACCGAGGCGAAGAAACGTGCGGATGCGCAGCGTACAGTGGCCTATCGGGAGTGGATGCGAATTCATCGTTCCAAGCGCAAATAACGTCAGCCTGCGATAGCGGCCTGACAACCCATCAGGATGTCAGGCCGAGTGTATATCCCCTCGCGTTCACGCCCCTGACTCAGGGTCTGTCGAAGGCCCTCCGGGAGCAACACCGCCTTGCTCCTTTGCCTGTTGTCCGCCTGCCGGTGCCTGCGATTTATCGTTTCGCTTAGCCGCCGGCGGGCGCACCTTGCGCTCAGAAGGATTCGGCTCGTGGTGCTTCGAGGCTTCGCTCATACCGCCCTCCTCAATCACTGATCAAAGTATCGGCTTGCCACCCGTCACGCCGTAGCGTTCGCCGGAGATGTAGCTGCCTTCATCCGACGCCAGCAGCACATAGATCGGCGCCACTTCCACTGGCTGGCCTGGGCGTCCCAATGGGGTGTTGCCGCCAAAGTTTTTCACCATGTCCGGCGTCATCGTCGAGACGATCAACGGCGTCCAGATAGGCCCGGGTGCCACGCTGTTGACGCGAATCCCCCGCTCGCCGAGCATCTGCGCCAGGCCGGCGGTGAAGTTGGCAATCGCGCCCTTGGTGGCCGCATAGGGCAACAGGCTGGGGTTGGGCATATCGGAGTTGACCGAGCTGGTGTTGATGATCGAACTGCCTTCGGCCATATGCGGCAGCGCGGCCTTGCAGATGCGAAACATCGCGGTGATGTTGACGTTGAAGGTTTTCACCCAGTCCTCGTCGGGGATGTCTTCCAGCGATTGATAGGTCATCTGGAACGCTGCGTTGTTGACCAGCACATCGATGCGGCCGAACTTCTCCACGGTGTCGTTGACGATGGCCGTGCACTGCGCCGCATCGCCCAGGTCGCCGGGCAGTAACAGGCATTGACGACCCGCCGCCTCGACCCAGCGTGCGGTCTCCTTGGCGTCTTCATGTTCATCCAGATACGACACCGCCACGTCCGCGCCTTCACGTGCGAAGGCAATGGCCACGGCCCGTCCGATGCCGCTGTCGGCCCCGGTGACCAAGGCGATTTTATTGGCGAGCCGGCCCGAGCCTTGGTACGACTGCTCACCGCAATCGGGCATCGGGTCCATCTTGCGCTGCTCACCGGGTACGGGCTGTTGCTGGGCGTTGAAGGGTGGTTTTGGATAGCTGTTCATCAGAACGTCTCCTGGGTGGGTTTCTCTTTGCGAGGGTTCGCCAGGAAGCGAAGTTCAGACGGATTTTCAGAAAATCGGATAACCGTGCAACCGCGATGGCCACTCGTCAGTTTGATTAAACCTTCCGCAGGTTGCGCGCCTCAACCGGCAGTAAGTGGTCCGTCGAATGACCGGGTGGCTTCAAGGCTTTTTTTGTTGGCAGCAGGTTTTCAGCTATATTTCACTGTCGGTTCAGCCCTCGCCCACGTTGTTCAAATTCTTCCCCCTACACCCGTCTTCCTGTGCGCCGTTATCCAAGGTTGGTATTTATGAAGTCTGCCCCCCCGCGGTCCCCCAACGTTCCGCAACGCAAAGATCTGACCCCCAGTAACTTGAATTTCCCGGTGGTGGGTATCGGTGCCTCGGCGGGCGGGCTGCAAGCCGTGAAAGCGTTCTTCGAGCACATGCCCAAAGACTGCGGCATGGCCTTCGTGGTGGTCCTGCATCTTTCGCCCGACCATCAAAGCGTGGCAGACAAGATCATCCAGGAAACGACCCGCATGCCGGTGTCGCAGGTCAATGACGCCACGCCCATCGAAAAGAATCACGTGTACGTCATCTCCCCGGCGCAGCTCTTGAAGATGAACGATGGTTACCTGGCGGTCTCGCCTGCCGTGGGCGAAGGTGGATCGCACATTGCCATCGACCTGTTTTTTCGCGACCTGGCAGACACCCATAAAGAACGCGCGTTTTGCCTGATCCTGTCTGGTACCGGCTCAGACGGTGCGGTAGGGCTGTCGCGGATCAAAGAGCAAGGCGGTATCACCCTGGTACAGGCGCCGGAAGACGCCGAGTACGATGGCATGCCGCTGGCGGCCATCGAAACCCAGATGGTCGACCTGGTGCTGCCGGTGGTGGAAATGCCGCAAAAGCTGCTGGAACTGTGGCGCAATGCCCAGTCGATTGTGCTGCCCACCGCCAACGACCCTGAGATCAAGACCATCCCACCCAGCTCCGAACGCGATGCCGCCGTGGCCGAGCAGCTGTTGCTGGATATTCTGATCCAGTTGCGCGCCAGTACCGGGCATGACTTCAAGCATTACAAACGCGCCACGGTGTTGCGTCGTATCGAGCGGCGCTTGCAGGTCACGGCTCAACCCGACCTGGCCACCTATTACAACTTCCTCCAGGCCAACCCGGACGAAACCAAGGCGTTGCTGGGCGACATGCTGATTGGCGTGACCAACTTCTTCCGCGACCGCGAGGCCTTCGAAGCCCTTGAGCGGGACGTGATCCCCAACCTGGTGAAGTCACTGGAAGACAGCGTGCCGCACCGTGAGGAGGTGCGCATCTGGTCGGCGGGTTGCTCCACCGGCGAAGAGGCCTACAGCCTGGCGATGCTGGTGGCCGAGCAACTGGCGCTGGACGCCAGCGGTGCAAAGATGCAGGTGTTTGCCACCGATATAGATGAGCGGGCCATTACCCATGGCCGCAACGGCGTGTACCCCGAAGCGATCATCACCGACGTACCGCCTCAACGGTTGCGCCAGTACTTTGCCAAGGAGAAGAACCAGCACTACCGGGTGCGCAAGGAAATTCGCGAAAAGGTGCTGTTCGCCAAGCACAGCCTGTTGGCCGACCCACCGTTTTCGCAGATCGACCTGATCGTGTGCCGCAACCTGTTGATCTACCTGGACCGCGAAGTGCAACGCGACATCCTGCAAATGTTCCACTTCGCGTTGCGCCCCGGAGGTTACCTGTTTCTCGGCTCCTCGGAGTCGGCCGACGGCTGCCTGGACCTGTTTGTACCGGTGGACAAGCGCAACCGCATTTTCAGGGTGCGTGCCGGCTCGTCCGCCGTGCGTCGCGCCCCGACCATGCCGCGAGGCGGCTACCTGCGCCCGAGCGCCACGACGCTGGCGATTGAAACCAAGGCGCCCAGCAAGGTCTCGTTCGCGGACATCCATCTGCGCGCTCTGGAAAAAGCCGCGCCGCCCAGCGTTATCGTGAATATGCAGGCCGATATCCTGCACATGAGCGAAGGCGCAGGTCGATTCCTGCGCTACGTGGCCGGCGAGGTGACGCACAACCTGCTGACGTTGGTGCATCCCGATTTACGCCTCGATATCCGCACCACCTTGTTTCAGGTCCAGCAATCGAATAGCCCGGTGTCTTCGCGCAAGATCCGCATCCAACGCGAGCAAGGCCCCTTCCTGGTGGACATCAGCGCCCGCCCCTACCGCGATGAAGCGACCGAAAACGACTACGTGCTGGTGATCTTCCAGGAAACCGCCGTCGACCCGTTGCTGCCCGACATCGACACGGTCACCCAGGCCGAAAACGCGATCATGAGCAACCTGGAGCGCGAGCTGCAACGCACCAAGTTGCACTTGCAGGACACCATCGAACAGGCGGAAGTCTCCAGCGAGGAACTCAAGGCCTCCAACGAAGAAATGCAGGCCGTCAACGAAGAACTGCGCTCGGCCACCGAGGAGTTGGAAACCAGCAAGGAAGAGTTGCAGTCGATCAATGAAGAACTGCTGACCGTCAATTTCGAGCTCAAGACCAAGGTGGAAGAGACGGACAAGGTCAACGATTACCTGACCAACCTGATCGCGTCCACCGACATCGCCACGGTCTTCGTCGACCGCAACATGCGCATCCGTTGGTTCACGCCACGGGCCACGGATATTTTCAGTATGTTGCCGGTGGACACCGGACGCTCATTGCTGGACATCACCCACCGCCTCAATTACCCGCAAATGACCGAAGACGCCGCCACCGTGTTTGAGTCCCTGAGCTTGATCGAGCGGGAAATCAGCAGCAACGACGACCGCTGGTACATTGCGCGGTTGCTGCCTTACCGCTCCAGTGAAGACCACATTGATGGCACCGTGCTGACCTTCATTGATATCACCAAGCGGCGTCAGGCCGAAGAGGAACTGCGCCTGGGCGAGGAGCGCATGCGTCTGGTTGCCGAGAGCACCCATGACTTTGCCATCATCATCCTCGATGACCATGGCGCCATCACCGACTGGAACACCGGTGCCGAACTGATCTTCGGCTACACCAAGGACGAGGTGCTGGGCGCTTACTACGATCTGATTTTCTCCCCGGAAGACCGCACCGCTGGCGTGCCGGAGAAAGAACTGCGCACCGCCCGCGAACATGGGCGTGGCGAAGATGAACGCTGGCATGTGCGCAAGGACGGCAGCCGCTTCTATTGCAGCGGCGAGGTCACCCAGCTCAAGAGCAATAGTTTGCGCGGCTACGTCAAGATTGCCCGGGACCTTACCGGCCACAAACGCACCCAGGACGAACAGAATCAGCGCTTGAAGGAAACCCAGACCAACAGCCATCTCAAGGATGAGTTCTTCGCGGTGATGTCCCACGAACTCAAGCATCCGTTGAACCTGATCCAGCTGAACGCCGAACTGTTGCGGCGCTTGCCCGCCACCAAGGTCGCGGGCCCGGCCATCAAGGCGGTCAATACCATCTGCGAAGCGGTGTCCAGCCAGGCGCGGATCATTGACGACCTGCTGGATGTCGCCCGGGTTCGCACGGGCAAGCTGAAGCTGAAAAAGCAACCGATCGACCTGATTCGCACCCTCAAGGACATTCATAGCGTGGTGCTTGCCGACGGTCATCGTCGCCAGGTCAGCCTTCAAACCCCTTCGGTGCCGGGCCCGTTGATCGTTGACGTAGACCCGACGCGCATCGAGCAAGTGATCTGGAACCTGGTCAACAACGCCCTGAAATTCACCCCCGAAGACGGCCAGGTGCAGTTGGTGGTCAGCCGCTCGGACGGGCGCGCGCAACTGGACGTCATCGACAGCGGCGCGGGCCTGGCCCAAGAAAGCCTGGAAGAAATCTTCGACCTGTTCGGGCAAGCGGAAAACCAGCACCAGACTCACCAGCGCGAAGGCCTGGGGATTGGCTTGTCGTTGGTGCGGCAGCTGGTGGAGGCCCACGGCGGTTCGGTGAGCGTGCATTCGCGAGGGTTGGGCTTCGGTTGCACCTTTTCGATCTGGTTGCCGCTGTGCGAACAGCAGGATCATCTGCTGGATAGCGGCGCTACCCAGAACGAAGATCAGCGCCTCAATGGCCTCAAGGTGTTACTGGTCGATGATTCAGCCGAAGTCCTTGAGGTGCTGAACATGCTGCTGGAAATGGAAGGCGCCCAAGTGAGCGCCTTCAGCGACCCGTTAAGCGCACTTGAAACAGCCCGGGATGCCCAGTACGACGTGATTATTTCGGACATCGGCATGCCGAAAATGAATGGCCATGAGCTGATGCAGAAGCTGCGTAAAGTAGGCCACCTTCGACAGGCTCCCGCCATTGCATTGACCGGCTACGGCGCAGGCAATGACCAGAAAAAGGCGACTGAATCAGGCTTTAATGCGCATGTCAGCAAGCCCGTGGGCCATGATTCGTTGATCTCCTTGATCGAAAAACTGTGCAGCTCACGCCGTTAGGGTCGGGGCTGACGGTCAAGGGTAAATAAACTGAGAAAAGCGCACGGACGCCCCTGTGGGTCGCGACACCTGGGTATCCACGCTGCCCACCGTGTCGCTGCGCAAGGTCAGGTACAGCACGGCCTGGCCAGCACTGTCACTCAGCATCCAGACGCTTACACCCTCCCCGGCCGCCCTGGCCTTGAGCGGCTGAGGCTGCAGCATCTCGATATTGAAGCCGCGCAGCAGTTCACCGCTCAACTCGACCTCCAGGGGTTCTTGGGCCTTGCCTTGCAGATGAACCACCAGCCCATCGGAGGCGCCATTGCGCAAAAAGCGTTGGTACTCCACGCGCAACTGTCCATCGGCACTGCGCACTTGGCGGGTGCTCAGCGGCCCGCTGGAAAACAGGCCCGCCAGGCTCAGCCCCATCAGCACCAGCAGCGCGTACCAACCCACCCTTTCAAAGCGCCAGACCTTGCGCTGCAAGGCCATATCTTCCGGTACCGGGTAGTTGCGGCCCTGTAAGTCGTCGGGGTCTGGGTTGTTCATAGCGCAGCCCGGACTCAGCCCTTGCTGTGCTCGGGAGAAGACGGCCCCTTGGTGACACCCCTTGGGCCGGCAATCGCCCATATCGCGGCGCCCAGGAACGGCAGGACCACGACTACCGCACTCCAGCCTGCCTTGCTCGCCGAGGCGTTATCGCTGCGCCAGATGCTGTTGATGATCCACGCATCAAGCAGTACGAGGATCACTGCCAGGCCTATCCAGAAGTAAGTGGTTTGCATGATGCACCTCCAGGTTATGTAACTTTGGGTGCACAGGCGCAGGCAGGGTTCATTATTTTTAAGGGCCTACCGTTGGACTCATCGCCACTGAGCAAGCAGACACCCAACAGCCCCATCGGACTCGCCGTCTTCGACGCTGCTTTTGACAATCGCAGGGTGCCATTGCTGGATCTCACCAAACTTCTTCATCACGCTCCAGGCGCGTTGTGCACGGCGTTCAAAACAGCGGAGAATTCAACCATTGGCATCGTATGACCCTTTGAATAGACAGCCCGGCGATCCCGACATCAGGGGTGCCGGGATCGGTTGATGCTTACGCGTCGAACTGGTGATACACCTTGGCAATCACCTTCCAGACACCCTCAATTTTGATCAGTGTCAGGTAGTCGTTGTAATCGGCGCCAATCGCATCGTTTTCCATATCGACACGTACTACTGCGGTGCTCGGCGTAATTGCCAATACGTCAAGGCGAGTGGTGATTTGGGGGGCGCCGCCGTTCTTCGCAACGAAATCAAACAGCTTGTTGATCGGGCCGCCGAGCAACTCGCCATTGGTGAACCCATACATCACTGCGTCTTGATGGAAGGCTTGTGCAACGCTTTGAGCATTACCGGTACGCAGACCTTCCACGTACTGATTGGCTGTGGCGATGACAGCGTCGTACTCGTGGGTGGGTACTGCCTTGATATTCTTCGACATGCTTGTTTTTCCTTTCATGGGGGATGAGATGCCACACCGCTCGCCTGACATAGCCGAGGGGTCTTGCTGAATGAGTCAATGACCGCCGCCCGCTACCAATCCTGGCGCGTCGGCGAGATGATCAAGTCATTGACGGTGACGTTTTCCGGCTGGTTGAGCGCGTAAATCACTGCACGGGCGACATCGTCAGGCCCAATTGCAATCCGGTTCAGCGCCTGGGCAGCCTTGCGTCCCTGCGGATCACTGACCTTGTCCGCCCACCCTGTATTGATGACGCCAGGGCTGATCGTGTTAACGCGAATACCGTGCTGCACGCCGAGTTCTTTGCGCATGGACTCGGTCATGGCCTGGACGAAAAACTTGGTCGCACTGTAGACACCCGCAGACGGCCCTACCTGATGCCCCGCAACAGAGTCCATATTGAGAATCTGCCCGGACTTCTGTTCCAACATGAACGGCAATACTGCAGCCGTCATGTTGAGGTAACCCTTGATGTTCACATCGATCATCTTTTCCCAATCCTGCACGGCCAGATCAACCCAACGGGAAAAAAGCATCAGGCCAGCGTTGTTCACCAGAATGTCGATGGCGCCGTATGTTTCACGGGCAAACCTGGCAAGTGCCTGGGTTTGATCCGGTTGAGTCACATCAGTAGTAAACGCGACCACCTCACTTGCGGCCTCGCGCAGGTCAGCGACGAAAGACTCCAACGCCTCTTCATCAAGGGCGGCGGCAACCACGCGTGCACCTTGCGCTACCAGCGCCCGGGTGGTTGCCGCGCCGATGCCTGAGGATGCGCCCGTGACGATGGCTACCTTGTTTTGCAGGTAATTCATGTTCAATACCTTTTTGCAATGAATGCTATTGCGACGCCTGCGCCTTAATTAGCGCGGGACCTTGCTATTGAGGCGTCAGCGGTTGGCCAATCGATGTAACCTTTTGCACCCCCGCCGTAGTAACTCTCGCGTGGAGCGATGGTCAGCTCAACACCGCGACGCAGACGCTCGACGAGGTCGGGGTTGGAAATGAACAAGCGACCAAATGCAACCGCATCGATCCGGCCCTGCGCCCGGCGTTCGATTGCCATCGCCAGGTCATAGTTGTTATTGCCTATGAATGGCCCTTCAAACTGGGCACTCAGTGCATCCAGGTCCACGCCTTCGGGCACGGTGCGGGAGGTCGCCGTGGCGCCTTCAACAAAATGCAGGTACGCCAGGTTCAATTGATTGAGCTGCTGGATCAGGTAGCCATAAGTCGCCATGACATTGCTGTCAGGAGGCGTATTACCGGCATCAGGGGTCACCGGTGAAAGGCGAATACCGACACGGTCGTTACCCCATATCGAAACCACGGCTTCGGTGACTTCCAAGGTCAGTCGCACCCGGTTCTCAATGGAGCCACCGTATTGATCGGTGCGTTTGTTCGTGGAATCACGCAGGAATTGATCGAGCAGATAGCTGTTGGCCGAATGCACTTCTACGCCATCAAAACCGGCTCGCTTGGCGTTCTCGGCGGCCCGCTTGTATTGCTCGATGATCCCTGGGATCTCCGAGGTTTGCAGCGCACGAGGCGTCGACACCTCGACAAAGCCATTTTCGGTGTAGGTGCTACCTTCAGCCTTGATCGCCGAAGGCGCTACGGGGGCATCGCCGTTGGGTTGCAACTCGACACTGGAAAAACGCCCCACGTGCCACAACTGACTGACAATTTTGCCGCCCGCCGCGTGCACTGCGTCGGTGACCTTTTTCCAGCCGGCCACCTGTTCTTGCGACCAGATTCCCGGAGTCATGGCATAGCCACGTCCTTGGGCAGAAATGTTCGTCGCTTCGGCAATGATCAAGCCGGCACTGGCACGTTGAGCGTAGTAAGTGGCGTGCATTTCATTTGGCACACCGTCGTCGGCCATCCGGCTACGTGTGACGGGCGCCATGACTATCCGGTTAGCCAATTGCAGCGCCCCCAGATGCATGGGAGAAAAAAGGTCGGTATCCGTGGTGATATCGGTCATAAAGCCTCTCGATAAATTAGACCGGTCGTCTAGTAAAGTGGTAAAAAAAAACGCCCCTATGCCAGCAGGCGCTTACTCGTGTTCAGCGCTGTTTCGAAAGCAGCCGTTGTGTTTCGCACCTTCACTAACAGTGAAGCCCCAAGCCACAGTTGATACAACGATTCAGCCAATGTCTCGGCGTTCTGGGTCGACGTGATGGAGCCATCGGCCATCCCCTGTTCAACACACCGGGTGATCCTCTGGATAATCAGTGCGGTGCCCTCTTCAAGTACGCTGCGCATGTCCTCCGAGAGGTCACACACTTCTGCGCCGAGTTTCACCACCAGGCATTTCTCCTCGGGATGATCGAACGCCTGTGTCTTCGCCCAGTAACTCAGGTAGCCAATCAGCCGCTCGGCGCCAGTCCCTTGCGCTGCCATGACGATGTCTACCCGACCGATATACTCTTGGAAATACTCTTCCAGTAGTGCCTGGCCGAACTCCTCCTTGGAGCGGAAGTAGTGATAAAACGAGCCCTTGGGCACGCCCGCCGTCGTCAATACTTCCATAAGACCGACGGCGGTATAGCCCTTGTGGGTCATCAGTGTCTTCGCTACATCGATGATGTGCTGTCGCATGTCCAGATTAGATTTTTTCATAATGACGAGAGCCTATCCAAAACTAGACCGGTCGTCTACAAAACATTAGCAATACCTGACGAATGACCTCCTGCGTTCTCGCCTATCGTTGCTCCTGCAAACGACTAGACCCGTGCGGCTGGATAATCCGTTGAAGGTCTGAGCTCGACCTTTTCCCACTTGGCGATGACTAACGGCGCAATGGCATTGCCCAACACGTTCAACGTAGTGGTACCACTGTCGATGATCCTGAAAATGCCAGCGATCAACGCGACGCCTTCCAGTGGAAGACCTGCTGAGGCCAATGTCGCTGACAAGATGATGATGGCGAAACCTGGCACCCCTGCTGCGCCCTTGGAAGTCAGCACCATGGTCACCACCAACAGGATCTGCTGGGATAACGACAGGTCGATGCCATGGAGTTGCGCGACAAAGATCGTCGCCACCCCAAGAAAAATCGACGCACCATCGAGGTTGAACGCATACCCCACCGGCACCACGAAACTGACGATCCGACGCGGCACGCCGTAACTTTCCATTTTTGTCATCAACTGCGGCATCACTGCGGCTGAGGCGGCACTTGAGAATGCGAGCATCAACTCATCGCGCAAGTACCGGATCAACTTGAAAATGTTTTCGCCTATCAAGTAACAGATACCGCCAAGTACCACCAACGCGAAAACAATCAGCGCCAGGTACACAACACCAATCAACTTGAGCAATGGCAACAAGGAAGCGAAACCAAACGTCGCCACGGTCGCGCCGATCATGCCGAACACACCCACAGGCGCATAAGCCATAACCATGGAGACAACCTTGAACATCGCATCGCAAACACTTTGAAGCAGTGCGATGACCGGTGCGTTTTTCTCTTTCGGCAAGGCGTTCAATGCCAGGCCGAACAGCACGGCAAAAAACAACACCGACAGCAACTTCCCCTCCGACATCGCAGCCAATACGTTATCGGGCACGATGTTCTGCAATATTACCAGCGCTCCTTTCGGCGGCTCCAGCGTGATGGATGCGGCACCGTGCGAAACACCGGAAATATCGGTACCTGTTCCCGGTTCGAAGATATTTGCGAAACACAAGCCTATGACGACGGCCAGCGCGGTAATCGCAAAGAAATAACCGAGCGAGCGCACACCCATGCGGCCAAATGACTTGCTGTCTGGGCCACCTGCAATGCCCAGAATCATGCAGCAGAACACGATTGGCACAACGACCATCTTCATCATCTTGATAAAGATGTCACCAAGCGGTTTCAGAACCTGCACGCTGACCCATGCCTGATAGAGCGGATGGGTATTGAAGTACCAACCGACAAGCACGCCAAGCGACAGCCCGGCAACGATTTGCCACACCAAGGGAATACGTTTCATGTCTAGCCTTCTTGTTGGAATGAAAGGTCTGCGTTATCAGCAGTTGCTAGAGTCATGAGCTTGCAGCTCACGTGAGCCCCCATGGCACAGCTCAGCTGTGCCATGGGTGTTCTTATTTCGCGAAGAGCTGGCCCATATCCTTGAACGCCTTGAATTCAAGAGCATTGCCGCAAGGATCAAACAGGAACATGGTGGCTTGCTCGCCAACCTGACCTTTGAAACGAATGTACGGTTCGATCACAAATTCGGTACCAAACGACTTCAGTCGCTCGGCCAGCGCTTCCCATTGCTCCCAACCCAGAATGATGCCGAAGTGCGGAACAGGAACATCATGACCATCGACCGGATTGCTATGAACACTTTCTTGAGAGGCGGTTTTGGGATGCTCGTGAATCACCAGTTGATGACCATAGAAATTGAAATCGACCCATTGAGTGCTGGACCGCCCTTCTTCTAAACCAAAAACCTCACCGTAGAAGGTCCGTGTTGAAGCCAAGTCGTAAACAGGTATTGCGAGGTGGAATGGCGAGAGGCTCATCAGATCTCCAGTGCTTTTTTTGTGGGTTTGGCGAACATTCCCCCGTCATTGCCTCGCTTGGCTCAGCCGTTGGCGGGAATGGAAAACATCGTAGGACGGAAAACCCAACATAAAAATCAATATATATTTCTTAGAAACACAATTAATATTTATGAATGATCAAAGAACTCAAGACACTCATCGCTGTTGCGCGGGAAGGCACTTTTGCCGCTGCCGGCAACAGAATCGGCCTGACCCAGGCCGCTGTGAGCGCGCAAATCCAGCGCCTCGAAGCTGAACTGGGCGTCGAAATTTTCGACAGAAAGGGACGCTCTGCGCATCTCAATAGAATGGGCCACCAGGTACTCTTGCAAGCTCAGGAATTGCTCAATCTTTACGACAACCTGGGCTCCTCGACAATGGGACAACCCACCCACGAGCGGGTGACTATCGGCGCTATCGCGTCGGTGCAGCGCTCATATTTGCCCGAATCGCTGGCCAGGTTTCACCAGCAATGCCCGCAATGTCGCACGCGAGTCATTCCAGGGCTGTCGATGGAATTGGTCAACCTCGTCGACGCTGGCGAGATCGACATGGCCACCATCATTCGCCCGCCCTTCTCGCTCCAGAGTGACCTGCACTGGACGACTCTGGCGCAGGAGCCCTACCGGCTGATCGTCCCATGCGAAGTGCCCGGTGAAGACTGGTCGGCACTGCTGTCCAGCCATCCTTTCATTCGCTATGACCGCTCATCGTTCGGCGGCAGGCAGGTTGATCGTTTTGTGCGGCAGATGCATTTCACGCTGCATGAGGTGTGCGAACTGGATGAGCTGGAGGCCATCCTTCAATTAGTCAAAAAGGGCGTAGGCGTCGCATTGGTGCCGCAAACGTGCAGAGATCCGGAGTGGCCTATGGGTGTTCGAGCACTCGATCTGGGCATACACACCTTTCACCGGGATATCGGACTCATACACCGTTCTCGCCAAAGCCTTACCGAACCCGTGCGGATGCTGGCTGACCTGATCAGTGACCAGTTCATGCGTGGCTTGAACTAACCACCCTCTCGCTCATGGCCATCACTGCGCCACGCCAATGGAATAACTTCTGTAAACGGGACAAGGTGAAACGTATCAGCTGAATGAAAAACTCAAAAAATGCATAAATGCATTTTTATCCTTGACCCACAGATCCGAGTCTTTTAAATTCGAATCACTGTATATAAATACAGTGACTTGAATCCCTACATGGACGAGGTTTTCTATGAAAAACACCCCTTCGAAATTTGGAAAAACACCCCATCAACCCAGCCTGTGGACCCGAGCCGATGCGCTTAAAGTGCGTGCGGACGACCCCACCACCACCCAGCCACTGGTCAGTGCGAACTTCCCGGTATTGAGTGACGAGGTTTTTATCTGGGACACCATGCCGCTGCGTGATATCGACGGCAACATCACCTCCGTTGACGGCTGGTCGGTGATCTTCACCCTCACTGCGGATCGCCACCCGAACGACCCGCAATACCTCGATCAGAATGGCAACTACGACGTCATCCGCGACTGGAACGATCGCCATGGCCGGGCAAAGATGTACTACTGGTTTTCTCGCACTGGCAAAGACTGGAAGCTCGGCGGCCGAGTGATGGCTGAAGGGGTTTCACCCACCGTGCGCGAATGGGCTGGCACACCGATCCTGCTGAACGAACAAGGCGAAGTGGACCTGTACTACACCGCCGTCACGCCCGGCGCGACCATCGTCAAGGTGCGTGGCCGCGTGGTGACCACCGAGCATGGCGTCAGCCTGGTGGGCTTCGAAAAGGTCAAGCCGCTGTTCGAGGCGGACGGCAAGATGTACCAGACCGAAGCGCAAAACGCCTTCTGGGGCTTTCGCGATCCATGGCCGTTTCGCGACCCGAAAGACGGCAAGCTGTACATGCTGTTCGAAGGCAACGTGGCCGGCGAACGCGGCTCGCACAAGGTCGGTAACGCCGAAATCGGCGACGTGCCACCCGGCTATGAAGAAGTCGGCAACTCGCGCTTCCAGACCGCCTGCGTCGGGATCGCCGTGGCCCGCGACGAAGACGGTGACGACTGGGAAATGCTGCCACCGCTGCTGACCGCGGTCGGCGTCAACGACCAGACCGAACGCCCGCACTTTGTGTTCCAGGACGGCAAGTACTACCTGTTCACCATCAGCCACACCTTCACCTACGCCGACGGTGTAACCGGCCCGGACGGGGTATACGGATTCGTCGCCGATTCGCTGTTCGGCCCGTATGTGCCGTTGAACGGCTCTGGCCTGGTACTGGGCAACCCGTCCTCCCAACCGTTTCAGACCTACTCGCACTGCGTCATGCCCAACGGCCTGGTGACCTCCTTCATCGACAGCGTACCGACCGACAACACCGGCACGCAGATCCGTATCGGCGGCACCGAAGCACCGACGGTGGGCATCAAGATCAAAGGGCAGCAAACGTTCGTGGTCGCCGAGTATGACTACGGTTACATCCCGCCGATGCTCGACGTTACGCTCAAGTAACGGAGGCTATGAGGTAGCGGGTTTGAGCTCGATGACAAACCCGCGGTAGATATCCGCTGCTCCCGTGGCGGTCTGACAGCCGCCATCGCAGGCAAGCCAGCTCCCACATTTTGGTCCGTGGGGCGTCAGGTAGGTATGTGTCGGCTGAGGGGCCGTCACGGGAGCAAGCTCACTCGCCACAGGTTCAACAGCCCATTGTGTGGGTATTCAGGAAATATAAATGCCTGCACCATTGAGTTGAGTCATGTTCACGCCAACCAACGTCACCGAGTTGTCGCCAAAGGACAACAGCGCATTGTCCTCGAACATCGAGACATGGGAACGGTAATCGTATTGCTGGCCCAGGTCAGGAATCCCCATGAACACCAGCTTATCGCTGGCCTGGTAGCCCTCGACCCGATCATTGCCAAAGAGGCCGTTGAACAGGAAAGTGTTGCTGCCCCCGCCCGACACCATCAGGTCATTGCCTGCCCCGCCGACGAAAACATTACTACCCTGCCCACCGATCAAATGATCGTCGCCGCCCAGACCGAACAACCATTCCCCCGCAGCATGAGCGGTGAGGACATTGTCCTGCGCATCGCCGTTGGCAGAGGCCGTGTAGGGCGTCAAGGCTGTGCCGGCCAGCAGGCCTTGGCCGGTTACGTTATAGGTGACGTCGTGGGTGCCCCAGGGGATTGAATTCCACATGATGTAGGACTGCTCTTGGCTCACCAATGCACCGATATCGCGGGTCATACTGATGCCGCCATAGGCGTCGTTGATGTAGAGCGTGCCATCGCCATCGTTGGCAAAGCCGAAGCTGGCCAGTGGCTTGTGCAGTTCGAAGACGTTATCGCCCTGCCCGCCCAGCAGGATGTTGTAGCCGCCATCATCGCGAAAACGATCATGACCGGCGCCGCCTTCCAGGAAGTCGTTGCCGACACCGCCCTTGAGCAGGTCGTTGCCCTCGGTGCCGAGGATGAAGGTATTGCCAGTGTGTTTTTCAGCGTAACGGTTCAGGTCTTGTACCCAGGTGGTTTCACGCGCAGCCTCGGTCAGGCTGGAGACCACGATGGTCGAATCCTTGCTGGTCAGGTCGTAGAACTCGGAGGACGCGATACGCCCCAAACCTTGGATGTAACCGTCCAGGGAGTGAGCCTTGGCCACGCCCCAATTCAGACTATTAGGTAAATGTGCCGAGAACGACGCGTAATTATCGGTAAAACTGACGAGGTTGTTGGCGGCCGCATCCCAGCCCCGGTCGTTGCCCCAGAAGAGTGCCGAGGTATTGATGCCTTTGCCATCAATGGCTTTGAACACCGGGTCATTTTCATAGCCAATATTCAACACCGGGGTATCACCCGAGCGTTGAGCGGGTGAGGCAAAGGTTACGTAGTTGGCATCCTGATAAAAGCCGCCCCAGTGATCGTGGCTCAAGGTCGCCAGGCTGTTGGCGCCCAGTGCGCCGAGGCTATGGCCGGTGACCAGGATATCCTTACCGCTCAAGCCCTGGCTCGCGGCGTAACGAGCGACGTTTTCGAGCAAGGCGCTGAAGGCGAACTTGGCGTAATTGGCGGCGTATCCAGGCAGTGCTGCGGCCGCCAGGTCGCTGGCCACGTCGCCCGCGCCATCCCAGGTCAAGCCAAAGGACGTGCCACGAAAGGCAATCCCCATGGCGATCAGCCTGCCAAGCCCATCGTACTGCCCCAGAATCTCGACGTTGGCCGAAGGGGCCAAGGCGGTCTCGCCCCAGAAGGTGCCTTGCTTGTCCACATGCTGCGTCACGCCCAGGGCCTGCGCACCGATAGGCGCCCAGCCACCGGTTGCCAGGGGTTGGCCGGTGGAGTCATACGCGTACTCGGATAAAGCCAAGGCGTTGCTCAGCAGCGCCTTGGCGGGGTCGCCCTTCATGCCCTTGTAATCGAAAACGCCCATGCCCTTGGTCCCTTTTCAGATGACGTGCCAGATGGCCTCGATTCGGATGCCCGGGGTCGATTGAGTGCGGGTCACGGGGGACTGTCAAGGGTTACCTAGAAATTCAATAGTGCTCATTTTATTGAGCGCTAGCCCTCCCCGCATTGACGACATGGACAGAAGGCACCCGGACACGCAGCGCAATCAGCAACGCAGCCAGCAACATCAGCACCGCCGCCGCTATAAATACGCCCGCGCTGCCACCGAGGCTGAACACTGCACCGCCAGCGGCGGCGCCCATGGCGATGGCGGACTGCACAGAGGCCACCACCATACCCCCGGCGCTTTCCGCCTGGTCAGGTACCGCGCTGGCGACCCAGTTCGACCACGCCACCGGCACACCGCCAAAGGCCAAGCCCCAGATTGCCAGCAGTACCGCCTGCCCCGGCAACGAGGGTGGCAACAGCACCAACGCCAGTGCTGCAACCCCGACCAGCGCAGGCATTAACACCAGAGTGGCCAGCGGGCGGTGCTCCAGCAGCCTGCCAGCCAACAGCGTGCCGAAGAAGTTCGCCACACCGAACCCCAGCAACATCAGCGACAGCCCTTGCGAGCCGATGCCGGTAGTACCTTCAAGAAATGGCCGAACGTAGGTGAACATCGCGAAGTGACCGCTATGCACCAGCACACAACCGAACATCCCCATGGCGATGCCTGGGCGCTGCAACACGTCGAAAACCGTGCGCAGACGTGCCGGCCGGCGCGGCGCGAGGCGCGGTAAAGTCAATGACTGAAACGCCAGGGTCACCATGCCTACCGCCGCCGCTGCAAAGAACGCGCTGCGCCAGCCGTATAGCCCGCCCAGATAGCTGCCCAGTGGCACGGCAACGACCGTCCCGATGGCAATCCCACTGAAAATGATCGACAGCGCCCGAGGCAACAAAGCACTCGGCACCAAGCGCATCGCCACCGCCGCAGCCATGCTCCAGAACCCGCCCAGGGCAATCCCCAGCAAGATGCGCATCAACAGCAGCACCGCGAAGCTGGAAGAAACGGCGACCAACAGATTGGAGGCAACCATCAACGTGGAAAACCCCAGCAACACCCAACGTCGGTCGATGCCGCGGGTCAGGCCTGGCACCAACAAACCGGCGAACAACGCTACCACTGCTGTCACCGTTACCGCCTGGCCAGCCAGCGCTTCGGACACGCCCAGATCAGTCGCCATCAGTGTTAACAAACTGGCCGGAAGGTACTCCGCAGTCAGTAATCCGAACACTCCCATTGCCAGTGAGAAGACGGCCATCCACGCGGGGGCCGCAGGCTCTGCCTCCGAGAAGGCGCCGGGATGGCGGTTGGATACGGCGTCACATACACAGTCAGTCATTACAGGGATCTCCCAATCATCATTGCGACCCGCAGTCTAGGCGCGCGAATCTGGATGATCTATGATCCAAAATCTCTCATTTTTGACTAAAACACCTGAACAATGTCTGCAGAACAGTTTGCTCTTTCCTCGGATCTCATCAACGAACTGTTGCGCGGTATGCGCCTGCGTGGCGTCGAATACCGGCGTATACAAACGAGTCCGAGTTTCGGTTTGGGCTTCGCTGAAAAACCTGGGCATGCCTGGTTCCATTTCATGGCCGTCGGCAATGCGGTACTGCGAATGGAGGACGGCACCACCTACGCGCTGTCTGCCGGCAACGCCGTGTTCATCTCCCACGGCGCGGCCCATCAACTGTATTCCCATGCGGACGTACCCGTTCAGGACATCGACCGCCTAGACGGCGCCCCCCTCGGTGACACCGTGAGCGCGGTGCACACCGGAACCGATGCCAGCCCAACGCCGAGCACCATTTTGTTCAGTGGTTGTATGGAGTTTGAACTGGGCAGCATCCATGGCCTCGGCAAACTGATGCCGGGCCTGATGTTGATTGATGCCGACGGCCAGCGCTACCCTGGACTGGTGCCTATCCTGACCACCATGGAACGCGAGGTCAGCGCCGCACGTGTGGGCTTCGCCGGTATCCTCGCGCGGTTGGCCGACGTGGTGGCCGCCATGGTCGTTCGCGGTTGGGTAGAGTGTGCCTGCGGTAATGCCTCTGGCCTGGTCGCCGCCTTGCGCGATCCACGCTTGGCCGGTGCACTGCTCGCGCTCCATCAACAACCGGGCCGCGACTGGACCGTTGCGCAATTGGCAGAGCAATGCAATACCTCACGCTCAGCCTTCGCGGATCGCTTCCAGGTGACGATTGGCATGACGCCGCTGCGCTATGTCACCGAACTGCGAATGCGGCTCGCAAGCCAGTGGCTGACCCTCGAAAGGCTGCCGATCGAAGAGGTAGCACAACGCTTGGGCTATACATCCCAGGCCGCTTTCAGTCGCGCGTTCAAACGTGTTACGGGCAAGACACCGGGGTTAAGTCGCAAGGTGAGGCAGCCCATTGTTACTTGACGCTGAGCGCACGTAGTCGACGGTCTGTGCCTCTGAATCATTTAATGAAAACCGCTCGTGACTACCTGATCGAAAGCCAGCACTGGGACCTCTCAGGCACCGCATAGGACCCGATCCGCGGTAGCGTCCCCCCTATCGCGTGTTTTCCACCGCCTTTGAAAGATCGCTCCTACACTTTCTCCAAACACTTCCGACGGCCCCATCTGAAATACCCAACAGTCACGAAAAACGACAAGCCCTTTTCTAAAATAAACGTTATGTATTCAGTTGTTCTGGGCAAGAAGCCCACGTCTCCATTCACCTCATGAAGAACTTGGATCATGCTAAATACCTCATTTTTTCCCTCATTGCGTACCGCCGTCAGTACAGCCCTGCGGTCCCGACAACTCAATCGAGAAGAAGAGCGCCTGGTCCACTACTACCGTTGCTTGTCGGAACAGGATCGTGAAGCGGTGCGCTGCCTAATGTTTGCGGTCAGGGAAACCAGCGAGGCGAACACCCTCCCCCATAAAAAGTGATGCCGTCATGGGTCAGCGAACGATGGAAGTACCTGCGGGTTTGACATCTAGCCGGCAGCCTGTCACTAACACCCTCGCGATGGATTTTTCTACCCAGCTAGAGCATGCCTGCGAAAGCCCCATCGCCGTGGAGGATCTGCATATCCCCATGCCCACCTTCGTCACCCTTCAGCCTCGATTTTCCCTCGGTGGCCTGACCCTCTCCCGCTCGATTTCCGTCAACTCCAACACGCTCCACCGTAGCCTCCGTCTCGATTTCCTCCAGGTGATTGTGGGGGTCTTTTACGCGCTCCTAGACTCCGCCGCCGTAGGGCAAATCCCTGTTCCCTCATGATTCCCACAGGCGGCACGCGCGCAATTTTCCTGCCGCCGCCACTCGCAAGGAGCCTCAACGATGACCAAGACCTCAACCGCCCTCCTCCTGCTTGCACTGGCCAGCCTGCTGGCGGGCTGCACCACCAACCCCAACGTACTGCAGATACACAAAGTCACCGCAGAGGCGATTGGCTTGGCCTCTACGGATGAGCTGACCATGGGCCCGGTCACCAAGAGCAAGGAGGACTTCCTGGGCGGCGCTGAACTGAACTTCAAAGCCACGACCGCCAAGGGCCGTGTGTTCAACTGCTCGACGGTCATGACTCCAGGCATCCTGCTTGAGCCGCCGAAGTACTCGCGCCTGACCTGCACGAAGTAACCCTGACAGCCGGTGCGGGCATCGCGCGCACCGGCCTATGGGAACGGACGTCGGCGTGCCGGGCGCGCCACATGGCGGCGTTGCCGGCAAAGATGGTGTTCATGCTCAGCACGCTAAACCTGCGTCAGCGCTCAGCATTCGATAGATGGCCGTTTGAGGCATAAGAGTGCACGCAGTCGGCTGCCGAGGGTGAAGGGCGCCCCCAACACTTAGACACCCATTCAATTTCTGGGGCGTTTTCAATGCTTGGATAAGTCACGCACAACGCTATTGAAAGACACCTCCTACAGACCCAGCGCATGGGTTCGCAGGACGCGTCCTGATTGCGCCCACATTATTGAATGGCACGGGCGACGCTGCCTAGGATGTGCCCGCTCGCTCATTTCGTTGAGCTCTAGCCCTCCCCGCGTCCACGACAGGAGTCGATTGACCATGTACAACAACATCCCCCTCGGTTTGCGAAAGCGCCTGCTCGCAGGTTCGACCTTCGCCCTCTTATCGCTAAGCGCAGCCCCCGCAGTGGCCACCGACTGGTGGATGATCTTTGGCACCGGCGACACGCCCAACAGAGACCTGTTCTTCGCCGATGCACAGTCGGTAAAAGCCACACAACAACACCCGCAAAACACACAGCTGACGGTCGTGCAGGTATTCGAAAGCCCCAACAGCCCCAACTACGTGAGCTACGCGCTGGAGCTGCAATGCCCGGAGCGACAGCTCAGGGTGAACTCTGCCACCGCCTACCTGCGCGCCGGGGCGACCACGGTGCTGCCGGCGCCTAAACGTTGGGTGCCGGTGCCCAAGAGCTGGCTGGAGCGTGGCTATGACTTCGCCTGCGCACCGGGCAAACGCAAGTCCAACGCCATGATGCCGATGGGCGTCGGCTCCATCGATAACGCTCAACTGGTGGCGATCACGCAGCAAGGCCTCTTCAATCAGTTGCCGGGTAATCAGCCGATCCGCATTGAGTCCAAGAAGAGCAGCACCGAGGACGTGATGCGCGACCTCAACTTCCTCTTGGGCGCACCTGAGAAAAAATGACCTCCGGCGTCAACCGGCACGCTTGAATAATGAGTGATCAACATGAAATACACAGGTGCATTGGCCTTGGCCCTCGCGCTGCTGCAGACCGGCTGCGTCAGTTTTGACACCGTCCCGGAAATGTACGCGCGCAGCCAATGGAAAGGCCGCCCGGCGCAGGACGCCATCAATTTCTTTGGTCCACCCCAAAAAATGGATCGCACCGCGGACGACCAGCATGTGGTGATGCAGTGGTACCGCGACACGTCTTACAACAGCAATGAGGTGGTGGCACAAAGCGCGGAAAGGCAGGGCAATGTGATGGTGCACACCAACTATTGGGCAACCGTCAATAACCCGAATCGCTGCATCCTTTCCATCACCGTCGACCAGGACAGGAAGGTCGTCGGGTTTGAGGCCGATGAAGGCGAATTGCTGCTGTCCAGTGGCTGCCAGTCGGTCAAGTTTGGGCCGCCTTAGGCAACCGACGTTGAGACAGGCTAGTGGAAACACCTCCTACAAACGTCATGTTTTATTCTTGAAGGACCGCCCTCGACAATGAAATCCGTCATCGTCGCCATCGCCCTACCGCTCATTGCAGGCTGCGCAACGCCGAAATATTGGGGGGCCACCGGCGGCAACCCGTCCGACGGGCTTGTGCAACTCTTCTACGTCCATACGCCGTTTGAGTACGGCCAAATCCGGGCATCCCAAGGGTTGGCGATTGCCACGGGGCGTTGCCAATTTTGGAACTACGCGCGCGCTGAGCGCGCAGGCGCACAAAAATCCGTGTGCCGCACGATGGGGCAATTCCACTGCCTGGAAACCACCGTCACTTAGGATTATCGGTGCCAGAAGTGACGCCCTCCCCAAGCGTCGAGGCGCGTCGGGAAGTTGAGCGAACAGTAGTTCGCCTGGCGACCCAGGCGAACTGAGCGGATCTAGTAACAATACGAATTTGAGCGCGCGCCCTACGGTTGTGCGCACAAACAAAAAAAGACGCCTAAGCGTCCATTCCGTAAATCACACAGGCAAAAAAAAGCCACTCGTTAGAGTGGCTTTTTCATTAATGCTTGGAGCGGGAAACGAGACTCGAACTCGCGACCCCGACCTTGGCAAGGTCGTGCTCTACCAACTGAGCTATTCCCGCTTGGTGATGCGCATTCTATAGAATCCTCAGCACCCGTCAACCCCTTGATTCAAAAAAGTTTTATTTCTTTTCAACGGTGGTTCGCAGATGGGGCCAGGCCGCACGCAGATATTGCAGCATGGACCACAGGGTCAGGCCGGCCGCGACCAGCAGCAAGGCGTAGCCCGTGAGGACCCAGAACGAGAAGTCCGACGGGTTGGCCAGCAGGATCACCAGCGCGAGCATTTGCGCGGCGGTTTTCCATTTGCCCATGTTGGAGACGGCCACGTGGGCGCGGGCGCCGATTTCGGCCATCCATTCGCGCAGGGCCGAGACGACGATCTCGCGGCCGATGATGACGGCGGCCGGCAGGGTCAGCCACAGGTTGCCGTGTTCCTGTACCAGCAGGACCAGGGCGACGGCCACCATGAGTTTGTCGGCCACGGGGTCGAGGAACGCGCCGAAGGGCGTGCTCTGTTCCAGGCGGCGGGCCAGGTAGCCGTCGAGCCAGTCGGTGGCGGCTGCGAAGGCAAATACCGAACTGGACGCGACGTAGCTCCATTCATACGGCAAATAGAACAACAAAATGAAAATCGGGATAAGCAGGACGCGTAGAACGGTGATCAGATTAGGGATATTCATCGGCACAACTGGCTACGAGGTGAGAAGGCATTCTATTCGCTGTGCAGATTGGCATAAATCAATTCAGCGAGCTTTTTACTGATACCGGGTGCTTTGGCTATCTCGTCAATGCTGGCACGGGAGAGCTCCTGCAAGCCACCAAAATGTTTAAGCAAGTCGCGACGCCGCGTCGGGCCAACCCCTGCCACCCCTTCCAAGGTTGAAGTTCGCCGGGTTTTGCCACGGCGGGCGCGGTGGCCGGTAATGGCGAAACGGTGGGCTTCGTCGCGGATTTGTTGAATCAGATGCAGTGCGGGTGAGTCGCCCTTCAACGTGAACTCATGGGCGGCATCATTCAAGTACAACGTCTCGAAACCGGCCTTGCGCGTGGTGCCCTTGGCCACACCGAGCAGGATCAGGTCGGGCACCGCCAGTTCGTTGAGCACGTCACGGGCCATGGATAACTGGCCCTTACCGCCGTCTACCAGCAGGATATCGGGGAGCTTGCCCTCCCCGTCCTTCAACTTGCTGAATCGCCGCGTGAGCGCCTGGTGCATGGCGGCATAGTCATCGCCGGCGGTAACGCCTTCGATGTTGTAGCGCCGGTAGTCGGCCTTGATCGGCCCTTCCGGCCCGAATACCACGCAAGAGGCCACTGTGGCCTCGCCGCTGGAGTGGCTGATGTCGTAGCACTCCAGGCGCTGGGGCGGCTCGTCCAGGTTGAGGACCTCGGCCAGGGCGTCGAAGCGTGCAGCGACGTGCTGTCGGTTCGCCAGCCGCGCGCCCAGGGCCTGTTCGGCGTTAGTCACGGCCAGCTGCTGCCAGCGAGCACGGGTGCCGCGTACGCGGTGGCTGATGTCCAGCTCGCGGCCGCGCAGCTCGTGGATGGCCTCGATCAAGGTGGGGAAGTCTTCGTGCACCACGTTGACGATCAGTTCAGACGGCAGGTCGCGCTCAGGGCTGCTGACGTAGTATTGGCCAAGGAATGCGGCCATGACCTCCGCCACGTCTTCGTCGATACCGGTCTGCGGGAAGAAGTTCTTGCTGCCTAATACCCGCCCGCCTCGTACGCTGATCAGGTGCACACAGGCGCCGCCCGGGTTGACGAACGCGGCGATCACGTCAACGTCACCGGTGCCGCCTTCCATGCTTTGCTGGTCCTGGACACGGCGCAGCAGGGAGATCTGGTCGCGCAGTTCGGCGGCCTTTTCGAAATCCAGGGTGCTGGCGGCCTGCTCCATGGCCCCGGACAACTCATCGGTGAGTGCGTTGCTGCGCCCTTCGAGGAACATCACCGAATGGCGCACATCCTCGGCGTACTCCGAAGGTTCCACCAGCCCCACGCAGGGCGCCTTGCAGCGCTTGATCTGGTATTGCAGGCACGGCCGGGTGCGGTTCTTGTAGAAGCTGTCTTCGCACTGACGCACAAAAAAGGTTTTTTGCAGCAGGCTCAGGCTTTCACGAATCGCACCGGCGCTGGGGTAAGGCCCGAAGTACTTGCCCTTTTGCTTCTTTGCCCCGCGGTGAATGCTCAGGCGCGGAAAGTTGCCGTCGGATAAAAACACGTAAGGGTAGGATTTATCATCACGCAACAGGATGTTGTAAGGCGGCCGCCATTCCTTGATCAGCGTCTGCTCAAGCAGCAGCGCCTCGGTTTCATTGGCGGTGATGGTGGTTTCGACCTGGGCGATACGCGCCACCAGGGCGGCGGTTTTCGGCGCAAGGCCGGTCTTGCGAAAGTAGCTCGCCAGACGGTTCTTCAGGTTCTTGGCTTTGCCCACGTAAAGCAGGCGCGCCTCGCTGTCGAACATGCGGTACACGCCGGGGCGGCCACTGCAGGTGGAGAGAAAGGCACTCGGATCAAACGGTGTGGTCATGTCAGGCGCTGGCGTCCACCATGCCGTGGCGCACTGCGAGCAGGGTCAATTCAACATCACTGCTGATGGCAAGCTTCTCGAAGATACGATAACGGTAGGTATTGACGGTCTTGGGCGACAGGCACAGCTTGTCAGAGATGGTCTGCACCTTCTGGCAACCGACGATCATCAGGGCGATCTGGATTTCCCGCTCCGACAGCGCATCAAATGGCGAATCGCTGGTGGGCTGGAACGACTTGATCGCCAATTGCTGGGCAATCTGCGGGCTGATGTAACGCTGGCCGGCAAATACCAGGCGAATGGCTTGCACCATCTCGGCCAGGCCTGCGCCCTTGGTGAGGTAGCCGGCGGCACCGGCTTGCAGCAAACGGGTGGGAAACGGGTCTTCCTCGCACACCGTGACCACCACGACCTTGATGTCCGGATGGCTGCGCAATAACTTGGTCGTGGCACCAAGACCGCCAATCCCAGGCATCTTGACGTCCATCAGTACCACATCGGGCTTCAACTCCCGGGCCTTGATCAGGGATTCCTCCCCCGACTCCGCCTGGCCGACTACTTGCAGGCCGTCGATGTCAGCCAGCATTCGTGTAATGCCTGTACGAACGAGATCATGGTCATCGACTACTAGCACCCTAATCAAGCAGACACCTCGCGATATGGTCTTATAGGTTGCTGAACACCTTAGCAAAAAACCAAGGCGCAGACCTAGTTGCAAGTGTCATATATATAGAGATTAAACGTGCTGCGGCTGTTCGCCGGCTGGCGAACAGCCCTGTTTCCTGGGCTAAAGGTCAGGATTCCTGGGGGGGCGACTTGGCTTTTCCGTTCACCACGGATGAATGCTCAGCCAAGGTACTGGTCAAGCGACGGATTGCGTCCTGGTCTTCCTTGAACATCGCTCGGTAATTGCCCAGCACTTTCTCTTCGATCTTGCTCAGGTTATCCAGCTGGATCGGCGTTGGGCTGCCGGTCAACACGTACAGGATATCCACACCTTTTTCGGCGACGCGAGACAAATAGTCGGCCTTGGGTGCACGACCACCGCTTTCATATTTGCCTTGGGCGTTCGCTTCAACGCCTCCAATTTCTCCAAAAACTTTCTGCGACAGGCCAAGTCGCTCTCTTTCTTGCCTTAAGCGCGAACCGATTCCACTCATTTGGATGTATGATCCTAAATTGGCACACCCCAAGAGGTGTCACACCATCACTTCGTTAAACAAACTTGAACGGTTTTGAACTATGCCCGGAATCCGTACTGCTGCACAAGCCAAGGCCTGGCTGGAACATCAAGGAAAGTCAGTTCAAGCGTTCGCCCGGGAACATGGCGTAGACCCGGCAACCACGTATCAAGTGCTCTCCGGGCGCAAAAAGGGACGGCGTGGAGAAGCCCATAAAGTGGCGGTACTTCTGGGCATGAAAGAGGGCGTTATCGTGGATGAGCCAAGAGCTCAATCCCACGACGAACAAAGCACTAACTGACAGCAGTATGCGCTTATTTGTAGGACGTGCATGTTTTAGTCCGATGTGAGTGCGCGACACTCACGCTCCATCCGCCAGAAGCCATCCTCTTCACCGACAATGCTCAACCCCAAGCGCTGATACAGCCTTCTTGCCGGGTTGGTCTTGAACACCGTCAAACGTAGAAAGCCCAGGCCCTCGACGCGTGCCTTGAGCGCCATTTGCTCCAGCACCCATGTGCCCGCGCCCTGCTTGCGCCAGCATTCCAGCAGGTGCAGCTCGCGGATATACAGGGCCTTGCCATCGCGGCTCAGGCTGATAAAGCCCATGACGACGTCATCGTTGCAGATCAGCCAGTTCTCGCGGCCCGCCCAGGCCACGTCGAAGCCGTCGCTGGACCACAACAAGCCGTTCTGACGGTAGTAATGGCTCATGGCCTGCTGGGTCAGGGTGCGGGCAAACGGCAGGTCCTGCTCGATGGCCCGGCGCAAATGAAACCTCATTCAGAGGGCGACCACTTGGCCGGTCCACTGCCCGCCGTCGCGACGGGCGATCACCAACGCGTCGCCGACACCGGGGGCGGCAACAAGCAAGTTGCCATCGGCGGTCCAAATTGCACTGCGGCCCGCACAAGCCCAGCCTCCGGACGGGCCACCATGGTTAGCCATCAGTACCAACAGGCCATGCTGGGACGCATAGCCTTCAAGCAAAGCACTGTCCGCCGCGTAGCCTGCCTCGCTGATCAGTACGCTTGCGGCATACGCTGTGGCGCCCGCTGCCGCCGCTTGGCGTGGATGGCTGGCCTGGGAAAAGTCCGCACACACCGCCAGCGCGATGCGCTCCTCTGCCAATTCCAGGGGCTCGCCGCCCTTCCCCGCAGCAAATGCCAGCTCTTCGCCGGGGTGCAGATGCTGCTTGGTGTAGACGCCTACTGAACCGTCCGCCTCAAGCACCAGCGCGCCGATCAGCACACCTGTTTTTGGCGTCAAGCGCACCGGCATGCCCACCACGGCCGTCAACTGCAGCTCCCGCGCCAGTTCACGCAACGGCGTCAACACGGCGTCTTGCGGGTCGATGGCCAAATCGGCCGCCAGGAACGGCTCGTAGCCTGTCAGTGACAGTTCTGGAAACACCAGGCATTGCACACCCTGTTCAGCCGCGGCCCGCATCAACGCCAGGTGCCGCTGGATATTGGCAGCGATATCGCCCGGGATGGAAACGGTTTGCGCCGCAGCAAGGGTCAAGGCAGTCATGGTCGCGTCCTGGCAATCATTGTTTGAGAGCCGTCAGCATATCCACACTTGCCCCATAGCGGCATAGGTATCGCCGTTACCGCAGGAATGGATATGTACACGGTCCAACTGTGTTGACGGTCCGGCCGTCTTCGCAGGCAAGCCAGCTCCCACATTTGGATCGCGGTGCCTCAGCCAGATCAGCGCCGGCTGTCAGGCCGTCACGGGAGCAGGCTCCCTCGCCACAGGTCCAGCGTCGCAGCAACGTTGTGTAGATACCTATGCCCATAGCGGTAAGTACTGCCACGCGATAGAAATTACTGATTGAATCCACCCGCACGCCTCTAGTAAGCTCCCCCCATCATTTGGAGAGCCCCATGTTGCCACTCACCCACACTCAGGTTTGCCCTGCTGCCAGCGCCTTGCGCTCGGTGTCGGCTACCCGCGTGAATGGTTCGAGCGCACTGGCCGGCTTTTATTTTGGGTATTGGTTTAGCCACTGGCGCGCCTGATACCTGAAATCGGCGCCCACTACTCAAGGGGTCGCCTACCAGAGAAATCTAAACCCCCGGTCGGCTCCCCGACCGGGGGTTTTGTTTTTTCAGCGCCTGACAATTTGTTTTTCACGCTCACTTAAAGGAATCACACCATGAACTACGCCACCTATTACCGCTACGACACTTGCACTGCATGGCGATTTAGCCAGCTCCGTTCGGGACAGCCTGCCGCCTCCGACCGGTCACCCCGTGGTGGCAAGCCAACACACGTAGCCGATACGGCCAATTGTCGAACACCCCAGTAGGCCAAGCGTGCGGGAATCGCCCGCCGCTTGCCCAGGAAGCCTTGAATATGAACTCCTCCGTCGCCGCTTTGCCCGTCTCTGCCCTCAACAGCGCTAATGAAGCCCTGACCCAGCGTTTGCCCAGCGCTCTTGAACTCAAGCACCAACTCCCGCTCAGCCCGTTCCTCAACGAACAAGTCCACGCCCATCGCCAAGCCGTGCGCGCCATCCTCAATGGCGAAGATTCACGCTTGCTGGTGATTGTCGGCCCGTGCTCGATCCATGACCCGGAATCGGCCATGGAATACGCGCGTAATCTGAAGAAGCTTTCGCTTGAAGTCAGCGACCAGATGCTGCTGGTGATCCGTGCCTACGTCGAGAAACCGCGCACCACTGTGGGCTGGAAAGGCTTGGCCTACGATCCGCACTTGGACGGCAGCGATGACATGGCCGCCGGCCTGACCCTGTCCCGCCAACTGATGCGTGAAATGCTGCGCCTGGGCCTGCCGGTGGCCACCGAGTTGCTGCAACCCATGGCCGCCGGCTACTTCGATGACCTGCTCACTTGGGTCGCCATTGGCGCACGCACGACCGAGTCGCAGATTCACCGCGAAATGGCCAGCGGCCTGGGCATGCCCGTGGGCTTCAAAAACGGCACCGACGGTGGCGTCGCCATTGCCTGCGATGCAATGCGCTCAGCCTCTCACCCGCATCGTCATTTCGGCGTCGACAGCCAGGGCCACCCGGCGATCATCCAGACGCCCGGCAACCCCGACACTCATTTGGTGCTGCGCGGCGGCCATCGTGGGCCCAACTACGATGCGCAAAGCGTGGCCGACGTAAAGCATGACCTGGCCAAGTCCAAAGTAGCGCCACGAATCATGGTCGATTGCAGCCATGCCAACAGCGGCAAGAACCCGCTGCGCCAACCGGCGGTATTCAATGACGTGCTGGAGCAGCGTATGCAAGGTGATACCTCGCTGGTCGGCATGATGCTTGAGAGTCACCTGTTCGAAGGCTGCCAGCCGCTGAGCGCGTCGATGAAATACGGCGTTTCGGTGACCGATGGTTGCCTGGGTTGGGACGGGACCGAGCAGTTGTTACGCAGTGCCGCCGAGCGTTTGCGGGAACACGGCAAAGCCGACTGATCGGTGAAAAACATTAGATCGGCCTGGAATTCTGTTTGGCAAACTCCTGCAGTGGGCGGGCATGGGCCGGTAGTGGCGTGTGCTCGATGCCTTCTCTTGCCTGCTTCTGCGAAGATTGAACTGGCCCGTAGATTTCGTGGCATACGGTAAACACGATGCACCCTTGAATCGCCTTCGTGCAGGAGCGAGCTTGCTCGCAAAAAAACGTCAACGATAACGCGTGCTTCCTGAATAAACGCAGCGCCTGCGAGTTTTTCGCGAGCGAGCTCCTACAAACAATGGCTGTGGACTAGGCCCGGGCCACCGGCATGCGGGACAGCTCTCGAAGCCACGGCAACACCCGCAGGCCGTGGGCGGTCTCGCAGGGGTGGACGATGTCCATGAAGTGTTCGAGGTTGACGTGGTCCGGCACACCCGGCAATCGCACTCGCACAGCCGGCGTTACGCCGCAAGGGGCGCCCAGGTCCAGATGCTCGTAGACGAGTACATGACGCACCTGGGGCAGAGGCTCATGGGCTTGGGCCATCAGCCCCGCATTGATTATCAGCACGTCGAAGGGTTCGGCAGGAATGGCAGTGAGAATCCGCACCTCTTCGAATGTTTGCACCGGCACGATCCGGTAATAACCCAACTGGTTGAGCATTTTCTCGATGTACAAGCGTTGCAGATGCTGTTCATCGGCAATCAGGATGGTCAGTGCTTTGTTCGGCATGGCAAACCCCTGGGCAGGCAGTGCTCGGCAGTGAGCGCAGCCCATTCTCCAGACATATGCCGACGACAAAATCAGGCATGTTCCCGGTTTGTGTAAGAGTTTTCCCAAATTTCCCGAATGGCGATCAACCGCAGTCAGGGCTGATTGCAATAAGCTTTCAAGCCACGATGCAAAACATCAAGCGCTTCGTTCACGCCGTCAACCGCGGGCCCCAATGCCTGACGGTCGCGCTGTTCACATGCGGCCTCCAATGCTTCACACCCACTGATCAATAGGTATGCCTTGACCATTCGCGCGCCGCCCTTGGCACGGTGGGCCAGGTCGTGCAGCTTGGCAAAATCTGCCTGGCTTGCCAGGCGTGGCAGCAAGGCACGGTCCTCCCCCAGGCTTTTAAGCAACGGCGCCAACAATCCGACAAGCGCTGCGTGATCATCGCCGGTCAGCGCGACGAGTGTGCTCAAGTCGAATGTCGGCACAGGCTGCGGGCCCGCGTCTGCCAAACGCGAGGCCAGCGCCGACCGCAAGTCGTCAAGCCCGGTTGGCTTGAACAGGCACCCATCCATGCCCGCCTGCCGACAGCGCTCAGCTTCCTCCGGCTGGGCGTTGGCGGTGAACCCCAGCAACAGGCAGGGTTCAAGACCCTGTTCACGCTCTTGCGCGCGAATGTCCTGTGCCAGCTGATAGCCGTTCTTGAAGGGCATGTTGCAATCGGTAATGACGCCATCGAACTGCCCCGCTCGCCACTGCTCCAGCCCTTGCACACCGTCTTCGGCAGTGACGATACGGTGGCCCAGAAAGCTCAACTGTCGAGCCAGCAGCAAGCGATTGGCCGGGTAGTCGTCCACCACCAGAATGCTCAGCGCACGGCCCTCAGGCGCCGCCTCTTGCACAGGCTCAATCGGGGCCGGCAGCGTGGCGGTCATGGCCAGGGCCAACGTCACGTCCACCCGAGTGCCATGCCCCAGCACACTACTCAAGTGCAATTGGCCGCCCATCATTTCGCACAAGCTGCGGCTGATCACCAACCCCAGCCCAGACCCGCTGCGTGCCGACTGCTGATTGTTGCTGCCCTGGATAAACACGCTGAACAGCCGCTGCTGGTCGGCGACGCTAATTCCAATGCCGGTGTCTTGCACCCATAATTGCACGGCCAAGCGATCGCCCTCGACCACCGCCCGTGCAACCAGGCTGACCTGCCCATGGGGAGTGAACTTAATGGCATTGCTCAGCAGGTTGGACACCACTTGCTTGAATCGCAGCGGATCGACCAGCACCGCCTGGTCAATCAGCGGGTCCAATTCAACCTGCAGCGCCAACCCCTTGGCTCGGGCCAGCCCCTCGAACACCCGTGCGACCGACGCCAACAGCTCATGCAGGTTGGCGGGCTCCAGGGTCAGCGACAAGTGCCCGGACTCGATCCGCGCGATATCGAGAATATCGCCGATCAACTCCAGCATCCCCCGCGAAGCCACCGAGGCCACCTCCAGGGCGTCGCGGTCGACCCGCCCCTGTTCGGCATTTTTCAACGCCAGCTCAATCATGCCGATCACGGCATTCATGGGCGTGCGGATCTCGTGGCTCATGGTCGCCAGAAAGGTAGTCTTGGCGCGATTGGCGGCGTCGGCATCGTCCTTGGCTTCCTGTAGCTGGCCGAGCAAGCGGTGCCGCTCGCTCACGTCGACCCAACCGGCAATCATACCCACCACCTTGTCGTCGCCGTCGCGGTACGGCAGCATCCACTGGTAAATGGTCAGCACATCGCCGTTGGGCACCTTGAGTATTCGATCATGAATCTGCGGCTCGCCCCCAGCCATCAAGCGCAGGTAATCCTCATGAAACGACTGGGCCTGTGGCGGGTTTTCGACGTCGGTTTCCACCACCGTCCTGCCGATTACGTCTTCAAGCTTGTAGCCAAACACGTCGAGGTAGGCGTTATTGCAGGCCATCAGCCTCCCTTGGCGATCACGCACGTAAATCGGGTGCGGCGTGCCGTCAATCAATACACTCATGAACCGCATCTGATCGCTCAGCGCCCGCTCGGCCTGCAGGCGCTTGCGAATCAGGCTGCGCAGGTAAATGGCCCAGCCCAGCGTGACGGCCAACAACAGCGCCGCCAACCCAAAGCCTTGAAGAATCACGTTGCGATAGCGCAACCAGTAACTGTCCTCGATGATGACCTCGCTGCGCCACTGGCCAATCAACTCGTCCATTTCCTGCGGGGTGATACTCAGCAGTGCCTTGTCGAGGATCGAATACAACTCCAATTGACTGCGGTTGACCCCAAAGGTCACGCGTGCAGGCTCGGTGCCGACCGTACTGGTGACACGCAAGCGGTCGCGGTAATACCGGTTGATCAGATAGCGTGCGCTGATCAATGAGTTGACCGCGCCATCGGCGTCACCATTGGCCACCAGCGCCATGGCTTGCTGGGGGGTCTCCACGTCGACAAAGATCACGCCTGGAAAATTCTGCGCTATCTCATCGTGCAGCCCATTGCCAACCACCATGGCCAGGCGTTTGCCGACCATGTCCTCCAGCGTGAGCGGGCTGTGCGGACCGTCGCGGGTAACCAGCACAAAGGGGTTGGTCAAGTAGGGCCGGGTAAAGCGCACTTTATCAGCCCGCTCCACGCTAGGCGTGACGACCGCCAGCATGTCCGCCGTGCCCGCGCTGACAATGTTGATCTGGCGCGGCAACGAACTGCCTGGCACCACATCGAACTTCAAGCCGGTACGCAAGCTGATGCGCGACAGCACTTCGGCACTCAGCCCTTCAAATTGGCCTTGATCGCCGATAAACGATAAGGGAAGGAAATCATTGAGCACCGCGACCCTGACCCGTGGATTTTTCTGCACCCAGCGTTGTTCACTGGCGCTCAAGTGCAGCCGGTCAACGCCGATTATGCCCAGGTTACCCCCGCTCCAGCGGCGTAGAATTTCCATCTGCTCGCTGGCGGGAATCGCCTCCAGCGCAGCATTGAGGATGGGCAGTAAACGCGTATTTTCCCGGGTGACGGCAAACGCAAACGGATTGACTTCCAGGCCGGAAAAATCCGCCATGCGTACATTGTTGAGGTGGTTGCGATTGATCAGGTAGTTGCTACTGATGGCATCCCCCAGGTAGACGTCGGCACGACCAAACGCCACGGCACCAATGGCTTCGAAGGTCGAGGCAAACAGTTCCAGCTGGGCCTGGGGGTAAAACGCCCGTACGGCGTCGGGCTGCATATAGTGATACAGCATCGCCACGCGCTTGCCGGCCAGGTCATCATTCAACACTTGGCTGTCACCGCTGCGGGTCACCAGGGTCGGTTGATCGTTGGCATAAGAGCGAGACAACAGCAGTTGCGGATCGGCCGCTTCATAGCCATTGGCGGAACCGAGGAAATCCACCGCTCCCTGCTTCAGGGCCTCGATCACTTCATCGCGTGTGTCGTAACGCCGAACCTCGATGGAGATATGCAGGGCCTGGCCGACCAATGCGGCAAAATCGGCCGTGATACCTTCGAGCTCGTCGTTGTTGTTAGTCAAGTCAAAAGGTACGTAATCGGGCGCCGAGACGCCCATCAGTAATGAGCGCCGCTCACGCAGCCAACGCCAGTCGGCCTCGTCCAGCGTCACTTGCGGGGTTTCGATATGTGAGTGCCCCAACAGCCGCAAAGCGTGAGGCTCTTCGAGGGCCACCGCGATCAGGGGTAACAGGCTCATCCAAAGGACCGTGGCGAACCTCATCAACGCGGTGGTGACCATTGCAGTTCGGATCAGATCAGATGGTTGCGCTGGGCAAACTTGGATAAGTGCACTACCGAGGACATTCGTAACTTCTCCTTGAGTCGAGTCTTGTAGGTACTGATAGTCTTGTGGCTCAGCAGCATTTGCTCGGCGATTTCCTTGTTACCCAGCCCCAGGGCCAGCATCTGCAACACGGTCAATTCACGATCCGACAGGCAGTCGATCATCTGCCGTTCCGTTTCTTGCAGATCGTCGCGACGCACCGAACTGGTCGGCAAGCTGGGGAAGCAACTGTAGCCCGACATGATGGCTTTGATAGCCTTTTGCAGCTCATCCAGTTCACCGGTCTTGGCGACGAACCCCATGGCACCGGAACGCATGCAGCGGGTAGAAAAAAACACCGCCAGGTAGGAGGTCAGTACCAGAATCTTGCATGGCAGGCCCAACGCCTTGATGCGGCTGATAACCTCCAACCCGCCTAATTTAGGCATCGCCAGGTCGAGGATAATCAGCTCGGGACGTTGCTCCCTCGCCAACTGCATGGCATCTGCGCCATCCCCTGCCTGAAAAATCTCATCAAACCCCTCCACTTTCAGGAGATATTTGACCGTCGCCCGGATAAACGGATGGTCATCCACAATTAATGCTTTGCTCATAAAACTTCCCTATGTGGACAAAATACCCTTACACATCACACCGGACCTGGGTACCTGTGAGAACTGACAGTTCCGACGAGCGGCGCTGCCCTCTGAGGACGGTAACGAGGCGGTGTCTGGCCCCTTCAATTAACTCAGCATAACCACGGACGCCGGACCTCAACGACCCAACAGCCGCAAGTGCCCAACCTTAGCAACGCAATGATGTTTCAACTGAAGGGATAATCCGGACTACATGTAGGATTTTTCCACAAACAAGCTTAGCCAATCCTGGCCAGCCCAAAGAAGATCAATCGGTGGTACTCGGGCTCCAGAAAGCCTGTACCACCAGGGTTGATGTTGAGAGGCGCGCCACCAGTGCATCCAGTTCATCGCCATCCACCGACGTGGCGGCCAGGATGGCCTCGATTTCCACTTCGTCGCTGCCGAATGGCCGCACATCGACATCACTGGCCGGGTAGTTGCAGCGGGCCAACTCGGCTTCCAGCAATGCCATCACCGCCTGTTGCTGACTGCGGCGCGCAATGACATAGAGGATATTGGTGACCTCTGCCGACACCACGTCCAAGGGTTGGCGGTTGATGTTATTGACGATCGGCCGCAGCAAGGTGTTGGCCGCCAGCACAAACAGCGTGCCCAGCAAAGCCTCGAGGATCAGATCGGCCCCGGCGCAGGCGCCCACCGCCGCCGAAGCCCAGAGGGTGGCGGCAGTGTTAAGCCCGCGTACATTGCCCTCCTCCCGCATGATCACACCCGCCCCCAAAAAGCCGATGCCCGACACCACGTAAGCGACCACGCGCACCGCGCCTTCCGCACCGCCCAGGCGGTTGGCCATGTCGACAAAGATCGCCGCGCCTACCGCCACTAGCACATTGGTACGTAAGCCGGCGGTGCGTTGGCGGTACTGGCGCTCGAACCCGATCAGGCCACCGAGAATAAACGCAGCGCTGAGGCTGACCACGGTGTCGACCAGGGAGTTGAGGTTGATGTTGTTGATTGCCTGCATAAAAAATCTCCATGAATGCAGCGACAAATTGAAAAACACCGCAGGTCCCTGTGGGAGCTGGCTTGCCTGCGATAGCGGTACACCGACCCATGAGTCTGGCGACTGATACACCGTCATCGCGGGCAAGCCCGGCTCCCACAGGGTTTGGCGATGTTGCATGGGATCTGTTACTGCCAGCCAAACCTGCGAATGTAGTAGCCCTTCACTGCCTGAGTCAGCGCCATGTAAGCCAGCAAAATCACCGGCAAGAACACGAAGTACAGCGACGGCAGCGCCTGCAATTTGAAGTAGTGCGCCAAAGGCCCCATCGGCAGGAATATCCCCACGGCCATGATCACGCCGGTCATCAGCATCAACGGCAGCGCTGCACGGCTTTGCAGGAACGGGATTTTCGGCGTGCGGATCATGTGCACGATCAGGGTCTGGGTCAGCAGCCCCACCACGAACCAGCCGGACTGGAACAGCGTCTGGTGGTCTGGAGTGTTGGCATCGAACACATACCACATGAGTGCGAACGTGGTGATGTCGAAGATCGAACTGATCGGCCCGAAGAACAACATGAAACGTCCCACTTCCCCGGGCTGCCAGCGTTGCGGCGTGGCCAGCATCTCGTCATCGACGTTGTCGAACGGAATCGCAATTTGCGAGATGTCATACAGCAGGTTTTGCACCAGCAGGTGCATCGGCAGCATCGGCAGAAACGGAATGAAGGCACTGGCTACCAACACCGAAAACACGTTGCCGAAGTTGGAACTGGCGGTCATCTTGATGTACTTGAGCATGTTGGCGAAGGTGCGCCGGCCTTCCAGCACGCCCTCCTCCAGGATCATCAGGCTCTTCTCCAGCAGGATGATGTCAGCCGCTTCCTTGGCGATGTCCACCGCACTGTCCACCGAAATCCCGATATCCGCCGTGCGCAACGCCGGAGCGTCGTTGATGCCATCGCCCATAAAGCCCACCACATGTCCGTTGGCCTTGAGCAGCCGTACGATGCGTTCCTTGTGGCTGGGGGTGAGCTTGGCAAACACATTGGTGGTTTCCACCGCCAGGGCCAGTTCGGCGTCGCTCATCGCCTCGATGTCGTTACCCATCAGCAAGCCTTGTTGCGCAAGACCCACTTCGCGGCAGATCTTCGCCGTGACCAGTTCGTTGTCGCCGGTCAACACTTTCACCGCCACGCCGTGGGCCTTCAGGGCCTTGAGGGCGGGGGCGGTGCTTTCCTTGGGTGGGTCGAGAAATGCCACATAGCCGATCAGCGTCAGGTTGTTTTCATCCGCCAGGCTGTAGGTATCACGCCCTGCCGGCATCGGCTGCGCCGCTACCGCCACCACCCGCAGCCCTTCTTCGTTAAAGGCTGCGGTCACCTGGCGAATGCGCGCCAGCAGTTCGTCGGTCAGCGCTTCATCGACGTCGCCATGGCGCACGCGGTTGCACACCGACAAAATTTCCTCCACCGCCCCTTTGCAGATCAACAAGTGCGGTTGATGCTGCTCGGCCACCACCACCGACATGCGGCGGCGGTTGAAGTCGAAGGGAATCTCGTCAACCTTGTTGAACGCGGTGCCGACTTTCAACTCGCGATGGATATCCACATGCTCGAGCACGGCCACATCCAACAGGTTTTTCAAGCCGGTCTGGTAGTAGCTGTTGAGGTAGGCCATTTCCAGCACGTCGTCCGACTCCTGGCCCCACACGTCCACATGGCGCGCCAGGAAAATCTTGTCCTGGGTGAGCGTGCCGGTCTTGTCGGTGCACAGCACGTCCATGGCGCCAAAGTTCTGGATCGCGTCCAGGCGCTTGACGATGACCTTTTTGCGCGACAGAAACACCGCGCCCTTGGCCAAGGTCGAGGTGACGATCATGGGCAGCATTTCCGGGGTCAGGCCGACCGCAATCGACAGCGCGAACAGCAACGCCTCGGTCCAGTCGCCCTTGGTGAAGCCGTTGATGAACAGCACCAGCGGCGCCATCACGAACATAAAGCGAATCAGCAACCAACTGACCTTGTTAACCCCCTGCTGGAACGAGGTGGTCGCACGGTCTGTCGCCGTGACGCGTTGCGCCAAGGCACCAAAATACGTGCTGTTGCCGGTGGCCAGGACCACCGCCGTGGCGGCGCCGGACACCACGTTGGTGCCCATGAACAGAATATTTTCCAGCTCCAGCGGGTTGCGCGTGTGGGCGTCCTGCTGGTGGGCAAACTTCTCCACCGGCATGGATTCACCGGTCATCGCCGCCTGGCTGACGAACAGGTCCTTGGCGCTGAGCACGCGGCAGTCCGCGGGGATCATGTCGCCGGCCGACAATACAATCAGATCGCCTGGCACCAGTTGTTTGATCGGCAGTTCAATGCGCTTGGCAGCATCGCGGCGCAGCACCGTCGCGGTGTTGCTCACCATGGCCTTCAAGGCGTCGGCGGCCTTGTTCGACTTGGCCTCCTGCCAGAAGCGCAACAGGGTCGAGAGCACCACCATGGAGAAAATCACCGTGGCGGCCTTCATGTCTTCGGTCAGCCAGGAGATCACCGCCAACAGAGTCAGCAGCAGGTTGAACGGGTTCTTGTAGCAATGCCACAGGTGCACCCACCACGGCAGCGGCTGCTCGTGTTCGACTTCATTGAGGCCGTACTGCACGCGCAGGGCGTCGGCCTCCTGAGTGTTCAGGCCCTCGGTGTGGCTGCCCAGCACGCCCAGCAATTGCACAGTGCTGCGGTTGGCAGACGCCACCAGTGTCTGCGCCAGGCTGGGCGGTACTTCGCGGCTGACACTGGCATCGGTCACGGTCTCCAGCATCGCCAGGCGGCGAAAATGCCGGGCGATATGCCGGGTCCGCAGGAAACCGGCGAAGAACTCTTTGAGCAAAGTGAGGTTCATGGTGTAACTCCTGCGCGAGGAAAAACCGTCGTGCAGGTACTGCCCGTCCACACCGCGCCCGTCACACAGGCACAGCCGAACCTGGCCCGCCCGCCGTAACAGGCAGGCGCGTCCGTAGCATCCAGGCGTTACCCAGGTGCTGGTCAGCGTCGATGAGAGGGAATCAGGCAGGTGCCAGGACTGGCCACCGCCGGGATGCCGCTTCTCGCTTTATGAGGCGAGACAACGGCATCTGGAAAATGCGCGTTACCTTGCCAAGTAGAGGCCGGTCACCGAAACCGGCCGACGACTGTCACTCGAACAAGTACCCACTGAGGGTCTCCGCTATTGATGAAAACGCGCGAAGCTTACGCCCCGATGTTGGCGGAGTAAACCGTAGGAAAGTGGCAGCCTGGTGAATAAGAAGATTCTTCAGGATGGGTTCAGGAACGCCTTTCTCAACCCCACGTTGGGCAATCCCGTTCGACCAGCGCCAGGTAGTTTTCAATGCTCGCGCTAGCCACAACCTTCACTTGGATAGACACCCTATTCACCTGCCGGCCCATCGTGATCCCCTCACGGGTGCGCACCTGTACATAGCCAAGCCTGGGCCAAAAACGCTCGGCTCTGGTATTGCCCACCACTACCGTCAGCCGTAGCCACTGAGCGCCCTTTGCCACCGCCCACGCCTCAAGGCCGGTGTGCAAACGCTGCGCCAGCCCGCTGCCGTGCCAGCGCGCATGCACCAGCAGTAACCCGATGTGCCACACCCCGGTGGCGAGCAAATCAGCGGCGATATTCACCACGGCGACCAAGTGGCCCTGCGCATCGCGGTAACCCAGCCAGTACAGGCGACTGCAATGCCAGCCAGCGGGCAATTGGCCGCGTAACTCTTCCCGTGCTTCGGTCGGGGTAGCCGGTTCGCCATTCACCGCGATGAAGTAATCGGGTGCCTGTTCAAAAAACTGCTGCAACTCAGCCTCATCGCAACCCAAAAGCTCAACCACCCGAATGCCTTCCAAGGAGCTGCCAGGCAACAGATGTAGATCAACGTCCATGTTCAACCTCTTCAATCCCGCGTCAGCACTTCCAGCAATTCAATCTCGAAGCGCAGGTTACTGTTGGGTTTGATATGCGCGCCCATCGAGCGCTCGCCATAGGCCAGGTGCGCGGGTACATACAACGTGCGCACGCCGCCAACCTGCATGCCCATCAAGCCCTGGTCCCACCCCTTGATCACGCGGCCAGTGCCGATCACGCACTGAAACGGTTTGCCCCGCTCCCAGGAGGAATCGAACACCGTGCCATCTTCCAGGGTACCGGTGTATTGGGTGGTGATCAGCGCGCCCTTGACCACGGCTTTGCCGTCGCCCAGGCGGATGTCTGTGACCTGCAGTTCATCGTGACTCATAGGGTTCTCATTGAAGGCGTGAAAAGGCTGGGGTTTTCCCAGAATCGGATGGGTTTGGCAAGTGCAGGGGAATGGCCAGCGTGATGGTGGACCGTTCGCTGGAATGCATACAGCCGCGTCAGAATCCAATGTGGGAGCTGGCTTGCCTGCGAAGGCGGTGTGTCAGTCAATGCCCCTGTGACTGCACGACCGCTTTCGCAGGCAAGCCAGCTCCCACATTGAATCTGCATGCATTCAGAGGTCGCTGTGTCGACCCTTTACAACCAATGCCAGAACCGGCTCCAGAACCCACGCCCCAACTCATCCTTGCACCCGGCATATTGGCGCGCATACATCTGCGAACGCGCCTGTACCTTGCTCGCTACCGGCGGCAGCCAGGCTTTGCTGGCGTAGGTGCGCTGGCGGTAGCCGCCCCAGCCTTCGTGGTAGTTCAGGTATTGGCCATAGGCGTCGTACTTGTAGACGCCATTGATGGTGTAGGTCTTGTCCATGTACCAGCCGATGAAATCGATGGCGTCGTCGAAGTCTTCGCGATCAGCGCCACTGCGGCCGGTGGCTTTGCGGTAGTCGTTCCACACTTCATCCTTGGCCTGGGCATAGCCGGAAGCCGTGGAGACGCGGCCCCAAGGGATGATCCACAGCAGGTATTTACGCGGGGTCTTGGCGTCGTGGCGAAAGCCCGACTCCTGATACATGATGGCGAACGGCACCTGGATCGGTACACCCCAGCGCTTTTGCGTGACCTTGGCGGCGTCGTACCAGTCGTCTTTTTCGCGCAAGATACCGCAGAGGTCGTTGGGCGTGCGTGGCGGCGAGGTGCCGCACGCCGCCAACAGGGAAGTGAGTAATAACAGTCCGACGGCTTTGCCTGCGCTCAAGGGTCACCTTTGTGGGATAAGGGTAAAATGCCAGCATTTTACCCCTTCACACAGGCGGCGTCCTTGCCGCAGACATCTTTAAGCCAAAGGCACGCGACGGGTAGTCAGCGCGATACGACCAATAAAGAAGCTCAACGCCGCACCCAACAGCAGCATGGCCAAGGTGCTCCAGGCGGCGCGGGACAGTTGCTTGGCAGCGACTTCACCGGCTTCACGGGCTTTCTGTTCAGCCTGTTTTTTCAGCTCATCGACTTTTTGCATGGCTTGCTGATAAGCCTGGGCATAGTTGTCGACGATCTGGGTGGCTTCTTCTTTGCTCTTGCCAGTGCGGGCCGCGACGATGTTGACCAGCGCCTCTTTATCCGCTGCATTCAATGCTGGCTCGCCGGACGCTTTCACACGTTCGAACCATTGCTTGAGCTCATCACCGGCCTGGGCAGGATTGGTCGCTGCATCGGTAGCCGACTGCTTGCCATCGGCAGCTGCCTGATCGGCTTTCTGCTCGACATTGGCAGGGTCCAGTTCAGCCTTGCCGCTCTGCTTGAGCAACGTATCCAGTTGGCCTTGCAGGCTGTTCCAGTCCAGCTCGATGCCCTGCTCATTCAACTGTTGCTTGATGCTATTGCCAATCCCCGGCGCGGCGGCAGCAATGCCACTGCCCGCAGCAGACAGACCTTTACCCACCACGTTGCCGGCCGTACCGACTACGCTGGAAGCCAGGCCCGCCAACAGCCAAGTGGTGAGCAAGGTGGTCAAGGTCCAGGTCAGCACCCCATGCAGACCGCCACGATCCGGCGCGGTGCGGCCGGCCACGAAGGCGCCCAACGCGATGGCGACCAGTGTCGATACAAACAGCCAGATACCCGCACCCGTGCCAAAACCGCTCAACGGGTTGCCCGCTTCCATCGGGTCAACGGCACTGGCGCCAATGGCGGTGCCCAACACGCTCAAAACCAGGTAGGTGACCAGTGCGATTGCACTACCGGCCAATACCGAGCTCCACGACACTCGAAACAGCGATCGATTGGTTTCATAGACAGTGGTCATACAAAGGTCCTTTTCAAATTGAGGAGCAAGGCAATGCGCCTTGATGGGTGTGAGTGTGGCGAAACGACATACGTTCAGTCCTGGCCCATATGCACCAGGCGACCTGGTGCATTCGCACTGCCCCGTGGGCAATTACTCTGCACTATCCTGAGGCCAGGATGTCGTAACCCAATGTGCCTTGCCCTGCCCTAATCGGAGACGTTATGACCCAGGATGTTCTCGCCAAAGAAACCAACCGCCGCCAACTGCAGACCATCATCTCGGGACTGTCCGACGGTGTGATTCTGGCCGAGGTCGACCAGACCATTCTGTGGGCCAATGAAGCGGCGTTGACCATGCATGGGGTCAGCGAGGTCAAGGAACTGGGCGCCAATACCGAGGCGTACGCCAAGCGCTTTGCCCTGCGCTATCGCAACAACCATCCCTTGCCACTGGACAGCTACCCCCTCAGCCGCGTGGCTGCCGGTGAAGAGTTCAGCGATGTGGTGGTGGAAGTCACGCCCGCCGACGACGAACACCGCAGTTGGGTACATCGCCTGCGCAGCCTGGTGCTGACCGATGCCCAGGGTGAGCCGGAGTTGCTGGTGCTGATCCTCAGCGACGCCACCGAATGGGCCAGCGCCGAGCAACGTTTTGAGAAAACCTTCAACGCCAACCCGGCGCCCGCCGTGATCTGTCGCCTCAGCGACCTGCGCTACATCAAGGTCAACCAGGGTTTTTTGGAGATGACCGGCTACAACCGCGACCAGGTCATCGGCAAATCCGTGTATGAACTGGATGTGCTGGAACAGGCCGAGCGCAAGGACCTGGCGATCCAGCGCCTGGGCGAAGGCGCGACCATCCCGCAGATGCAGGCCGAACTGAGACTGCCCGAAGGTGGCAGCAAACTGGTGATCGTCGCCGGCCAACCGTTGGACATGAACGAGGAAGACTGCATGCTGTTTTCCTTCACCGACCTGGAGCCACGGCGTAAAGCCGAGATCGCCCTGCGCCAGAGCGAAGAACGCTTCGCCAAATCCTTCCGCCTGACGCCCGTGCCGACCCTGGTATGCAGTGCCGACAACCGCCAGGTGGTAGACATCAACGAAGCCTTCATGAGCATCACCGGCTACATCAGCGAGGAATTGATCGGCAAATCCATCGAAGACATCAACTTCATCGACAGCCCCCAGGCCGGCGCGCAGTTGTTCGCCACCCTGGAAAAAGCCGGCAACCTTGAAGGCCAGGACCTCAAGGTGCGCAAGAAAGGCAACGAGGTGATCGACTGCGTGGTATCCGCCGACACCGTGATTATCCAGGACGTGCCCTGCTACCTGATGGTGCTGATGAACATCACCGAGCGCAAACGCTCGGAGCTGGAACTGGTGGCGGCCATCGAGGAAGTCATGCAGGACGCGTCCTGGTTCAGCCAGACCCTGATCGAGAAGCTGGCCAACGCCAAGAGCGTCAACAGCCCCAACCTGCCGAATGTTTCCTTCACCGACCTCACCGCCCGCGAGCGCGATGTATTGGGCCTGATCTGCGAGGGCCTGGCGGACAAAGAGATCGCCTCGCGCCTGAAACTGGCGCCCAACACCGTGCGTAACCATGTGGCCACGGTGTATTCCAAGCTGGGGGTGCACAGCCGTAGTGCAGCGATCGTCTGGGCTCGTGAACGCGGGCTGTTTGCCGGTGATTTGCGCCTGAAAAACAAGCCCTGACCCTGCAAATGCACTAGTGCGTCTAGTGCGAATTCGCCTTATTGAGCGGCGGTGCAAGCAATAACCTTCAAGGGATCGTATTTATGCCTAGAAGGAACCCGCATGTTTACCCTATCTCAGCTGCGCAACTGCATCGAAGAAGGCCTGTCACCGCTGACGTGCGAATTCACCCTGTGCCGGGACGCGTCCTTGACCCTCAAGGTCTACGATGCCGAGACCGGCCGCGTCGACCTGGTGGTCACTGGCATCAGCACCAACCGCCTGCAGACCCCGCAGGAAGTGGCAAAAATGGTGGATGAGTTGCGCTACGAGCTGCAAAGCAACAACGTCGGCAAGCTCACGCTGGATGATTTGCCTTTATCGCCGCTCCCATGAAATAAAACACCCCGCCGGCAACGATAAACGCCCCCAGCATGTAGAACATGTAATGGGCCGGCAGGCTGACCAACACCAGCCCACACAGCACCGGCCCCAGCGCGGCACCGAGGTTGGACAGGTTTTGCGCCCCGTAATACATGCCCCGCAGGTGGTCCGGGGCAATTCGGTCGATAAACATGTACTCGGCCGGGAACACGATGATCTCCCCGACGGTGAACACTGCCATCGCCAGCACCCAGCCCACCACGCTGGTGGACAGCCCGAAGCCGATCAACCCCAGCATGAACATGCTCAAGCCAGCGCTCAGCCACTGGCTCAGGTAACGGTGCGAGATGCGCCGGCCAATCAGGTACTGCAAGGCAATCACTAGCACGGCGTTGGTGGTCAGCACCGCGCTGATCACCGTGTAGGTGTATTCGGCGGTCGTGGTGGTCACCAGGTATTGCGACAGGTAGGCCGTGAACTGGCCGAACACCACCGCGCTGAGTAAACCGCCGAGGGTGAAGCACACCAGGCGACGGTCCTGCAGCAAAACGCGGGCGACGGCAAGGAACGGCAGCGGCTTTTGCGTGGTGTCCACCGTGGCCAAGTTACGGTCACCCCAGCGCCCATACAGCAGAAAAAACCCCAGCCCCAACAGCGCCGACAGAACAAACGGCAAGCTGATATCCAGCTTGGCCACCATCGCGCCAAAGAACGGCCCTACGGCATAGCCGATATTGGTGAGGGTGTACTTGATGGAAAATACTTCGCTGCGCGCGTCTTCGGGCAGCAGGCTGGCGAAGCCGGCTTTCACCGCAATATCAATGACGGCGTAGGCCAGGTTGATCAGGATCAGGCAGCCATAGAACGCCCAGATATTCTGCGCCAGCACCGTACCGATAAACCCCAGCACAAACACCAGGCTCAAGCCGAGCAACAGGCGATAGCTATTGATGCGGTCGACCAGGAAACCGCCGTAGACACTGAGTAGTGAACCGACGATCAGCGAACTGCCGATTACCAGGCCGACCTGGGTAATGTCCAAGGCGAAGTGGCTGGTGAGGTAGATCACGAGATAAGGAAAGGTGATGGCCTTGGCCAGCGTCAGCAGCAACGTGGCGCACAGCAACAGGTTCACAGTGCGGGGGTAGTTTCTGATGGTGGCAAGCATCCTGCTCTCGTTCTTCAAAGGTAACGCGACCATTGCGGTCGGTTACCTTAACGCAAGAAACATGAAGCGAGCAGGTGCCCCGGCGGAATTATTTCTTGACTGGCGTAATCTCCAGGATGGTGCCGTTGGTGGTCTTGAGCAGGACGTACTTGTCACCTACACGCGCCCATTGGCTTTCTTCTTCGGGCTGTTGGAGCCCGCGTTTTTTCCAGTCTTTAATCGCTGACTCCTCGCGCATCAAGATGTCCGGGGCGCGATCACCCTCTTTCAAGTCACGGGCGTTGATGTTTGAAGGTTGCACGGTTTCCTGAGGGGTATCGCCGGCCTGCACGACAGCGCTGACGGAGGAAAAGCTGGCAGCGACCAGCAGGCAAGCGGCTAAGGTTTTCGACTTCATGGGTGCTCCTTCAATTAATGGTGCGTACCCAGGTTCCGACCGCGGCGGCGCGCAATCATTCAGCCGTATTTCCCTGCGGACAGAGATTGCTCCCGCTGGGCTGCGCAGCGGCCCCAACCCATTCACCGCATGTTTTCAGTGGGTACGCGGTCGGGCTTTTTGGGGCCGCTTCGCGGCCCAGCGGGAGCAAGCTCCCTCGCCACAGTGGGGGTACACCGTTATAGCCAGGCGGCGTCCCAGAGTGAGTAGTCGCCAACATGCCCGGCCAGTCCGGCTCGCAGTGGGTTGGCGATGATGTAGCGAGCAGCCTTGATAAGGTCTCCCTCGGCTCGCACCGCACGATCGTGATAGCCGTTCTGCCAGAAAGCACCCTGTGTGCGACGGGCTCGGTTGATGGTCAGTGTGCTTCGCGACTTCACTCGCTTCATCACTTCAGACAGCGTCGCGCTTCGCAATTCAAATAACCAGTGAAGGTGATCCGGCATAATGACCCAGGCCAAAGAGTTGACCAGCTCAAGGTCATGGGCTCGTTTGAGCTCGGCAACCAATAGCCGCCCCAGGTAAATATCGGCAAATACCGGACGACGCTGATAAACCACGGTAGTTACCAAATAAGCTCGACCAGGTTCCGAATAACGGCCACGTCGCAACAAATGAGAGTTGGGCTTGTGAAGCAATCCTTTGCTCCCCTGAATGGTTGAATGGTCCATTCAACCTAGCAGGCACCTGAGATGTCCCTGCCCAATACAGTTTCCCCATATTTCCCAATCCTTTGTGGCGAGGGAGCTTGCTCCCGCTGGGGTGCGCAGCAGCCCCAAAAAGCCACACCGCGCATCCACTGAACGCATGCGGTGAATGGGGTGGGGCCGCTTCGCTGCCCAGCGGGAGCAAGCTCCCTCGCCACAAGGGTTTGTGCATAGGGTTTGCGAGCGTGAAAATAATCGTGTAATTTTTCATGAAATTATTCGATATAAATTTCATGACCCCACAAGAAGAACTCGCCACCCTCGCGGCGCTGATCCACGACCTGCGCAAGCACAAGAAGCTCACCCTGGCCCAACTTGCGCAAAAAATCGAACGATCGGTGGGATTTCTGTCCCAGGTCGAACGTGGCCTGTCGCGCCCGACCGTGGCCGATTTAACCGCCATCAGCCACGCCCTCGACGTGCCCACCACGTATTTCTACAGCCTGCCCAAACCCAAGGCGGTGGATTGGGTGACCCGCCCCAACGAGCGGCGCACGGTGTATTACGCCAACGGCATCACCGACATCCTGGTGTCGCCGAGCATGAACGGTGCGTTCTCGATGCTTGACAGCCTGTTGGCCCCCGGTGCCAACAGCGGCGAACAGAGCATGAGCGACCGTGCCGAACAGGCCGGATTTGTGCTCGAAGGCGAGTTGACCCTGTGGGTGGATGACGAAGCCGAGCCAGTCACCCTCGGCCCCGGCGACAGCTTCCACCTCGCCAGTTTCGCCCACTGCCGCTACGCCAACCTGACCGACCTGCCCGCCCGCGTCTTGTGGGTTTACAACTAGGAGCTGCGCCCGTGAAAAGCCATTCCTCCACGTTGCTGGCCGAAGTACGGAGCTTTCGCCAGAACCACCCCGACGTGCGCTATGTCGACCTGATCGCCCTGGACATTCCCGGGCATTTCTACGGCAAGCGCTACCCAGTGGAGATGCTTGAAAAAATCGCCGCCGGCAGCCCGCTGAAGCTGCCGCAGAATGCGGTGCTACTGGGGGCCCAGGGTGGGCTGTTCAAGATTGGCGACTACTGCTTCAACGATGGCGACCCGGACGCCAATCGCCGATTGGTGCCCGGCACGCTCAAACCGGTGAACTGGGAGTCGCAGCCATTGGGGCAAATGCTCATCACCTCGGACGGCACCGAAGCGCCCATCGAGTTCGAACCCCGCGAAGTCCTGGCCAAGGTGCTGGAACGCTTGCAGCATCAGGGCATTCATCCCGTGGTGGCGTTTGAGCTGGAGTTCTACCTGTTCGATAAACAGCTGGAAAACGGCCTGCCGCAATTTGCCCGCGACCCGCTCAGTGGGGATGCCGACGACCAGCCCAACCTGCATATCGAACGGCTGTCGCGTTTCAGCGACGTGCTCGACGACATGGCGCAAACCGCCAAGGACCAAGGCATCGACATCACGGTGATCACCGCCGAGATCGGCCCCGGCCAGTTCGAGATCAACTTCGGCCACTGCGATGACGGCCTGCGCGCCGCCGACTGGGCCGCCCTGTTCTGCCGTAGCACCCGTGGCGTCGCGCTCAAGCATGGTTACCGCGCCAGCTTCATGGCCAAACCCTACCTGCAATTTCCCGGCAGCGGCATGCACGTGCATGTCAGCCTTTACGACGCAGCGGGCAATAACTTGCTAGCGGCCCATCAGCAGCAGCCATTGCGCCACGCCGTAGCCGGTTGCCTGGAATTACTGCCCCACTGCATGCCGATTTTCTCGCCCAACCACAATGCCTTCCGCCGCCTGGGCGGCACGGTTAACGCTGCGACGCGGGCGAGCTGGGGCTTTGAAGACCGCGATGCCTGTGTGCGCATCCCCGAGTCCGACCCGCGCAACCTGCGGATCGAGCACCGCCTGGCCAGCGCCGATGCCAACCCTTACCTGGTGCTGGCGGCGATCCTGGTGGGCCTGGAGCATGGGCTTGAGGCCAAGCGCGAACCCATCGCGCCACTGAACGAGGACCGCAACAGCGGCGCCGATTTCCCGGTGGAAATGCTCGACGCCGTGCGTGCCATGCAGCAACAACCAGTACTGCGCGACAAGCTGGGCGCGGAATTTGTCGAGGTGTATTGCGAGAACAAACGCCAGGACCACCTGGCTTTCCAGCAGGAGATCCAGGCGCGGGAATATCGCTGGTTCCTCTAAGCGCGTGACGCGCTCGCGGCATAAAAACCTTGATCCAAATCAAAGAAAGGCTCTAGCACGGGCCTTTCAGCCCGATAAATTGTCGAACAATCCTGGCCTTTGCCGTTGAGATCCATTATCATCCGGCGCCTTCTCGCTACCCGCCGGGTAGCTGTTTCAATGTGTCACCCGAGGCGCCCATGTACCGTTTTCCGTTCCACCGCCCTTTGATTTTGATCAGTCTGGGGCTGGTTTCCCATTCCGTCAGCGCGGCCCTGCAACCCATAGCCGAAGCCCCGCTGGCCAGTGACACCGAGCTGCACTGCCACTTCAACCGCGACGCCAGCACTGACTGCACCACCACCTACCGCTACACAATTCTCAAGGCCAACGGCCGCGAAATGCTCTCGCGCATCGACTTCGACTACTCCGAAGCCGACACCTTTGAAGTGGTCAGTGCACAGTCCACTCAGCCTGGCGCCAAGCCGGTCGCCCTGGCTGCCACGCAAATCGATACCCGCAGCGCACCCAACCCGGACCAAGGCTTCAGCCGCGACAAGCAAACCTCCCTGGCCTTCCCCAACCTGCGCGTGGGCACGCAGATCCGCTACACGGTACGCCAGCATTACCCGGCCAAACCGCTGATGACTCAGTTCCACTATGTGCTCAAATTCGGGCCCAGCTCAGCCCGCCGCGATCGCTTCAAGGCGCGCTTTACCGCCGAACGGCCGATCCAGTGGCGAAGTGAATTGTTCGACGGTTTCAAGGTAACGCCTTCGAGCAACGGCAAGACCCTGGACGTGGTGCAAAAAGCCCCGACCTACCTCAACTACATCAATGAATCCTCCGCCGCCGCACTGCTGCGCGTCCCACGCCTGGAAGTGGGCAGCGCCGTGGACCGCCAGGCGTACTTCGGTGATTTCGCCCAGCGTTACAACCAGATCCTCGGCGCCACCCTGCCGGCGCAAGCCGCCACCGCGGTGGCCGCCGCACGCAGCCTGGCGCCGGCTGAGCAAGTGGCCGCGCTGATGCAGCACATCAATGATCACTACCGCTACCTGGGTGACTGGCGCGCGACCGAGCGCGGCTATGTGCCGTTCAGCCTGGCGGAAATCGAGCAGCACGGCTACGGCGACTGCAAGGACCTGGCGACCCTGCTGACGGCCATGCTCAAGGCCAGCGGCATCAAGGCTGAGACCGCGTGGGTCAGCCGTGGCGACGTGGTCGATGCCTTGCTGATCCCCGGCACCCAGGCGCCGAACCATGCCATCGTGCGTGCCGAAGTGAATGGACAGGTGTGGTGGCTTGACCCGACCAACCCGGTCTTCGCCCCTGGCCAAACCATGCCCGACATTCAGGACCGCTGGGTATTGGTAAACGATGCGCAGGGCCAGGTGCGCGAAGAACACATCCCACTGGAGCGCCCCGAAGTCTCGATACGCCTGGACAAACAGGTGCAGTACGGCAAAGAGGGAGATGGCGCGGTCAAGGCGACTATTACCTTCAGCCGCTTGCCGTTGATGCAACTGAGCGTCGCAGACCGCCAGCAAGGCACCACCGCCACCGACCAGAACATCTGCGCCAACTTCGGCAATGACATCAGCGACTGCCAGATCACCCGCGAACCCACCCGCTTTGTGGTACATGACGGCTACAGCGTCACCGCCCGCATGAACGATCAGCGCGCCCTGGAAAAACTGGCCAATGACTATGTCTACACCGACCCGTCCTTGAAAGACCGCTGGGAGGGCTACATCAACTATCGCCGCCAGGGGCAACAGGCTGACCTCTACCTGGGCAACCCAGAGACCTACGACTACACCTACACCCTGGCTGGCGGGAAGATGGAAAAAGCCATCCCCGGCTGCAAGGTGCGCTCGCCCTGGTACGACCTCGACCTGGACGGCAAACTTGAGGACGGCTCGCTGCGCTACCACTATCGCCTGAGCCAGAAAAAGCGCTGGCTGACCCATGCCGAAGTCACCAGCGATGCGTTCGGAAAGATGATTGAAGAGGCTCGGGCCTGTGCCGAGCAGGTGCATCAGGTAGTAAAGTTCTAGACTGCCCCTGACACACCCCGATCCAAATGTGGGAGCTGGCTTGCCTGCGATGGCGGTGTATCAGCCACTCATGTGCAAGCTGACACGCCGCCATCGCAGGCAAGCCAGCTCCCACCGTTTAATCCGTGTGCGTCAGCGGGATTCACCGAGCAACAAGCCCTGCTCCCGCGCGCACAACCCCACTACATAATCCCACAACACCCGCAACCGCACCGACTTGTGCAGCTCCCGGCGCGAGCTGATCCAATAGCTGCGCTGAATGCCCTCTGCCGGCAACAACGGCACCAACGCCTCATCGCCAGCTGCCATGAAACACGGCAACACCGCAATCCCCAACCCCGAACGCGCCGCCTGGTGCTGGGCGATCACGCTGGTGCTGTGGAACACCACCTTGGGGCTACGGCAGAAGCTGTTGAGGAACTTCAGTTCCTGGCTGAACAGCAAGTCATCGACATAATCGATCCAGGCATGGGCAGCGAGGTCTTCACGTTTTTCGATGGGCGGGTTACGCGCCAGATAGGCACGGCTGGCGTACAGCGCCAGGCGATAATCGGTGAGTTTGCGCGTCACCAGTTGGTCGGCGCTGGGGCGTTCCAAGTGAATGCTGATCTCCGCCTCGCGGTTGAGGATGCTGACAAAGCGCGGCACCGCGACCAGCTCCACCTCCAACCCTGGGTAGCGTTCAAATAGCCCGCCCATGCGTGCGGCCAGAAACATCACGCCCAGGCCTTCGGCTACGCCGAGGCGGATCTTGCCCAGGGGCGCAGCAGAATGGGTGAGTTCATCTTCGGCCAGCAGTGCCACATTTTCCATAGCCTCGGCATGCTTGAGCAACGCTTCGCCGGCGGGCGTCAGTTCATAGCCCTGGGCGTGCTGCACGAACAGCGCCGTGCCGAGGCTTTTCTCGATGGCGTCGATGTGCCGCGCCACGGTGGCATGCGTGGTTTTCAGGCGTTGGGCGGCGGTGAGCAGGCGGCCACTGCGCTGCAACTCGAGAAAAAACCGCAGGTCATTCCAGTCGAACATATCGCCTCCAGAGCCTGGGCCAGCCGGCGTTGTTTAAAAACGCACAGCGGGTGGGTAAAAACTAACATTTTTAAGACGAAAACTAACAACTAGGATGGGCCCAATAAGAAAAACAAGCGAGGCCCCAGATGCCCAATGCAACTGCTGAATACGATTACATCGTCGTCGGCGCCGGCCCTGCCGGATGCCTGCTGGCCAATCGTCTGTCCGCCAACCCGGCTCACCGTGTCCTGCTGCTGGAAGCCGGTGGCCGCGACAACTACCCCTGGATCCATATCCCCGTCGGCTACCTGTTCTGCATCGGCAACCCACGCACCGATTGGTGCTTCAAGACCCAACCCCAAGCCGGCCTGCAGGGGCGCGCCTTGAGTTACCCACGGGGCAAAGTGCTGGGCGGCTGCTCGTCCATCAACGGCATGATCTACATGCGCGGCCAGGCCCAGGACTACGATGGCTGGGCGGCGGCGGGCAACGCGGGCTGGGCTTGGAAAGACGTACTGCCGCTGTTCAAACAGAGCGAAAACCATTTTGCCGGCGGCTCTGAATTCCACAGCGAGGGCGGCGAGTGGCGCGTCGAGCAACAGCGCCTGTCGTGGCCGATCCTCGATGCGTTTCGTGAGGCGGCGGCTCAAAGCGGCATCGCCAATATCAATGACTTCAACCAGGGCGACAACGAGGGCTGCGGTTACTTCCAGGTCAACCAGAAAGCCGGTGTGCGCTGGAATGCGGCCAAGGCGTTCCTCAAGCCGATCCGCCAGCGCCCCAACCTCGCCGTGCTGACTGATGTAGAGGTTGAGCGTGTGCTACTGGAAAACGGTCGTGCCTCGCAGGTACTGGGACGCCAACACGGCCAGGCACTGAGCTGGAAGGCGCGCAAGGAGATTGTGCTGTGCGCCGGCTCCGTGGGTTCACCGGGGATTCTGCAACGCTCAGGGATCGGCCCTTCCCATGTGCTCAAGCCGCTGGGTATCAACGTGGTGCACGAGCTGCCAGGGGTTGGTGGCAACCTGCAAGATCACCTGCAACTGCGCCTGATCTACAAGCTGGAGAATGCCCGCACCCTGAACCAGATCGCCGGTACCTTGTGGGGCAAGATGGGCATGGGCCTGCGCTACCTGTACGACCGCAGCGGCCCGCTGTCGATGGCGCCCAGCCAGCTTGGCGCGTTTGCCCGCTCCGGCCCGGAGCAGACCTCGGCCAACCTGCAATACCATGTGCAGCCACTGTCCCTGGAACGCTTTGGCGAACCGTTGCACGGCTTCCCGGCATTTACCGCGTCGGTCTGCGACCTGCGCCCGCAAAGTCGCGGCCGGGTGGATATCCGCTCGACCAACCCGGCGGATGCGCCGCTGATACAACCTAATTACCTCAGCCACCCCGAAGACTTGCGCGTGGCCGCCGACGCTATTCGCCTGACCCGGCGCATCGTCGCCGCTCCGGCCCTGAGCCAGTTCAAACCGGTGGAATACCTGCCCGGCGAAGCCCTGCAAACTGAAGAACAACTGCACGAGGCCGCTGCACGGATCGGCACCACGATTTTCCATCCGGTGGGCACCTGCCGCATGGGCGATGACAAAGACGCCGTGGTCGACAGCCAACTGCGCGTACACGGCATTCCCGGCCTGCGCATTGCCGATGCGTCGATCATGCCGCGCATCACCTCCGGCAATACCTGCTCACCCACGCTGATGATCGCGGAGAAGGCCGCACAGCTGATTCTGTCACCCAACACTGCAGGAGCGAGCTTGCTCGCGAAAAACCCACCAGCACCGCGCACCACAGGGCACCCCGCGTAATCATTAACGCTATATGAAGTTGAAAAACACCGGCGCCGAGGTTGGCGCCGACAGTGGAAAAACAATAAATAATCACTGTGAGGGACACCCGATGTCAGAACATGCTCAACCCCTGGGCTCGGCGGCCAGTGCAAGTACCGCCAACGAATCAAGAAAGGTCATCTTCGCCTCCTCTTTGGGGACGGTGTTCGAGTGGTATGACTTTTTCCTCTACGGCGCCCTGGCGGCGGTGATCAGCAAGCAGTTTTTTGCCGGGGTCAACGACACCACGGCGTTTATCTTTGCCTTGATGGCTTTCGCCGCAGGCTTTGTGGTGCGGCCATTCGGTGCGCTGGTGTTCGGCCGGCTGGGCGATATGATCGGGCGCAAGTACACCTTCCTCGTGACCATCATCCTGATGGGCGTGGCAACCTTCTGCGTCGGGTTGCTGCCGACCTACGCCAGCATCGGCATTGCCGCACCGATCATCCTCATTGTGCTGCGCATGCTGCAGGGCCTGGCGCTGGGCGGTGAGTACGGCGGCGCCGCTACCTACGTGGCCGAGCATGCGCCACCGGGCAAGCGCGGCCTGCACACCAGCTGGATTCAGTCCACCGCCACCCTCGGCTTGCTGCTGTCGCTGCTGGTGGTGCTGGCCTGCCGTTACTTCACCGGCGATCAGTTCGAAGTGTGGGGCTGGCGCATTCCGTTCCTGTTTTCCATCGTGCTGCTGGGCATCTCGACCTGGATCCGCATGAGCCTGCACGAATCGCCCGCCTTCTTGAAGATGAAAGAGGAAGGCAAGGCCTGCAAGGCGCCGATTCGCGAGTCCTTCGGCAAGTGGGAAAACCTCAAGGTGGTGCTGATCGCGCTGTTCAGCATCAACGGCGGGCAGGCGGTGACCTTCTACGCAGCGCAGTTTTATGTGCTGTTCTTCCTCACCCAGTTCCTGCGCATGGACCCAGCCCTAGCCAATATGCTGTTGATCATCAGCGTGGTGATCGGCGCACCGTTCTTTATCCTGTTTGGCTGGCTATCGGACAAGGTCGGGCGCAAGCCGGTGCTGATGCTCGGCCTGCTGTTGGCGACCGCGCTGTACTTCCCGATCTTCAAGGGCCTGGCGCACTACACCAACCCCGCAATGGACCAGGCCAGCCAACAGGCGCCGATCACCGTACTGGCCGACCCGGCCACCTGCACTTTCCAGTTCGACCCGGTGGGCAAGGCACGTTTTGACAGCCCCTGCGACAAGGTCAAGACCTTCCTGGTCAAACAGGGGCTGCCCTACAGCAGCGCCGCCGCCCCTGCGGGCAGCCCGGTGCAAGTGAGCGTCGGCGATGTGCGTATCGACGGTTTTGATGAAGCGGCCCTGCGTGGCGCCGTGGCCCTGGCCGGTTACCCGTCATCGGCAGATGCGGCCCAGGTCAACAAGGTGATGGTGGTGGTGCTGATCGTGGTGCTGATTTTCATCGCCGCCATGTGCTACGGGCCCTTGGCGGCGCTGATGGTGGAGCTGTTTCCGACGCGCATCCGCTACACCTCGATGTCGCTGCCCTACCACATCGGTAACGGCTGGTTTGGCGGGTTCCTGCCCACTGTGTCGTTTGCCCTGGTGGTGTACACCGGCGATATCTTCTATGGGTTGTGGTACCCGGTGGTGGTGACGGGCGTGAGCCTGATCGTCGGGTTGTTCTGCCTCAAGGAAACCCGGCATGTGGATATCGAAAAAAACTGATACCTCTCCCTTGTAGGAGCTCGCTCGCGAAGAACCTGAGAGCAACGCGGGGCACCAGGCGCCCCGCGGCATCGTTAACGACCTTCGCGAGCAAGCTCGCTCCTACAGCGACGTATGGCACCCACACAAATTGCTGTACATCCATACAGATAATGGTTGCTCAAACCCCTTCAAATAAGCATCCTGCAAGGCATCAACCCGATCTGATGTGATGACCATGCGGCTGTACCTCTGTGAAAAACCCTCCCAGGCCAAGGATATCGCGGCTGTGCTTGGCGCCAGCCGCCGTGGCGATGGGTGCTGGCTGGGTAATGGAGTCACGGTCACCTGGTGCATCGGCCACCTGCTGGAAACCGCCCCGCCCGACGCCTACGACGCCAAATACAAACGCTGGGTGCTGGCCGACCTGCCGATCGTCCCGGAAAAATGGAAGATGCTGGTCAAGCCCAAGACCGCCAGCCAATACAAGGCCGTCAAGCGCTTGCTGGGCGAAGCCCAGGAACTGGTGATCGCCACCGACGCCGACCGTGAAGGCGAGATGATCGCCCGTGAACTGGTAGAACACTGCCGCTACCGCGGGCCGATCCAGCGGCTGTGGTTGTCGGCGCTCGACGACGCCTCCATTCGCAAGGCCCTGGCGGCGCTCAAACCCGGTGCAGAAACCTTCAGCCTGTATCATTCGGCCCTGGGGCGCTCGCGTGCCGACTGGCTGATCGGCATGAACATGAGCCGCCTGTTTACCCTGCTGGGGCGCCAATCCGGTTACCAGGGCGTGCTGCCGGTAGGCCGCGTGCAAACCCCGACCCTGCGCCTGGTGGTGGACCGTGATCGCAGCATTGCCGACTTCGTGCCGGTGGCCTATTGGGCCATTGATGTCGACCTGCGTCACGAGCACATGACCTTCACCGCCCAATGGCGCGCCCCTGACGATGCCTGTGACGACCAGGGCCGTTGCCTCAACCCGCAACTGGCGCGGGACGCCGCCGACGCCATGCTCAACGCCGCCACGGCGCGACTGGTGAAACTGCGTACCGAGCGCATGCGCGAAGTGGCGCCCCTGCCCTTCGACCTCGGCACCTTGCAGGAGATCTGTTCGAAGAAGCTCGGCCTGGGCGCCCAGGAAACCCTGGACATCGCTCAATCCCTGTACGAAACCCACAAGGCCATCACCTACCCGCGCAGCGATTGCGGCTACCTGCCGTTGAGCCAGCACAGTGAAGCGCCGAAGATTCTTGCGGCGCTGGGCCGTGCGGACACGGCGGTCAACGAGCTGATGTCGCACATCGACCCTCGGCGCCGTTCGCGGGCCTGGAACGACGCGAAAGTCAGCGCCCACCACGGCATCATCCCCACCGGAGCCGGTAAGGAGGTCAGCCAACTGACCGGCAAGCACCGTGCGGTCTATACGCTGATTCGTGCGCGCTACCTGGCGCAGTTCCTGCCCAACCATGAATACGACCGCACCCAGGCCGATTTCGACTGTGCCGGCCACGCGTTGCGCGCGGTGGGCAAAGTCATCATCGAGCCGGGCTGGAAACGCGCCTTGCCCGAAGCGCTGGCACCCGCCAAAGGTCGCGAAGCGCCTGCGCCCCAAGCGTTGCCGACGCTGGTGCAGGGCCACGACTACGCCGTGGCCAAGGTCAACCTCAAGGACCTGTGGACCCAGCCGCCCAAGCCCTTTACTGAAGGCGACCTGATCAAGGCCATGAAAAACGTCGCCAAGCTGGTGGAGGACCCGTTGCTTAAGCAAAAACTCAAGGACACCACTGGCATCGGCACCGAGGCCACCCGCGCCGGGATCATCCAGGGCTTGCTGGACCGCGGTTATCTGGTGAAAAACGGCAAGGCCCTGTCGGCAACCCCGGCCGCGTTCAGCCTGATTGACGCAGTGCCCCGCGCCATCGCCGACCCCGGCACCACCGCCATCTGGGAACAGGCACTGGACATGGTGCAAAGCGGCGAAATGAGCCTGGAGGAATTCGTCGCCAAGCAAGCGGCGTGGATGAGCAAGCAGGTGGCACGCTGTAACGGCATGCGCATGACTATCACTGGCCCCGCCAGCCCGGCTGGACGAGGTGCAACGCCTTGGAAAAAGAAACGCAAGGCCGCCCCGCGCAAGGCCGGCGCCAGCCCCAAACGCGGGAAAAAGCCGGTAAATGCGGGATAGATACCGAAAAAAACCGGCACATGACGTTTTTCGACAGGTTTAACGCCGCATTGGCCCTTGCTCCGGCGAGTTCGGTCTAGGATTCTGTAGGGGATCTGGACTACCAACAACAACAACACCGGAGTGGCCGCCATGAAGACCGTTGCACAACTGCTGAAAGCCAAGGATCAGAAAAACCAGGACGTCCACACGATCAAATGGGACCACACCGTGTTTGAAGCGCTGGTGCGGATGTCCGAGAAAAACGTCGGTGCCTTGCCAGTGGTCAAGGATGACGTGGTGGTCGGCATCATCAGTGAACGGGATTACGCGCGCAAAATCATGCTCAAGGGCCTCTCGTCGGTCACCACCAAGGTCCATGAGGTGATGAGCTCGCCGGTGATCACGGTGGATACTCACAAGAGTGTCGAGGCATGCATGAACATCATGACCGACAGTCACCTGCGCCACCTGCCGGTGGTCGAAGACGGCAAACTGCTGGGCCTGCTGTCCATCGGTGACCTGGTCAAGGAAGCGATTGCCGAACAAGCGGCCTTGATCCAGCAGCTGGAACAGTACATCCGCGGCGAATAGGGGGAACCCATGCTCGACACGCTGGACCATCAGGAAGATCACCTCGACACCCTGCACCGGGCCATGACCGGCCGGCGTTTCCTGGTGCTGACCGGCGCAGGGATCAGTACATCTTCAGGTATCCCGGATTACCGGGACGGGGAAGGTGTACGCCGGGGCAAGCCACCGATGATGTACCAGGAATTCCTCGCCACTCCCGAGGCGCGGCGCCGCTACTGGGCGCGGGCGATGCTGGGGTGGCCACGGGTGCGCATTGCCCAGCCGAACAAGGCCCACCTGGCGCTCGCGACGCTGCAGCACCGTGGCCACATCAGCGGGCTGATTACGCAGAACGTCGACACCCTGCATGACCAGGCCGGCAGCCAGGGTGTGATCGAGCTGCATGGCAGCTTGCATCGGGTGCTGTGCCTGGATTGCCAATTGCGTAGCGAGCGCGACGTGATCCAGCGGCAGATGGAGGTCGATAACCCGCACATGGCACAGGTTCATGCGGTGCAAGCGCCGGATGGCGACACCTTGCTCGATCCGGCCTTTGAACAGCGCTTCCAGGTACCCCACTGCCCACATTGCAATGGCGAACGGCTGAAACCGGATGTGGTGTTCTTTGGCGAGAACGTCGCACCAGCGACGGCGCTCAAGGCAATGACGGCGGTAGAGCATGCCGAAGGACTGTTGGTGGTGGGGTCATCGCTGATGGCCTATTCGGCGTTTCGCCTGTGCAAGGCGATGGTCGATCAGGGTAAGCCGGTGATCGCCATCAACCTGGGCAAGACTCGGGGTGATGAGCTGTTGCAGGTGAAGATCCAGGCCTCGTGCGAGCGGCTATTACCCTTACTGTCCGAGAGATTGAGATAGCGACGCATCAACATGTGGGAGCTGGCTTGCCTGCGATAGCAGTGTGTCAGGCGAACATGTACTCACTGACACATCGCCATCGCAGGCAAGCCAGCTCCCACAGGGGATCTGCGTAAACTCGCCACCAAAACCCTGCGACCCACCGCACAGAAAATGACGCCCA
>NZ_JBZXEA010000008.1:0-8878 GCF_058725345.1 Pseudomonas sp. DW-iso17 | reverse complement strand
CTGCGTAAACTCGCCACCAAAACCCTGCGACCCACCGCACAGAAAATGACGCCCAAGTCACGTTTTCGCGCATTCCCCCGTCCCCGCGGCAATTTATGTAGTGAGCAAAAATAATCACTACATAACCGTTGACGTAACCTTTTTGTCCTTGCATGATCTAGACGTCTCTCGGATCGAGAGCGTTGGTAACAAGCGTTTTGAACAGGCTCGTCTGACCGCCGAGCTGTTTTTCCGGATGTGCACTGCCCACAAGGCAGATTGATGAAGCTGACCGGCCCCGGAAGGGACAGGTACAAGGCGCTCAAACGCGGCTTGTCTTCGTGATCAGAGCATTGCGTAGCAGTCCATCAGCAAGACTACATGCATCAGCTTCAAGACCCTGCCCGTATTCGGCAGCCCGTCGCTGACGCCCGGTTTTAGTGACCGGAGACAACTTACTGGTATTAACGAATCAACTGATAGATCGCCAACTGGTCAAGGGGCTTACACATGAATCTGAACAACCAACCCACTATCGATGAATTGGCTGAGATGTTCGCAGCGCAGAAAGACACACTCGACGACCATATCCTGTGGATTGGCAAATCCGGCGAAGTGCAAATTGACTGCCTGGCGCCCCATACCGAAGAAGCCGAGTTTGACCGTAACAACCGTGAGCTGGCGGCGCGCCTGAAGATGTACCGCCGTGGCCAGGGTTATGTCGGCAAGAAGGCCGCCGCTGATCGCAACTTTATCGAGCAAGTGTTCGACACACTTAACAATGCCTGGGCGTCTTTCAAAGACAGCTCGCAAGTTAAAGTGATCGACCGTTACTACTAAGTAGTACTCAATCAATGTGGGAGTTGGCTTGCCAGCTCCCACAGGTGTATTTACTGATTTAAAAAGTTGGAAACCTGCCCTTCCCCGCCTCATCCCGAAAGATATCAAACAACACCTGCGCCGCCGCCGACAGTTCATGCCCCGGCTTGGTCAGCACCCCAATCGGTCGCTCGATCACCGGGCCAGTCAAGGTAATGCAATGGGCTCCCGCCTCCTCCATCTGCCTGGCGCATAACGCTGGCACCGCGCTAACCCCCAAACCGCTGGCAACCATTTTGCCCACCGTCGCCAATTGATGGCTTTCCAAGGCAACGGGCAATTTCATCTGCAAGGCACCGAGGTGTTCTTCCAGCATCACCCGCACAGTGGAAGGCCGTTGCAGGGTGATGAACGGCTGTTCCAACAAGACTTCCCAGTCGATTTCAGCACGCTGTGCCAAGGCTGAATCGCCTGGGACCACGGCGACAAAGCGATCCAGATACAACGGCGTGAACGCCAATGACGAGCCCTCAGACGGCTCGAAGGCCACCCCCAGCTCCACTTGACGGTCGCGCACCATCTCCAGCACCTGCTCATTGATCAGGTCATGCACCGTCACGTTCACCTGAGGGTAACGGGCGCGGAATATCTTCAGGATGGGCGGCAGCAGGTTGCCAGCAAACGATGGCATCGCTGCCACCGTGACACGCCCCCGTTGCAAGGTAAAACGCTGGCGCAGTTCGTCCTCAGCGTTGTCCCAGTCGGCAATCAACCGGCGGGCCAGGGGTAACAGGGACTCACCTTCAGGGGTCAGCGCGACGTTACGGGTATTACGGCTGAACAGGCGCCCGCCCAAGCCTTCTTCCAGGCCCTTGATGGTCAAGCTCAACGCCGACTGGGAGAGGTGCAAACGCTCGCAGGCAGCGGCAAAACTCAGACTCTGAGCAACAGCGAGAAAGGCACGCATCTGTTTAACGGTCATGACGCAGCTCCGGACGACGACTGGACTATGCTGTTTTCTAAATCAATCAACCTTAAAAAACAACTTAACAAATCAATCCGCTGGCGCAACACTCAACTCACTGGCTGGACCACAAACAATAAAAGAGGTGCATATGGCAGGTTTCGATAAACGCGTGGCGTCCTATGAAGAAGCGCTGGCAGGCCTGGAAGACGGCATGACCGTGCTCTCCGGTGGTTTTGGCCTGTGTGGCATTCCGGAAAACCTCATTGCCGAAATCAAGCGCAAAGGTACCCGCGACCTGACGGTGGTCTCCAACAACTGTGGCGTCGATGGCTTCGGCCTGGGTGTGCTGCTGGAACAGAAGCAGATCAGCAAAGTGATCGCTTCCTACGTGGGTGAAAACGCCCTCTTCGAGAAACAACTGCTCAGCGGCGAGATTGAGGTGGTGCTTACCCCTCAAGGCACCCTGGCAGAAAAAATGCGCGCAGGCGGTGCCGGCATTCCGGCCTTCTTTACCGCCACTGGCGTCGGCACCCCCGTTGCCGAAGGCAAGGAAACCCGCGAATTCAAGGGCCGCCCGTATCTGATGGAAGAGTCCATCACCGGCGACTTTGCCATCGTCAAAGGCTGGAAAGCCGACCACTTCGGTAACGTTATCTACCGTCACACCGCCCAGAACTTCAACCCGCTGGCCGCCACCGCCGGCAAGATCACCGTGGTCGAAGTCGAGGAAATCGTCGAACCGGGCGAGCTGGACCCGGCGCAGATCCACACCCCTGGCATCTACGTCGACCGGATCATCTGCGGCACCTTCGAAAAGCGCATTGAACAGCGCACCGTCCGCAAATAATCCCCGTCCAGAACAATAAGAGGAAACAATCATGGCGCTTACCCGCGAACAAATGGCTCAACGCGTTGCCCGCGAGATGCAGGACGGTTACTACGTCAACCTCGGTATCGGCATTCCGACCCTGGTGGCCAACTACATCCCCGACGGCATGGAAGTGATGCTGCAATCGGAAAACGGCCTGCTTGGCATGGGCCCGTTCCCGACCGAAGAAACCATCGACGCCGACATGATCAACGCCGGCAAGCAGACCGTCACCGCACGCATCGGCGCCTCGATCTTCTCCTCCGCCGAGTCGTTCGCGATGATTCGCGGTGGGCATGTCGACCTCACCGTACTGGGCGCATTCGAAGTGGACGTACAGGGCAACATCGCTTCGTGGATGATCCCCGGCAAACTGGTCAAGGGCATGGGCGGTGCCATGGACCTGGTGGCCGGCGCAGAAAACATCATTGTGATCATGACTCACGCATCCAAAGACGGTGAGTCCAAGTTGCTCAGCCAATGCAGCCTGCCGCTGACCGGTGCCAACTGCATCAAGCGTGTGCTCACGGACCTGGCGTACCTGGAAATCGAAAATGGCGCTTTTGTCCTCAAGGAACGCGCACCTGGCGTCAGCGTTGAAGAGATTGTGAGCAAGACCGCCGGTAAACTGATCGTCCCGGACCACGTTCCAGAAATGCACTTCCAGTGAGGACAGATTCCATGCAAGACGTCGTGATTGTTGCTGCCACCCGCACCGCCGTAGGCAGCTTCCAAGGTTCGCTGGCGAACATCCCGGCCCCGGAACTGGGCGCTGCCGTGATCCGTCGCCTGCTGGAGCAGACCGGCCTGGACCCGGCGCAAGTGGATGAAGTGATCCTCGGCCAGGTGCTCACCGCAGGCAGCGGCCAGAACCCGGCACGCCAGGCTTCGATCCTTGCCGGCCTGCCCCACGCCGTGCCGAGCCTGACCCTGAACAAGGTCTGCGGTTCGGGCCTCAAGGCTTTGCACCTGGGCGCACAGGCCATTCGTTGCGGCGACGCCGAGGTGATCATTGCCGGTGGCATGGAGAACATGAGCCTGGCCCCGTACGTATTACCTGCCGCACGCACCGGGTTGCGCATGGGCCACGCGAAGATGATCGACAGCATGATCACCGACGGCCTGTGGGATGCGTTCAACGATTACCACATGGGCATCACCGCCGAGAACCTGGTGGACAAGTACGGCATCAGCCGCGAAGCCCAGGACGCCTTTGCCGCCGCCTCACAGCAAAAAGCCGCGGCCGCTATCGAAGCCGGGCGCTTTGCCGATGAGATCACGCCAATCCTGATTCCCCAGCGCAAAGGCGACCCGGTGGCCTTCGCGGTGGACGAACAACCCCGCGCCGGCACCACCGCCGAATCCCTGGCCAAGCTCAAGCCTGCGTTCAAGAAAGACGGCAGCGTCACCGCCGGCAACGCCTCGAGCCTGAACGACGGCGCTGCGGCCGTGCTGCTGATGAGCGCCGACAAAGCCAAGGCTCTCGGCCTGCCCGTACTGGCGCGTATCGCCAGCTACGCCAACGCGGGCGTCGACCCGGCCATCATGGGCATCGGCCCGGTCTCGGCCACCCGCCGCTGCCTGGACAAGGCCGGCTGGCAGTTGGCTGATCTAGACCTGATCGAAGCCAACGAAGCCTTCGCCGCGCAATCCCTGGCGGTGGGCAAAGAGCTGGAATGGGACGCGCAGAAGGTCAACGTCAACGGCGGCGCCATCGCCATCGGCCACCCGATCGGTGCTTCAGGCTGCCGCGTACTGGTGACCCTGCTGCACGAAATGATCAAGCGCGATGCCAAGAAAGGCTTGGCAACGCTGTGCATCGGCGGCGGCCAAGGCGTGGCCCTGGCGCTCGAACGCAACTGAACCGGATCGCGGTTGTGGCGAGGGAGCTTGCTCCCGTTGGGCTGCGTAGCGGCCCCCATGCCAATAAGAGCAACACAGAAAAGGCCCGGCTCCACGAAAAGCCAGGCCTTTTCTTTTATCGATGTCCCCTGAATGAACTCGATAAAAATGTGGGAGCTGGCTTGCCTGCGATAGCGGTCTATCAGTCAGATCATTGCTAACTGACACACCCCTATCGCAGGCAAGCCAACTCCCACATTTGATCTCACTGCCTGTCAGCTTGCGGCACCGCAAACACCGCGCTCGCCCGCAGCACCACGCGCTCCTCCACTTGCAAACTCAGCGTGGCGAACGCCATCTGCCGTCCGCGCTTATGGCTTTCCAGACGCACCACCATCCACTCCCCTACCTGCACGGCGCCCAGGTAATCCACGGTCATGCTGGCGGTAATCAACGGCAACGGCGGCTCACTGGAAAACGCCATGGCGTACCCCATGCCGATATCGGCCAGCGTCGCCAGCACCCCGCCGTGCACCGTACCTCGCCCATTGGCGTGGCGATGATCGGCGCGCAGGCCGACTTCCAATTGCAAACCTTCGCCACGGCAATACGCCGGGCCGAGCAGTTCCAGCAACGGGCTGCTGCGCGGCAATGGGACAAAGCCTTGGGGGACGGTCTGAGCGTTCATGGCGGATGCTTCCCTGGTGTGAGGCTTGAGGTGTACGCCAGCCTCGACCCGGCAGCCACCACCATCAGCCGGGCAAATCCCGGGCAATGCTTTGCGTTAATGGGCCAGACCCGCTTTAATCTCGGCCAATTTCTCCTGCACATTTCAAGGAAACGCCATGCGCCACCTGGACGGCAACTCCCACCCGCTTCGCGCGCCGCTGTTGATCTTGCTTGCTGGCCTGGCCTTGGCCGGTTGTTCCCCCAAGGACCACTCTCGCGCCACCGTCATCAATGGCGAACAGGGCAAGGCCGGGGCGCAACTGGCCTATGAGCATGAATTGACCCTGGCCCTGCCCGGCGGCCTGCTTGCGCCGCGTATGCAGGCCACTCGTGAGGCGTGTGAAACGGCGCGCTTTGGTGCCTGCAATATCCTTGGCATTACCGAAGACGGCCAAGGTGGCCAGATCATCCTGCGGATCGCGCCCACGGGTGTGGAGCCGATGGTCGCCCTGGCGGCCGAAGGCGGTAAGCTCGGCCAGCGCATCACCACTGCCGAAGACCTGGCCGATGCCGTGGCGGATGTACGCCGCCGCCAGGACCGCCTGCAAGCTCAGCAGCAACGCCTCGATGAACTGGCCAAGCGCAAGGACATCACCGTCAGCGATCTGATCGTCCTGAGCAAAGAGCAAGCCGGCATTGAAAACGAGCTGCAGGAACTGGCTCAGGTTGCCGCCGGCCAGCAACGCCGCCTCGACACCAACCGCGTGACCTTGAACTTCCGTTCCTCGGACGGCGCCAACCAGGTGTCAAGGTTCACCCGGATGTTCAGCAACCTGGGAGACAACCTGGTGAACGGCACCGCAGACGCTCTGGAACGTGCCAGCTATGTGCTGCCCTTCGTGATCCTGGCGTTCCCGGTGGTGTGGTTGTGGGTGGGCTTGTGGCGCCGGTTCGTCAAGCGTCGCGGTTGATCAGCGCTTCATGCAGCGCTGGTAACGCTCATCCACGCGCTTGGCAAACCAGGCCGTGGTCAGGTTGCGGGTGATCTTCGGGCTCTTGAGCACAATACCCGGCAGGATCGCCCTAGGCAGCGGCTTGCCGGCCGCCTGGTCGGCCAGGCTGAAAACGCGCTTGTACAAGGTGGTGTCCTCGAAATCCAACTGCTCGCCCTGCTCCAGTTGGCTGCGGATGCTCGGGTTGCGCATATCCAACTTCGCCCCCAGTGAACGCACCGCCAGCTCGGTGGTGCCGGGCAGCAATGAGCCATAGCGGATCAAATCCCCATCCAGCGCCAGCTCTTTGCCTGAAACACGACTGACTGCAGCCTGGAACGCGGCATTGCGGCTGGCGTACCAACCGGCGTTGAAATCGGCAAAGCGGTACAGCGGCTGGTCGTAGCTCACCGGGTAGCCGAGCAAGTGGGCGATGCCGAAGTACATGCCGCCGCGACGGGTGAACACTTCGCGGCGAATTGTGCCGTCCACCGTGTAGGGATAACCCCGCGCCTGTTTCTGCGCAAAGTCGATACTGACCTGCATGGGGCCTGCGGTGTGTACCGGGTTGAACCCGCCAAACAGGGTGTTGCCCAGGGGCACCATGCTGATGAAGTCGTCGAAGATGCCGCTCAAATCCCTCTCCGTACGGGCGGCATTCAAACGATCGGCGTAGGTTTTGCCGGTGGGCGAGCGCAGTTGCAAGGCGCTGCGCACCACGAATGCCGGCACATGCACCTTGGCGGCGCGGCGCAGGATTTCATCCTGGGCGATCTTGCCCATGCCCGGCACCGGCGGGTCGACCTGATAGGTGGACTCCTGCTCGGTCACCGCCAATACCGCACAGATGTTTTCGGTGCTGGGGTAGATTTTCTGGGTGTCGAAGGCGGTGTAGATGTCCTGGGCCCAACCGTTGCGGTCCGACACCTTGGCCGGCAGCAGGCGCACGATCTGCGCCTTCACCTCGGCTTCACTGCGCTCGGGCTGCTGGGGGCCACGGGAAGTGGAGCAACCGGCCAGTACCCACAACGGAATAAGGCAGAACAGCAGACGGGTTGAATACATGAGGCTTCCTTGGTTAACGACGGGCCGGGCAGTGCTGATATCGACAGGTAAGTCTAACCGGGGTTCGTCGGCATGCCGAACCCAGTGCCTGGCAGTAACTGAAACATCCCACACCACTGCCGGATAAGCTCTACTCCTCACCCCGGCAAACCTCTGCAAAGTCCCTCGCCTGATCAAACAGTGCGAGGGAATGCAGATGGTTTTTTTCGTGACGCGTGCGGCTGACGGGGCCGCCACTTGAACCCGGCCATTGGCAGGCTGGCGCTGACGCCAATGAACGTGGAAACGGTCGACGTCGAGGGCGTCTTCCGTGACTTTCGCGATTGCTTGAACACCTTTGACGAGTGGGCCAAAAGCTTTTGGAGCTTCTCCGCGCTGGACGTCGAACAGGTGTTCAAGGTCGGGGATGACGTCGCGCTGGTTGCCCCGATCAATCGCTCCCTGTTTCCCAGCAGCACCGTCGCCACCTGCCAGGCCACGGGTGCCTTGACCCTGGTGCATATGTTCCAGAGCACGAGGTTCGTACCCATCGGCAACACCCCGGTGATCGTGCAACGCGTTGATCCAAACGGCGGCCCGCTGGGCGAGCCCCTCCATAAGACCATCGGCCCGAGTGGCATCCTCGAAGTCACCGAGTGTGATCGCAACCAGCAATACCGGGTGAGTTTCTACCCCAACGTTTCCCAGGATCACCTCAAAGCACTGTATGCGTCCTACCAGTCAGTGATCGCAGCGTTGGAAGCCCGGCTGCGCAAAGAGTGGACCGACACCTTCCAGGCCCAGTGGAAAAATTATGCAGACGCCCGCCCGCTTGAGCGGCGCCGCTTGCTGGAAGCGGCTTTTGCCAGTGGGTTAGGCAAGGCGCTTTACAGCCTGTGGGACAACCTCGGCGAGCTGTCTGCGCTGCTGGCCGACCTCAAGCCCAACAGCGAAAAACTGCTGCAATACCTTTCTCAAACCGAGCTCGATGAACTGCTGACACTGGGCAGTGATGCGATAGCCCAAGGCTTGTTGGTGCTCAGTGATGAGCCGCTGCTGTTTATCTACCTGTCGGCGCTGGTCAGCTGGATGCGCATGCTCCCGCCTACGGAGATGGCTGAACTGTGGGGTGAGATTACCGGTGAGGTGCTGATCAATCTGCTGCTGATTCGCGTGTTGGGTGCGATGGGCGTGGTGGTGCGATTGGGGGCTCGTGTGCTCAGTCACGTCAAATCCGGGCGGGCGCGGGCGTTGTTGGAATTGCTGGCCAAGCAAGTAGTGGGGCCTCGGCTGGAAACCCATGTCGAGGCCGCCAAGCCGGTGTTGCTGAGCAGTGCGGCGACGCCGATTAAGACGGTGCCGGCTGTGCCGTTGAAGGCGGGCGATACGCTGGTTTCGAACCCGGTGCCGATGGTGCGCGGCAAGACCCAGCGCACGACGTTGGTCCGTCATGAGCCTGTCGATGATGTGCCAACTGTGGCGTCGAATCCGAAGGGCGATGCGGCGGCGCCTGCGGATAAAACAGTCACTCACGGCTGCCCGGTGTCGATGGTCACCGGCGAGGAATTGCTCACCCTCACCGACGGCGCGCTGGACGGGATTTTGCCGTTTGAGTGGACACGGCTGTATCGCACTAGCGCGGAGGAGGTCGATTGTGGGCTGGGGTTGGGTTGGAGCCATGCGCTGGCTCATCGGCTG
>NZ_JBZXEA010000007.1:59661-137913 GCF_058725345.1 Pseudomonas sp. DW-iso17 | reverse complement strand
CACCATCTGCAATCCCTCGCACTGTTTGATCAGGCGAGGGACTTTGCAGCGGTTGTCAGGTAAAAGAAGTCGGCGTTATTCGCGGGGATGGCGAGGAAGTTTCGTCTTAACTTCAGGTAAACCGAGGCTTGGTCGTAGGAGTTGGATTACAGCTGGAACAGTCTTACAACTTCAACTGCCCAATCGCCTTGCTCAACTCCCCGGCCAACGTCGCCAGTTCATTGCTGGTAGTGGCCGACGCCACGGTCTGATGCACGGTGTTTTCGGTCACATCGCGAATGCTCACCACGGCGCGGTTCATTTCTTCGGCGACATGGCTTTGTTGCTCGGCGGCCACGGCGATCTGGGTGTTGCTTTCGCGCATCTGTGCCACAGCGCCGGTAATTTCAGCCAGCGCGATGCCGGCTTCCTGGGCCTGTTGTACGCAGTCATCTGCCTTGAATGAGCTTTCCTGCATGAAGTCCACCGCGTCGCGGGTGCCGGCTTGCAGCGCCGAGACCATGCGGGTGATTTCGTCGGTGGAGCTTTGCACGCGCTTGGCCAGGTTGCGCACTTCGTCGGCGACCACCGCGAAACCGCGGCCCATTTCCCCGGCGCGGGCGGCTTCGATGGCGGCGTTGAGGGCGAGCAGGTTGGTCTGTTCGGCGATGCTGTGGATCACACTGACCACACCGTTGATTTTCTGGCTGTCTTCGGCCAGTTTCTGGATCATTTCGGCGGTCTGCTGTACGCCGCTGGACAACCCGGCGATCGAGCGCTGTACCCGGGTGACCACTGCCTGGCCGCTGCCGGCGAGAGTGTCGGCGGACTGGGACAAGTCACGGGTGGCGCCCGCGTGCTGGGCGATGTGGTAGACGGTGGCGGTCATTTCGTTGATGGCGGTGGCAGCCTGGTCGGTTTCGCTTTGCTGGCCCAGCATGCCGTGTTGCACCTCGTTCATGCTGCTGGCCAGGCGAGCGGCGCCGTCGTCCAGTTGCCGGGCGGTGCGTGCCACGGTATTGACCACGCGCTGGTAGCCGGCTTGCATGGCGTTGAAGGCGCTGGCCATCTGGCCGACTTCATCCTTGCAGGCCAACGGCACCCGCGCCGACAGGTCGCCGGTCTTTTCGACGTGCAGCATCACATCCTTGAGGGTGTTGAGTTGGCTGAGCAGGAAGCGGATCAACAACTGCGAGGCACCGAGCATGGCCAGCATCAGCACTGCCACGGCGACGGCGTAGTGGGTGAAGCGTTCACTGAACACTTGGCTCAGGCTCGGCGCGTAGGCCAGGACTGCGACCTGCTGGCCGTCGGCCCGGCTGATCACCTCGGCGCCGATCAGCGGGTTTTCACCGAACAACGGCATGGGGTTGAGTTCAGTCCAGCCGTTGGCAGTGCTCAGGTTGGGTAGATCCTGGGGGGGCTGGCCTTTGGAAAATGCGAGCCAGTGCTCACCCGTGGGCAAGGTTCTGTCGGCTGGCCAGGCGCTGAGCAAGCGTCCTTGGGCCTGGGCCGATGCTTGCGACGCCTGGCTGCGCGCCTGTTGTTCAAGCTGTACCGCGTACAGCACCAGCAGCAGGGTGGTGATGAAGGCGACCGCGTTGACGGCCCAGAATTTGTATTTGAGCGAGATATTGCTAAGCCAGGCACCCATGGAAGGTTTTCTCTGATAGCGGAAACAGTATTGGCAAGGTGCCATTATTGTGCCGCTATTCAGAAAAGCGCTTTTGACATGGGTCAATGCGCCGCATCAATCGATGGCAGGCAAGCCGAAAAAGCGGCGGGCGCAGGCGGTGCTGTGCAACGCCAGATCTTCCATCGTTTCGTTACGGTGCAAGGCCACTTCGCGCAGTACTTCGGGCAGGTACGCCGGCTCATTGCGACCATTTTTCGGCTTGGGGCGCAGGGTGCGTGGTAGCAGGTAGGGCGCATCGCTTTCCAGCATCAGACGGCCTCGGGGAATGTCCCTGACCAGTGAATGCAGGTGGGTGCCACGGCGTTCGTCGCAGATCCAACCCGTGATGCCAATGTGTAAATCCAGGTCCAGGTAGCTGAACAGCGCTGCCTGTTCGCCAGTGAAGCAGTGCACCACGGCGGCTGGCAGGTGGTCGCGGTAGTCCTTGAGGATCTCCAGCAGACGCTGGTTGGCATCGCGCTCATGGAGAAACACCGGCAGTTGCAGTTCGACGGCCAGGGCGAGGTGTTCTTCGAGGACTTTTTCCTGCTGGGGGCGAGGGGAGAAGTCCCGGTTGAAATCCAGCCCGCATTCACCCACGGCGCGCACTCGGCTGTCGCCCAGCAAGCCACGCAGACGTTGGACGCTGTCGCTGTTCCAGTCGCTGGCAGAGTGGGGGTGAATGCCGGCGGTGCTGAACAGGCGCTGGCTGCTTTCGTCGAGTTTTACACACAGTTGCAGGGCCTGTTCGCTGCCCTCGACGCTGGTGCCGGTGAGTACCAATTGCTGCACGCCAGCGGCGTAGGCGCGTTCGAGAACGGCCGTGTGCCTCTCGTCGAAACTGGGGTTGGTCAGGTTGACGCCAATATCAATGAGTTGCATGGTGCTATCTCCGCCTGCGGCCGGAAAGCATATCAGAGCTGTAGATTGATAAGAAAAACCAAGAACTACAATGCGTTAACGCTGTCTTTGAACGTCGCAAGCGACATTGTGGTGGGCCGATTGCCTGCCACCTTGGCGCCGTTGCACGCCTTGCCAGCGCATAAAGCGCTCTGTTTCTGACCCCCAGCACTGCGTAATTCGCACAGGCGCTGGCCAGTTTTCTTTCCGGAGAGCGGATGATCCGACCCTCGGCGTTGCTTATGTTGTGCCTGGCGTTATTGCTGCCCATGGCGGCGGTCGCACGTCTGGATGGGCCGCTGCAAGTGGCCAAGCCCGGCAAGGTCCGCGACCTGGCGCAAATTCGCTCCAGCCGCACCCTGCGCGTCTTGGTCAACCAGAGCCGCAACAGTTCCGGTGAAGTGCAGGGCCAGGCCATCGGTGTCGAATACCATCGGTTGCGCGCCTTCGAGCAGTACCTCAACGGCCATGCCCGTGATGGGCAGGCCATCAACCTCAAGATCATCCCCAAGGCCAAGGACCAGTTACTCGGTGCGCTGGCCCGTGGTGAAGGTGACCTGGTGGCGCCCGGTGAGTTGCTAGACGTGAAAGGCGTGCACAAGGTCAGCGCCAGCGCCCCGATTGTCAGCGATGTGCCGTTGTGGCTGGTGGGCGTCAAGGGTGAACGACGGTATACCAAACTGGAGCAACTGTCGGGTCGCACGGTGACGCTGACCACCGGTAGTGCGGCGGTGGACGCTATCAGTCAGGTCAATCAAAAGCTGGCCCTGCACAAGCGCCCACCAGTGAAAGTGGAATGGGTTGACCCGAGCCTGGCGGTGGAAGATGTTCTGGAGATGGTGCAGGCCGGGATTTTTCACCTGACGATCGTGGAAAAACCGATTGCTCAACGCTGGTCGAAAATCCTGCCCAAGTTGCGCTTTGACAAGCAGGTCGTCATCAGCGAGCCAGGCGACGAGTTCTGGTTTGTGCGTCAGGACGCGTCGATGCTGCGTGCCAGCATCGATCGGTTTCTCAAGACCTATCACACGCCTTCCGACCAGGATGTGGCCTTCCAGCGCATCTATCGGCGCCTCTACCAGGTCCGTAACCCATTGGCGCGGGCTGACCGCCAGCGCCTGGAAAAACTGCGCCCGGTTTTGCAAAAACATGCGCGTGAGCAAGGTATGGACTGGCTGAATCTGGCGGCGTTGGCGTTCAAGGAGTCTTCCCTGGACCCAGGCGCACGCAATAGTGGAGGCCCTACCGGCCTGATGCAGATCACGCCGTCGGCGGCGCAGCGGGTGGGGGTCAACAATATCGAGTCGCTCGACAGTAACGTGCAGGCGGGGGCGCGTTACCTGGCGATGATCCGGCGCAAGTTTTTCTCCAGCCCCAAGCTCAATGAGCGCGAGCGCATGGCCTTTATGCTGGCGGCGTACAACATGGGGCCGGAGCGGGTGCAAGGTATGCGCACCGAGGCCAAGCGCCGTGGGCTTAACCCCAATCAGTGGTTCTTCCAGGTTGAACGCATTGCCATGGAGCAGGTAGGGATGGGCGGCGTCAGCTATGTTAATAGCGTCAACAAGTATTATTTGGCGTTCGATCGGGAGCGCGAGTCTCTGGAGCCGCCTGCGGCTAAAGTTGCATCGCGTGAATAATCGATTTTTTAGATGTAAATTAGGCAATATTTCGGCTTTTATCATTATTTAAACTGATTAATATAGCGGCCAACCAACCCCTACCTGGAAAAGGATTTACCCCCATGAGCCCAATGATTACCCGTGTACTGTCCACTCGCGCCGGTTATGGCCTGACTATTCTGCGTATCTTCGTCGGCATCATCTTCGCTGCCCACGGTTCGCAAAAGCTCTTCGGCTGGTTTGGCGGTGGTGGCCTGGCGGGCACCGCACAATGGATGGAAAGCATCGGCCTGGCGCCGGGCACGCTGATGGCGCTGCTGTCGGGCGGTACCGAGTTCTTCGCCGGCCTGGCCCTGATCATCGGTTTGCTGGTTCGCCCTGCTGCATTGGGCCTGACCTTCCTGACACTGGTGGCGATTTTCTCTGTACACATCCACAACGGGCTGTTCATGGCCAACAACGGTTATGAGTTCGCACTGGCGTTGCTCGGCGGCGCGTTGGCGGTGTTGTTGGAAGGTGCGGGCAAATTGTCTGTCGACCGCGCGATCACTCACTGATCGTTTAGCAAGCTGCACAAAAAGGCCCGCTGATGCGGGCCTTTTCGTTGCCCGGGATTCTTGACACTGCCCCACAGGCTTCTCTAGGATGCTGCTCATGCGCCGATTTAAACAGCTAATTGCGGGGCGCCACTGGGTCTCAATGCAGCCCGACAGAAGTACGCTTGCTCACGCAGGGCGTTCCTCGAAATACCGCTAAAGCGCTGGTTCGGTGTTGCCTCTCACCTGCCCGCAGACTTTTGAGGCAGAGACACGACACGATGAATGCACTACGCCCCCTCATACGCCTGGCCCCGATCACCGCGGACCTGACTCAACGCAATCCGAAAATCCTCCTGGGCGGTAAGCACCAGCCGACACTGCTGCGTTATCTGGACGGCTGGCCACGCCGTTCCGGTCGGCCTTCGGCGTTCCTGATCCAGTTTGTGGAAGACGGCGATTCCCTGGCCCGTTTTGCCAGCGACAGTTTCGACCTTGCAGTGATTCAGGCACCGAGTGCCAGCAACGCCCATGAGGTGATCCACCAACTGACGCGCATTGCCCGGCAAGGGCTGATTGCCCGTCGCTGAGCGACTAGTGAAAGGTTGCCAGTGCGAGGAGTCGACGCTTGCGCTGGTACAGGAACAGTAACCCGGCAATCAGGCACAGCAGTAGCGGTAGAGGCACGACCATCAGCCCTTTGAGCTGTCGCTCGAAACGCTGCACCGGGGCATAGGCCTGCGCCTTGAGTGTATGCAACTCGATGGGCAACTGCAGGCGCTCCTTGTTGAGTACCTGCAACTGCGTATTGGTATCCACCGCCTGGGTGATAAGCCGCGTGTGCGCTGGGTTCAACTCGCGCCATGCTTGCTCTGTCTGCTCAAGTCGTCGCTGGAGCTCAAGCGAATTTTTCCGGTAAGCCTGTGCGGCTTCGTCGCGCATGTGTTCCAGCCTGTGCAACGGTTGGCGCATGACACGGGATCGAATGCGCTGGAGTGCTTCGGGCGCCGCCAGGTTATCCAATGTGTTCAATACAAACTGCGCGTTGCCGTTGCGTGCATGGCTGACTGTGTCCGCGAGCAAGTCGGTGTCGGCCACGACCACCATCTGGATCAGTTCTGCTTTTTGCAGCCCGGGCGGCTGGCCCTTGAGGCCGTCGGGAAACGCTGAGTAAGCGGGCCCCTCAACGCGCGCAGCGATCACATGGCGCTGCCCTGAAGTCGCCGTTTCATCGATCAGTGAGTCAAATGTCGTCGCCAAGCCAAAGCGTTTCGCGTCCAGCAGGGCCGATTGCCGTGAGCTCAACAGAAGCGGGGTCAACAGTGAACGGCTCTTGGGGGCCAGGGAAAGCGCGCCGCTGCTTGAGACCATCACGGCGTCCAGCCCCCAGGCGCTGACATCCGTTGGAGTCATCGCCTGTGATGGAAGGTGTAGCCTGGCCGGGTGCAGTACCCGGGGCATTCCCGGGCCGGGCGTGGCTGATGAGGCATAGAGATTATCCACCAACAGCTTATCCGCGGGCATTTGGATGCCCCACGCGTTCAGCAGCCCCTCCATTCTGGCGTTCGCTGGCACGGCGTCAGCGCCCATCTCGCTCACGGGGTCGAGGAACATCATCAACTGGGTGCCTTTCAATACCGATTGCTCAATGGCATATAGGGCTCGTTCAGGTAAAGCGTGCGGCTGTACGACTATCAATGTCGCGATGGATGACGGAACCTGGGCGATGTTCGCAGCCAGTTCCACCACGTTGAATTGCTCGCGGATCAACCCCAGCAACTCGCTGGCCGATTTGTCTAACGCCAGTCCCGACAGCAGGCCGATAGTGGCACGCTCAGGCTGCCCCAACTTATAGATCAGGTGGCTGATCTCATATTCAAGTAATGACTCGTGCTCAGGCCGGAACGCTTCGATGCGTTGGGCGCCCTGGCCAGTACGGGTGCCGATAAGGCCAAGGAATCCTTGTGTGTCATCAAGCCCAAACAAGCGGGCTTTGTAGGCATCTTCAGAAAAGGGAGCGGGGTTAATGATATGTAAGTTGATCAGGCCGTTTGCCGCTTTTTCGAACGCCTTGAGCACGTCTTCCACGCGCCGACCATAACGTTCTAATGCCTGGCTTTTTTGCGGCGCATTGAGGGTATTGAAGTAATACAGATCCAGTGGGCTTTCAAGTGACAGTAGCAGTTGCTGCGCCGCGGGCGATAAGGTGTGGATTTTTTCTTCGGAAAAGTCCCAGCGAACAGTGGGCAGTTTGGGTGCCCAGACTAGATTGAATGCCAGAAACAGCAGTGATATGACGAGAAGTGTCATACCCGCACGAAAAGCGGATCCCATCAGTGGTCTTCCTTTTCTCAGCTGTTTTTATAATTGAGTGTGAGGGTGGTCGCAAACAGAAAAGCAACGATCATGCTGATAAAGTACAGGCTGTCCTGCAGTGTGAGCTTGCCGTTATCCATCGCGCTGAAGCGGGCAACGGGATCCAGGGACATCAAACTGTCGATAATCCATATCGGTGCTTGTTGTTCAAGTGCATCCAGTACTGACGAAAGCCCACTGGCGGTCAGCAACAAGCCGAGCGTGAAAAAGAAAATCAGCAGGCGTTGGTTCGCAAGTACACAGATGAAACAACCTACCGAAAGATAACTTCCCGCCAGTAACCAACTGGCCAGGAATTGTGAGGCGATAACGCTATTGTCAGGTGTGCCCAGATAATTCACGGCAATCACCAGCGGGAAGTTAAGCATCAGCGCAATGCCACAGACAGTCCATGCCGCGATGAATTTTCCGATCACCCGTTCCATCGAGGTGACAGGCAAGGCATTCAGGGTGTTGTAAAAGCTGGCGTTGGATTCATCCGACCACAACTGCGTCGATAAAAGGGGGACCAGCAGGAGATAAAGCCAGGGGTGCAGTTCAAAAAAAGCCTGCAAATCACTGCTGTTTCGCTCCATCCATTGGTTGGAATGCAGTCCCAGCGCTGCGCACAGTGCGAGAAAAACCGCCACGCTCAGGTAAGCGCTGGGGGCGCAGGCATAGCTGACGAGTTGTCGTTTGAAAATGACAGGTAGCAGTCTCAAGGTGTTACCTCTTGGCTCAGATGGTGAACGACATCGTTCAGGCGACCCGGCTCCAGATTCATTGAGGTGATGTTCCAGCCGCGATGGGTGATAAGCGCGTTGATCGAGGGAAAGATGGAATGCCCGGGCATGGCCAGTACCGTCACCTTGCCGGGCGCATGCCGGTCTTCTTCGATGCCTGCGACGCCGGGCAATACGGCCAACGCGAGCAAATCCAGCGGGGCGTCTGCCGCGAGGGTGACGGCCTGGAAGTGCCGGGAGCTGCGCTGTAAGTCGGACAGCGAGGCATCGCCCACCAGGCGACCACCGGCGATAACCAAGGCACGGGTGCAGATGTCCGCCAGATCCTGGTAATGGCGGGAGGCGATGATGATGGTCATTTCCTCGCTCAGGGACTGGATGAGTGCCCGGAACTTGAGGCGTTGATCAGGGCAGAGCCCTTCTGTGGGTTCGTCCAGCAGCAGCAGGCTTGGGGAATGCAGGAGCGCCTGGGCCATTGCCACTCTGCGCTTCAAACCAAGGGAAAGGACGTTGATGGGGCAGTCGAGCACGGGCAGCAGTTCCAGTCGTGCGGCTACCTGCGCCACCTGGCTGCGTTTTTCCATCCCGCTCAAGCCGCGAATGGCGGCAATGAAATTGAGCATGTTTTTGACGGGCATCGTGTGATGGTCGAGGCCGTTTTGGAGCTGATAGCCAATGACCTTTTTGGCTTGAATTGAGTGGGTATGGGTATTGAAGCCTTGAATACTGATGTGCCCGGCCGTCGGCTTGATCGTCCCGGCGATCAGGCTCAACAGTGTTGTTTTTCCCGCCCCACTCTCTCCCAGCAAGCCCACACACTCCTGGCGCTGGGCACAGAAGGACAAGTTGCTGATTACGCGTGTTTTGCCCAGGTGTTTTGTGAGGTTGCTTATCTCGATCATGGTTTTACCGAATAAGTTTTGCAGGGCGTGTGAGAGAGGCCGGCGGTATGGAAAAGTGCTTTAAAAAGGGTACGTTCAATATGAAGACTTGGGAACGCGAAGTGTGATTAATAAGAAGAATCCTACGTTCGGCCCGATAATCCGCTGAAACAATTGTTTTGTTTTGAATACTTATTAATGTCCAGATGTTTATCTGATGTTTATATAAAGTTTTCTCCTTTGTAACGAGGCCAGATTGCCATGATGCTTCTACGTACTCTTGTTCTTGAGCGCAACGATGAAGGGACGCCCGTTAACGGCGCCTTGTTGTGCGGGTTTGCTGTGACGCAAACGGCGTCCAACTTTCTGGTGTATAGCCTGGATGAGGAGGCAGAACCCGGCCACTCCAGGGTCTATATCGCGGCACTGCGTAAAAAGATTGACCGGTATTTCCTGGGAGGCGTTGACTCCAAAGAGGACCTGCAATTAGCCATGCAAGTCTTCAAACAGATCCTGACGATGGCAGCGGCAGCCGGCTCGAAGACAACGCCGATTGCCGAACCCCAGGTGCCCTTTCATTTCGTTGATTTGAAAGGCTGCCGGTTGCCGCCTGCCAGGCCAGAGGATCATCACTCGGTGATCATCAAGAAAGCTTTGGTCATGAAGGTCATCACCTTGGGCATGTCGGCCCCGGCGTTGCCTGCGATCGAAAGCAGCGCAGTGATCGTGCCGTCCATTCGCTTCTCGTCGCAAATGGTTGCGCCGCCGCGAAATCCGCGCTCAGCCACGACTGCGCCGCAACCTATGGATGAAGGCACCCTTGAAGAACCGGCGCGGTCGCTGGTCGCGATACCGCAGGAGCAGGTTGAGCCCAGTGCGTCGCCTGTTCCTGGTGAACAAGATGACAGTCACTTTGAGTCAGACAACCTGCGGTTGGCGCCAGCCGAGCCTGAGCCTGAGCCCGAACCCTTGGACCCGCCTGCCCAGTTGGACCATACCTCTTTGCTCGAAATGGACAGCGCGCTGAGCAATCTGGCCAAAGTCGCCCAGGAACTGACGCAAAAAAAATGCGCGGTCCTAGAGAAGGAGCAAATGCTTGAACAGTGGCAGGCGCGATTGCAACAGCAGCAGAGCCAGTTGGAAGAAAAGGGACGTGAACTTGAGCAGCGCCATACCTATTTGCAGGAGCAGGGACTGGAGGTCAGCCAGAAGGCCGAAAAGCTGGCGATGATGATGTTGCAGTTGTCGGGTATGCGCCAGCGTATGCAAGGCACGTTGCTTGAATTGGACCAAGTGCTGGAGGGGCATGGGTGAGGTAATGGGGCGCCGGCCTGGATACTTTCCAGGGTTCATTTATCATCAGTCCCAGCCAGCCGCTGCCTGGGCATGATGCCCTGGCATAACGGCACCATTGGACATTGCCTGGGGATGCAAGCGTTTGAGTACCAAGCTGATTACCAAAGAAGGTCATGAAGCGCTGAAAAAAGAGCTGGATTACCTGTGGCGAGAGAAACGCCCGGATACCACACGCAAAGTGACCTGGGCCGCCTCCTTGGGAGATCGCAGTGAAAATGCGGATTACCAGTACAACAAGAAGCTGTTGCGGGAGATCGACCGACGGGTGCGTTACCTGCGCAAACGCCTGGAAGACATGCGGGTGGTGGAGTACATGCCCGAGCAGGAAGGAAAGGTATTTTTCGGTGCATGGGTCGAAATCGAAAACGAACAGGGCGAGACCAAGCGTTTTCGCATCGTCGGTTATGACGAGATCTACGATCGCATGGATTACATCTCCATCGACTCACCCATGGCACGGGCCCTGCTGCGCAAGGAGGTGGACGACGAGGCAATCGTACAGACCCCCGGCGGAGAGGTGTGCTGGTGGATCACCAAGATCGAATATGTGAAGACCGCCTGATGGCACGTACCCTTGGCTGGGGGCGTGCCATCCGGGTTTCAGCCTTCGCGCAATACGGTCAGCGGGCTGGCATTCAGTGCACGGCGTGTGCCGAATACCCCGGCAGCGCCAATCAGCACGGCACCGATCACGGGCAGCAGTAACAACCACGGGTGGGGATGCCACGCCAGGTCAAAGGCATAGCGGTACAGCACCCAGGTCACCAGTTCGGTGCCCAGTGCCGCCAGCAAGCCACTGACCGCCCCCAACAGACCGAATTCGATGCGTCGGGCCTTGACCAGCAACTTGCGCTCGGCGCCCAAGGCTCGCAGCAATGCACCTTGGCGGATTCGTTCATCCAGGGTGGCCTGCAGGCCAGAGAACAACACTGCCATGCCCGCCGCGAGTACAAACAACAGCACGTATTCGACCGCCAACGTCACTTGGGCGAGGATGCTGCGCAACTGCTCCAGCAGGGCCTCGACCTGCAGGATAGTGACCGCCGGGAAGGCCCGTGACAGGTCGACGATCTGTTGGTCATGGCCGGGAGCCAGATAGAAGCTGGTGAGGTAGGTCGCGGGCAGATCCTTCAAGGTGCCCGGTTGGAAAATCATGAAGAAGTTGGGCTGGAAGTTATCCCAGTTGATGGTGCGCAGGCTGGTGACCCGTGCTTCACGGTTTTCCCCACCGATGGTGAACAATAAATGGTCGTTGAGCTTGAGCTTCAAGCTCTCGGCCACCTTGGCTTCCACCGACACGCCAGGAACCCCGTCAGTGGGTTGCGCCGACCACCACGTACCTGCCGTCAGGACGTTACCCGCTGGTAAGTCGGCTGCCCAGGTCAGGCTCAGATCGCGTTGAGTGGCCCGGTCGCCACTGGAGTCCTTGCTGACAATCTCCTGCACGGGTTCGCCATTGATGCTGATCAGGCGCCCCGGCACCACCGGGTAGAGCGGCGCCGCTTGTGCCTGGACGTCCAGCAGACGGGCGCCAAAGGCGTCCTTGTCGGCCGGCAGGATATTCAGGGCGAAGTAGTTGGGCGCATCCTTGGGCAACTGGTTTTGCCAGGTGTCGAGCAATTCGCCTCGCAACAGCGCGATCAACCCCATGGACAACAGGATCAAGCCAAAGGCCAGGGATTGGCCTGCCGCCGCCAACGGGTGACGCAACAATTGGCCCAGGCCCAGGCGCCACGGCAGGGAGGCACGAGCCAGTAACCGCCGCAGGCTCTGTAGCAACAACAGCAGCAAGCCACCCAGGAGCAGCGCAGCGACTACACCGCCGCCGAGTAACGCGAAGGTCAATACCAGGTCCAGGCTCAGGCGCCACATGATCAGGCCCAAGGCAAACAGTGCCGCGCCGTAGACCATCCAAGTGCTTGAAGGAATAGGCAGCAAATCGCGGCGCAATACCCGCAGCGGCGGTGCCCGGCCCAGTGCGGCCAGCGGCGGGAGGGCGAAGCCGGCGAGGGCGACCAGCCCGGTGCCAATCCCCGCGACGGCCGGTAGCAGCCCGCCTGGCGGTACGTCGGCGGGTAGCAGGTCGTGCAGGAAGTAGAACAGGCCAAATTGCGCCAGCCAGCCGAGCAGGGCGCCGGCCAGGCTCGCCAGCAAGCCCAGTACGCTCAGTTGCAGGCTGAACAGCAGCATGGCTTCACGGCGCGACAAGCCCAGGCAGCGCAACAACGCGCTGGCATCGAAACGTCGACTGGCGAAGCGGTTGGCTGACAGCGCCACGGCCACGCCAGCCAGCAGCACAGCCACTAGGCTGGCCATGTTCAGGTAACGTTCGGCCTTGCCCAGTGCGCCGCCGATTTGCTGGTTGCCATCGCGGGAGTCCTGCAGGCGCTGGTTGGCAGCCAGGCCCGGTTTGACCAGGTCGCGATAAGTTTGCAGCGCTGTGCTGCTTTGTGGCGCACGCCATAGTTCGCGGTAGCTGACACGGCTGCCTGGCTGGACGACACCGGTGGCGTCCAGGTCCGCCAGGTTGATCATGACCCTGGGCGTGAGGCTGTAAAAGTTGCCGGCGCGGTCGGGCTCATAGTTCAGGATGCGCGCCAGGCGCAGGGTCTTCATGCCGACATCGATGCTGTCGCCGACTTTCAGGTCCAGCGCCGTCAGCAACCGTGCTTCTACCCAGGCTTCACCAGGTTTGGGGCCACCGCCCGGGATTTGCGTACCGAAGGGCTCGGTGCTGCTTTTAAGCTCGCCGCGCAAGGGGTACTGCTCGTTGACCGCCTTGATGCTGGAGAGCTGGATGCCGTTATCGGTGGCGATAACGCTGGAGAACTCCACGATGCGAGCGTGATCCAGGCCCAATTCGGTCCCAGATTTGATTTGCTCGGCACGGGCCGGCGAGCTGCCTTCGAGCACCAGGTCGGCGCCGAGGAATTCGGTGGCGCGCAGCAGCATGGCGCCGTTGAGGCGCGCACCAAAGTAGCCGATAGCGGTGCTGGCGGCCACGGCCACCAGCAGGGCAAAGAACAGCACGCGCAATTCGCCGGCGCGGGCATCGCGCAGTAACTGACGCATGGCAAGACTGAACAGGCGCAACAGCGGCAAACGTGCCATCAAGGCTCCAGGGGCGCGACCATCAGGCCGGCTTCAAGGCGGATCAGGCGCCGGCAACGGTGGGCCAGGCGCTCGTCGTGGGTGACCAGTACCAGGGTCGTACCGCTCTCTTTATTCAACTCGAACAACAGGTCGCTGATGCGCTCGCCAGTATGACTGTCGAGGTTGCCGGTGGGCTCGTCGGCAAACAGCACGTCCGGTTCGGCGGCAAACGCGCGGGCAATCGCCACGCGTTGTTGTTCGCCACCGGACAGTTGGCGGGGCGAGTGGGTCAGGCGCTGGCCCAGGCCTACGCGCTCCAGCAGGTGTTTGGCTCGCTCGCGGGCGTCCTGGCGACCGTCCAGCTCCAGCGGCAGCATCACGTTTTCCAGAGCATTCAAGCTGTCGAGCAATTGGAAGGATTGGAATACGAAACCCACATGCTCGGCACGGATGCGCGCGCGCTGATCTTCGTCGAGGGTGCTCAGGGCTTGCCCGGCCAGGGTCACTTCGCCGCTGCTGGGCAGGTCGAGGCCGGCCAGCAGGCCCAGTAGTGTGGATTTACCGGAACCGGAGCTGCCGACGATAGCCAGGCTATCGCCCTTGTTCAGTTCCAGGCTCAGTTCGTGCAGGATAGTCAGTTCACCTTCCGCGCTGGGAACCACTTTGCTAAGGTTTCGCGCGGTGAGAATGCTTGCGCCCATGGAGAATCCGATGCGAGTGTGGTTTTTGAGTGCTGGCCTGGCCTTGATGTGCATGGCCCAGAACGCAGCGGCGGGTACAGTCCTGATCGTTGGCGATAGTATCAGTGCCGGTTTCGGCCTGGATACCCGCAAAGGGTGGGTCGCGTTGCTGGAGCAACGGCTCAAGCAGGAGGGTTTTGACGACAAAGTGGTCAATGCTTCCATCAGTGGCGACACCAGTGCAGGAGGCCTCGCGCGGCTGCCCGCGGCGCTTGCAACGCACAAACCGGACGTGGTGGTGATCGAGTTGGGTGGCAACGATGGCTTGCGCGGCCAGCCGCCTGCGCAATTGCAACAAAATCTTGCTTCGATGATTCAGCAGTCCCGGGACAGCGGCGCCAAGGTGCTGCTGTTGGGTATGCAGATTCCGCCCAATTACGGCAAGCGCTATGTCGAAGCTTTTGCCAAGGTATTCGGTGATGTGGCACAGAAAGAAAAGGTGCCGTTTGTGCCGTTTTTCCTCGAGGGCGTGGGTGGCCATCCGGAGTTGATGCAAGCTGACGGGCTGCACCCGGCGGTCGCGGCGCAAGACAAGTTGCTGGAAAATGTCTGGCCGGCGCTAAAACCGCTGCTATGACGCTTTTCTACCGGCAGGCTTTCGGCTAAGGTGGCGCCCCCCTGATTTGGAGCCCTCGATGTCGCGCCCTGCCTGGTCCCTGTTTAACTACCAACTGATCGAGCCGGACGAGCAGCTGGACCTGTTCGCCTGCCAGGAAGTGCGAGTGCATTTGGTGGCGCGTCAATTGGAACTGGGCGGCTCCATCGACCGCACGCTCTGCGGCACTTTATTGCCCGCACAGCCACGCTGGTCATCGGTCAACCGCTCGATTTTTCAAGACCAGCGACTCTGCCCGTTATGCCGGGCGATTCTAGAATCGCAAAAGCGCGGCACGCCGCCGATCTGGCCGGAGCTGCGCTTCGAGCTGTAAAACAGCTTGAAGCTTGGCGCTGCGAAGCCGTATACAATCAATTTTTCCCTACCCGTCGTCTTGCGAAGGATTTTCCGGATGTTGTCGCGCCTTTCCGTCGTCACCTGCTGCCTGTCTCTTGCTGCGCTTTGTGCGGCGGGTTCGGCGGCGGCCTTGCAGTTGCCCTTGCCACCGCCCGGTGAGGACATTGTTGGCCAGGTCCAAGTGATCAAGGCCAAGTACGAAGACACTTTTGCTGACCTTGGCACCACCTACGACCTGGGCTATTCGGAAATGGTCGCGGCCAACCCGGGTGTCGATGCCTGGTTGCCGGGTGCGGGCACTGAGATTGTGCTGCCGACACGCTTTATCCTGCCGCCCGGGCCGCGGGAAGGCATTGTGATCAATCTGGCGGAATACCGGCTCTACTACTATCCAAAAGGCCAAAACGTCGTCTATACCTTCCCTCTGGGCATTGGCCGGGAAGGCTGGGGTTCGCCGATCGCCCATACCAGTATCATCGCCAAGACGCCGAACCCGACCTGGACGCCACCGGCCTCGATCAAGGCCGAGCACGCCGCCAACGGTGACCCGCTCCCCAACGTGGTGCCTGCCGGCCCCGACAACCCACTGGGGCCGTTCAAGTTCACCCTGGGCACGCCGGGTTACCTGATTCACGGCTCCAACATGAAGTTTGGTATCGGCACGCGTACCAGCCACGGGTGCTTCCGCATGTTCAATAACAACGTGTTGGAAATGGCAGGCATGGTGCCGGTAGGCACGTCAGTGCGCATCATCAATGACGCGTACAAGTTCGGCAGCAGTGGTGGCAAGGTCTACCTTGAGGCCCACACGCCGTTGAATGATGACGGTACGCCATCGGTGGTCGACAAGCACACCGCGGTCATCAATGCGTTGCTCAAGCGCGAAGACCTGTCCAATAACCTACGCGTCAACTGGGACCAGGTGCGTGATGTGGTCGCCGCCGAGGATGGCTTGCCGACCGAAATTGGTGTGCCAGGCGGCGCACCTGTGGCGTCCAGCGCCCCGCTCGATCTTCAATAATAAGCCTGAGCGAACATCCCTGTGTGAGCGGGCTTGCTCGCGAAGACGTCGGCCCGGCAAACATTGATGTTGACTGATCCACCGCTTTCGCGAGCAAGCCCGCTCCCACATGCCAAATCATAGGCAAAAAAAAGCCGACCCATAAATGGATCGGCTTGATAACAACCCCGAAGGATTATTACTTGCGGCTTGCTTTTTCAAGCATGCGCAGAGCGCGCTCGTTAGCTTCGTCAGCAGTCTGTTGTGCTTTTTGAGCAGCAGCCAGAGCTTCATCAGCTTTACGGTAGGCTTCGTCTGCACGGGCCTGGGAGCGAGCTGCTGCGTCTTCAGTTGCAGTCAGACGAGCTTCGGTTTCTTTGGAGACGCTGCTGCAACCGGTAGCCAGAACTGCGGCCAGAGCCAGAGCAGAGAATTTCAGAACGTTGTTCATCGTGTTCCCCTTCAAGGACTTTCAATTTAATGGCTACTTTCTCAGAGTGAGCTAATAGCCGGCGTACATACTACCCATTACTTGTAGTAAGTAAACTGACGTTGCGCAAGAAGCAAAAAAATTTCTTGTGCCGAATCTATTTTGGCTAATCTTTTGGCGGTTTGTATGAAAACTGTCCAATTTTTTGCACCTGGACGCACATTGGATCCAGGCTGAAAGGGCCGGCCCGCATGTGTTAAGCCTTGTAAATAGATGAAATTTTATATAACGAAGCGGGGCACTTTGGTTACGCTTGGCTTTACTGCGGCGGGCATCTTTTGCGCATCTAGAGGTGACTTTAAGAGCGCCAGTTCGTCTCAAGGTTCAACTGCCGGCAATGTTCAGGCTATCGGTCACCGGTTGATCGAGGCCCTTTCTATATCCACCAGCGGCGGGGAATGACGAGTGCGCCTTGAGCAATTTCAGGATTGGTGCCTACTATTCCCTATGTGCTGGTTGTGAGCGCTCACGGTTTTCTCGCTGTCGAAACCGGCACGGGGTGGCGTAGATGTTCCTTCGCCGGAAAAACATCGGTAAGGTAGGGTCGTTAATTCAGACCCGCGAGGAGTAGTGATGAGCGAGGCGTTGTCCATCCACCATGACCAGGCTGGTCATCAGTTCGAGACCAATGTGGACGGTCATCGTGCCTACCTGACCTACATGGACCTCGGGAAGCAGACCCTGGATATCTATCGCACCTTCGTGCCCAACGCACTGCGGGGGCGAGGCATTGCGGCTGCGTTGACCGAGGAAGCCTTGAAGTTTGCCGAAGAGGCTGGCTACACGGTGATCCCGTCGTGCTCTTATGTCGAACGCTATATGGAGCGCCACCAGCGCCATGCTGCGAAGCTGTAACTGACCAGTTGCCAATAAAAAACGCCGGGCTTAGCCCGGCGTTTTTGGGTGCGCGAAACCGGTACGGACTCAGGTGCGCTTGCGCTGGGGCAACACGTCCTTGAGCTTGGCGTGCATGCTGCGCAGGGTAGTTTCGGTGGCGGACCAATCGATACAGGCATCGGTGATCGACACGCCGTACTGCAAGTCGGCCAAGTCTTTTGGAATCGCCTGGCAACCCCAGTTCAAATGGCTCTCGACCATCAAGCCGATGATCGACTGGTTACCTTCCAGAATCTGGTTGGCAACGTTCTCCATCACCAATGGCTGCAAGGCCGGGTCTTTGTTGGAGTTGGCGTGGCTGCAGTCGACCATGATGTTTGGCTTGATCTTGGCCTTGTTCAGCGCCTGTTCGCACAGCGCGACGCTGACCGAATCATAGTTGGGCTTGCCATTGCCGCCACGCAGCACCACGTGACCGTAGGCGTTGCCCTTGGTCGTCACGATGGACACGCCGCCTTCCTGGTTGATACCCAGGAAACGATGAGGGCTGGAGACCGATTGCAGCGCATTGATCGCCACGGTCAGGCCGCCGTCAGTGCCGTTCTTGAAGCCTACGGCCGAAGACAGGCCGGACGCCATTTCGCGGTGGGTCTGGGATTCGGTGGTGCGTGCGCCGATAGCCGACCAGCTGATCAGGTCCTGCAGATATTGCGGGGAGATCGGGTCGAGGGCTTCGGTGGCGGTGGGCAGGCCCATTTCAGCCAGGTCCAGCAGCAGTTTGCGACCGATGTGCAAGCCATCCTGGATCTTGAAGGAGTCGTCCAGGTACGGGTCGTTGATCAAGCCTTTCCAGCCGACGGTGGTACGCGGTTTCTCGAAATACACGCGCATGACCAGGTACAAGGTGTCGGACACTTCAGCCGCCAGCACTTTGAGGCGCTCGGCATATTCGTGGGCGGCCTTGAGGTCGTGGATAGAGCAGGGCCCGATCACCACGAAGAGACGGTGGTCGGTGCCGTCGAGAATGTCACGGATGACTTCGCGGCCCTTGGTGACGGTCTGCAGGGCAGCGTCGCTCAGGGGGATTTCGCGCTTGAGCTGATCGGGGGTGATCAGGGTCTCGTTGGATTCAACGTTAAGGTCATTGATCGGTAAATCAGCCATCGTGTTACTCGCCAGGGTCACGGGTGCCGGCCGCCAGCTATCCCCGTGCGGCGGGCACAGCATGATTTGAATGCAGGGGGGAGGAACCTTAGCGCGTAACACGGGCCCGCGACAATGGGCAAAGCCCGGTTTAATCCAGCGCTGGCTGCACAACCGCCTCATGGGAGAACTCGCCGGCATGACGCGACACCCACTCACGGGCCATGGTTTCAAGTTGTGCAGGCGTTGGCTCGGCGTCTTCGTGCAGGCGGCAGTAACGCTCGATCTGGCACACTTGCTCGCCCATCCGTGCACCGAACAAGGCGTGTTCGTCGGTAAAGCAAATACCAATGCGATAGCCCTGTTCGACTTTGCGGCACCAGGCGACATAGCCTGGATAACGGGCGCTGGGCCCTAGGGAAGGGATATGCAGGTCTACCGCCGTGCCGGCGCGCCAGGCACGTGGCCAATTGCAGGCGACGCCGCCGCGGCCGATAGTGTGCAGGCGTTGGCGGGGAAGGGCGGGAGAGGGACGTTGGATCAACTCGACAGCGACATCATCAGGGTGAGGTAAAAAACGACCCATGTACACGGACTCCGAGCGCCGTCCAGTTGACGGCAATGGCAGCAGTATAGTGAAGGAACTGGAATTGACCGACCTGGATATTGACCAGCAATTGCTGGGATTGCCAGGTATTTCGCTGGTAGTGTTCACCAGTGTCGGTTGTGCCAGTTGCCGCTGGGCACGCCAGCAGTTGCCCAGCTGGCACTTGCCGGTGGACCGCGTGTGCTGGGTGGATGCCGGGCACAACGGCGGTGCGGTGGAACGCTACCGGATCTTTCATTTGCCGGCGTTGTTCCTGGTGTGCGAGGGTCAATTCTTTGGGCAATTACAGACACGTCTTACAGCATCCGACCTCGCCGAATGCCTAAACCAGGCGCTCAACCGAACACCAGAGGATTTGCCATGACAGCAGTTGCAGCCCCGTCGCCACGCATTGGCATTATTGGCACCGGTGCCATCGGCGGTTACTACGGACTGATGCTGGCGCGTGCCGGCTTCGATGTGCATTTCCTGTTGCGCAGCGAATATGCCGCGGTGAGCAGGCATGGCCTGCACGTCAACAGTACGGTGCATGGGCAACTGCACCTGCATCCGGTGCAGGCCTATGCCAGCGCCGCCGACATGCCGCCGTGCGACTGGCTATTGGTGGGCACCAAGTCCACCGGTAATGTGGACCTGGCGCCAACCATCGCCCAGGTGGCGGCGCCGGATGCCAAAGTGGTGCTCCTGCAAAACGGCCTCGATGTCGAAGACAGCCTGCGTGAACACCTGCCGCCGTCGCTGCATCTGTTGGGTGGCCTGTGCTACATCGGTGTGCACCGCTCGGCCCCCGGCGTGGTCGAGCATCAGGCGTTGGGCCGGGTCAACCTGGGCTATCACAGTGGCACGGCGGCCAACGATGAGGTGCAGCAACAGGCGATTGTCGAAGCCGGTGCCGGGCTGTTTCATCAAGCTGGCATCGAGTCCCAGGCCATGGCCAATGTGCATCTGGCGCGTTGGCACAAGCTGGTCTGGAACGTGCCGTTCAACGGCCTCTCTGTGTTGCTGGGCACGGGTACCACGGCCATGATGGCCGATGAGTCCAGCCGCGAGTTGATCCAGGCGCTGATGGCCGAGGTGGTGCAGGGCGCTCATGCCTGCGGGCATGAAATTCCTGCCAGTTACGCTGGGCAGATGTTCGCCATGACAGAAACCATGGACGACTACCTGCCCAGCATGTACCACGACCACCTGCACAAGCGGCCGCTGGAGCTGGCGGCCATCTATGCCCGTCCCTTGGCTGCTGCCAAAGCGGCCGGTTGCGAACTGCCACGCATGCAGGCGCTCTATCAGGCCTTGAGTTTTATTGATCGGCACAACCGCTGATTGGGGGGGACCACCATGGTGAAGGGATTGGCTGACAAACTGGTGCTGGCGATTTCCTCACGAGCGCTGTTCGACCTGAGTGACAGCCACAAGGTTTATCTGGCTGAAGGGGTCGAGGCTTACCGCAAATACCAGATCGAGCACGAGGAAGAAACCCTCGAGCCTGGCGATGCCTTCCCGCTGGTCAAGAAGCTGCTGAGCCTGAATGCCAGCCTGGGGCGTGCGCGGGTCGAGGTGGTGTTGGTGTCGCGCAACAGTGCCGATACCGGGCTGCGGGTGTTCAACTCGATCCAGCATTACGGCCTGGATATTTCCCGCGCCGCGTTCGTAGGCGGGCGTAGTCCCTATCCCTATTTGGCCGCCTTCGGTTGTCATCTGTTTCTCTCCACCCATGCCGAAGATGTGCGCAGCGCCCTCGATGCCGGGTTTGCGGCCGCGACGATTCTGTCTGGCGGCGCGCGCCGTGCTTCCAGTGAAGAACTGCGCATCGCATTTGATGGCGATGCCGTGCTGTTCTCCGATGAGTCCGAGCGCGTCTACCAGGCCGGCGGGCTGGCAGCCTTCCAGGCCAGCGAGCGAGAGTCGGCGCGCCAGCCTTTGCACGGCGGTCCGTTCAAGGGCTTCCTGGCGGCACTGAACCTGTTGCAACGCGAGTTTGCCGATGAGGCCTGCCCGATTCGTACCGCGTTGGTCACCGCACGTTCGGCACCGTCCCATGAGCGCGTGATCCGCACGTTGCGCGAGTGGGATATCCGCCTGGACGAATCGCTGTTCCTCGGTGGCCTGGAAAAATCCGCGTTTCTGGAAGCCTTTGCCGCCGATGTGTTTTTCGATGACCAGGCCGGCCATTGCGAGAAAGCCAGGGAGGTAGTGGCCACCGGGCACGTGCCCCATGGCATCAGCAATGAGTTGAGAATCCAGACCGAGCGCTAGCTGCTAAGCTCATTCAATTCCCGCCATCCTGGCAGCCCAGGAGGTTTTATGATTCGTTCGATGCTGTTTGCCACGGACCTCGGTCTGTATGCGCCCTACGTGATGCAACATGCGCTGGCGCTGGCGCGAACGTTCAAGGCTGACCTGTATGTGATCCACGTGGTCGAGCCCATTGGCTTGTTCGCCGAATCGGTGTTGCAGAGCTACCTTGATGAAACCGCCCTGAGCGAATGGCAAAGCAAGGGGTTGAGCACGGTGATGGCGACGATTGAACAACGCGTGCTGGACAGCTTCCGCGAGGAGTGGGGGGAAGGGGAGCAGGACCTGCAATGGATTCGCTCGGTCAAGGTGATCCAGGGGGATCCTTGCGAGGTGATTCTCGACCAGTTGCGAAAACTGTCTGTCGACTTGCTGATCGTCGGCAGTCATAGCCAGGCAACCGGTGTGGCCGTCCCCCTTGGACGTACCGCCGCACGGGTGTTGCAGTTGTCCCCCGTGCCGGTTTACCTGGTGCCGTCGCTGCAGCGTCGGCGCAGTGACGATAGTTGATCGGCAAAAACGATAAAAAGTTCTAGATTTATCCGTCAAACCTTTAATATAGTTATATACCGTCGCTGATACCCGTGGCGTCTATCTGCTTTGAGGGATTCATATGAAGCTTCAACAACTGCGCTACATCTGGGAAGTGGCGCACCACGACCTCAACGTTTCCGCTACCGCTCAAAGCCTCTATACCTCGCAACCTGGTATCAGCAAGCAGATCCGCCTGCTCGAAGACGAGTTGGGCGTCGAAGTCTTCGCACGCAGTGGCAAACACCTGACCCGCGTCACTCCAGCTGGCGAGCGCATCATCACCACCGCCGGCGAGATCCTGCGTAAAGTCGAAAGCATCAAGCAGATCGCCCAGGAATTCTCCAACGAGAAGAAAGGCACCTTGTCGATCGCCACCACTCACACCCAGGCGCGCTATGCATTGCCGCCGGTGATCCGTGATTTCATCAAGCAATACCCGGACGTAGCCCTGCACATGCACCAGGGTTCGCCGATGCAGATTGCCGAGATGGCCGCTGACGGCACCGTCGATTTTGCCATCGCCACCGAGGCCCTGGAATTGTTCGGCGACCTGGTAATGATGCCCTGCTACCGTTGGAACCGCTGCGTGGTTGTGCCTCAGGGGCACCCTTTGGCCAAGCTGCCGAAGCTCACCCTGGAAGCCTTGGCTGAATACCCGATCGTGACCTACGTGTTCGGCTTTACCGGCCGTTCCAAGCTCGACGAAGCGTTCAGCCATCGCGGCCTCACGCCCAAGGTGGTGTTCACTGCTGCCGATGCCGACGTGATCAAGACCTATGTGCGCCTGGGCCTGGGCGTCGGGATCGTCGCCAAGATGGCGGTCGACACCAACCTCGACAAAGACCTGGTGGTGCTGGATGCCAGCGAATTGTTCGAGTCCAGCGTGACCAAGATCGGTTTCCGTCGCGGTACCTTCCTGCGCGGCTTCATGTGCGACTTCATCGAGAAGTTCGCACCGCACCTGACCCGTGAAGTGATGGCCAAGGCGATCCAGTGCCACAACAAGCAAGAGCTGGAAGAGTTGTTTGACGGCGTTGAATTGCCCGTCCACTGACCGCGATTACCCTGTAGAAGCGAGCAAGCTCGCTCCTACAGGGGGGTAGGTTATCGGGCCTCGGTCACCGTAAAGTGCTGCCGAGCGCCGGCCACCAGAATCTCTACCTCTTCATCGATACGCTTGCCCAGCAGGCCTTTGCCCAGGGGCGAGCGTGGCGTGATGACCGTCACCGGTTGCCCCACCACATCCACTTTCAAACCCGCCGCATCCGGCGCCAGGAACAGCCATTGCTGGCGACCGTCCTCGTCTTCCAGGCCCACCAGCGTGCCTATCTCTATCCCGCGTTGATCATCGTACGCACGTAGCTGCAGTTGCTGGCACAGCACCAGCGATTGCTTGATCTCCTCCACTCGTCGGGCCTGCCCGGTGGCCAGGTACGAAGCCTCCAGGCCGAGGGTGTCGTATTTGTTTTCGGCAATGTTTTCTTCGTGGGTCGCGGTTTCGTAGGCGGTCTGCGCGGCGCGTTGGACGACGTCGATGTCGACGGTGAGCTTTTCCAGGATCAGCTGGAGCACGGCGTGTTTATTCATGGCGGTATCTGGCATCAATCGCAGAATTGCAGGACATTGGCCCGCGTCTTTTCATTGGGGGCGTTCTGGTCTTGTTGCAGCCAGAACTGGCATTTGGGGTTGGACAGGTTACGCGCGTTGCTTCGGGCCTGGTCCAGGGCCTGTCGTTGTTCCTGTTTTTGCAGGTTCTGTTGGTACTGTTCGAACAGACGGTTCGGTGGCTGCGGCTCAACCATGGCCGGTTTGCCCAATTGCTGAACCGCCTGTGCCACCGGCGCCAGGCTCTGGGGGAACAGGTAGCGAGACGCCAGCCAGGCGGTCAGCGCAATGGCGATAAACCCTAGCCACACGCCGGCGGCAATCGCGATGCAGAGCTTGAACAGCGATAACGGACGGTCAGACATAAGGGCCTCCTGGCAGGCATTGACGGCATGACGGTGATTGTCGCACAGCCTCCGTGCAGAATAATCGCGATCAAGCCTTCTGCATCCACGCATTTATGCGGACAATCGAACCTTTGATCGATGGAGCCCGGAATGAAAGCCCGCTGGGATATTTTTTGCAGTGTCGTCGACAACTACGGCGACATCGGCGTGACCTGGCGCCTGGCCCGGCAGTTGGTGGTGGAGCATGGCTGTGACGTGCGCTTGTGGGTCGATGACCTGCGCGCCTTCGAACGCATGTGCCCGGACATTGATGTGCAGGTGGGCCAGCAATGGCAAGAGGGCGTCCAAGTGCGCCACTGGCCGGCCGAATGGCCAGGCGCACACCCGGCGGATGTGGTGATTGCTGCGTTCGCGTGCCAGCTACCGCCCGAGTACATGGACCGCATGGCCGAGTGTGAACGTGCGCCGTTGTGGATGAACCTGGATTACCTCAGCGCTGAAGACTGGGTGGTGGGCTGCCATCGCTTGCCTTCGGTGAAGTACAAGGGCGTGCAGAAGTACTTTTTCTTCCCCGGGTTTCGCCCTGGTACTGGCGGCCTGTTGCGCGAAGCCGGCTTGTTGGAGCGACGCCGGGCGTTTCAGCAGGACGCGGCCGCGCAACAACGGTTCCTGCAAAGCCTGGGCGTTGCTCCGACGGCCGGCGCGCGTTTGATGTCGCTGTTTGCCTATGAGAATGACGGGTTGGCCGGCTGGCTGGACGTATTGGCGGCCGATGGACGGGGGACGCACTTGCTGGTGCCGGAAGGGCGCATTCTGGGGGACGTGCAACGCTGGCTGGGGGTGAACAGCTTGTCGGCGGGAGACATCCAAGTACGTGGTGCGCTGACCGTACAGGTCATTGCATTCGTACGTCAGGAGCAATATGACCGATTGCTATGGTGCTGCGAATTTAACGCCGTACGTGGCGAAGACTCGTTCGTGCGTGCCCAGTGGGCGGGGAGGCCATTGCTGTGGCACATCTACCGCCAGGACGAAGACATCCACCTGGACAAGCTCGATGCCTTCCTGGAACTGTACACAGCCGCACTTTCACCGGCCGCCAAAGCTGCCGTCGTCACGCTCTGGCAAGCCTGGAACGCTGATGGCGATATGGCACAGTCCTGGAAAATGCTGCTGGAACATTGGCCCGAGGTCAGCCAGCACGCTGAGAACTGGTGTCTGGAACAAGGCTTGCAGGCCGATCTTGCGACGGCGCTGGTACAGTTTTATGAAAGTTGGATATGATACGCCACCTTGATTTTTGTCAATCCCATCCAAATTTCGGATATACGCAATGAAAACTGGTAAAGAACTGAAACCCGGTACAGTGATCCGTCTCGAAAACGACCCTTGGCTGGTTCAGAAAGCTGAGTTCACCAAGTCTGGTCGTAACAGCGCAATCATGAAGACCAAGCTGAAGAACCTGCTGACCGGTTACAAGACCGAAATCGTCTACAGCGCCGATGACAAACTGGACGACGTGATCCTCGACCGCAAAGAAGCGACCCTGTCCTTCATCAGCGGCGACACCTACACGTTCATGGACACCACTGACTACACCATGTACGAGCTGAACGCTGAAGATATCGAAGCCGTTCTGCCGTTCATTGAAGAAGGCATGGAAGACGTCTGCGAAGCTATCTTCTTCGAAGAGCGCCTGGTTTCCGTAGAGCTGCCGACGACCATCGTGCGTAAGGTTGCTTACACCGAAGGCTCCGCTCGCGGCGACACTTCCGGCAAGGTGATGAAGCCTGCCAAACTGAGCAACGGTACCGAACTGCAAGTGGCCGATTTCATCGAAATCGACGACCTGATCGAGATCGACACCCGTGAAGGTGGTTCGTACAAAGGCCGCGCCAAGAAGTAATTCTGGCCCCGGCTATACGAAAAAAGCCCGACCTTGAGTCGGGCTTTTTCATGGGCGTCTGTTTTTCAGACCGTTACATGCAAGCGCACCTCAACGTTGCCACGGGTGGCATTGGAGTACGGGCACACTTGGTGCGCAGCGTCGACCAGGCTTTGCGCCTCATCTTGGGCCAGGCCCGGCAGGCTGATATGCAGGTCGATATCCAGGCCGAAGCCGCCCGGGATCTGGCCGATGCCCACGTGGGCGGTGATCGAGGCGTCATCCGGGATTTTGCGTTTGGTCTGGCTGGCCACGAACTTCAGTGCGCCGATAAAGCAAGCGGAGTAGCCGGCAGCAAACAATTGCTCTGGGTTAGTGGCCTGGCCACCGGCGCCGCCCAACTCCTTTGGAGTCGACAGTTTGACGTCGAGGATATTGTCGCTGGAAACGGCGCGACCATCACGGCCGCCAGTGGCGGTGGCTACTGCGGTATAGAGCGTTTGCATGGGGCGTTCCTCTGTGTGGTTAGCGCTAAACATTTGTGCGCTAAGTAGTTGGTGAGGTGAATGTATAGCGCTAATGTTTAGTGCGCAAGTTAATTTTTCAGCGTTGAAGAATTTAAGGGTGTCGCAGAACAAAAAGTGGGAGCTGGCTTGCCTGCGATGACGGTGTATCAGTCACTGCATGGTTGACTGATGAATCGCAATCGCAGGCAAGCCAGCTCCCACTTTTGAGTATGTTTAGTGCTGGGGCCTAGCGTGTCAGATGCTGGTTTGCAGATTGGCGCGCAACGCGATCAGGTCGCCTTGCAGATTGCGCAATTGCTCCAGCGCCATCCCGCTGGCGCCCAGGATGCATTGCGGAACATCCTTGGCCTTCTCCTGCAAGGCGCGCCCGGCGTCGGTCAGTTTCACCACCACCACCCGCTCGTCTTCGCGGCTGCGCGTGCGGCTGAGCAGGCCCTCGGCTTCCAGGCGCTTGAGCAGTGGCGTCATGGAGCCTGGGTCCGTCAGCAGGCGGCTGCTGATTTCACTGACGGTCAACTCATCCTCTTCCCACAGCACCATCATGGCCAGGTACTGCGGGTAGGTCAGGCCGATGGCCTGGAGCAGGGGCTTATAGACCTTGGTCATTAGCAGTGAGGTGGAGTGCAGGGCGAAGCACAGCTGGTTGTCCAGCAACAGCGATTCGCAAGGATCAGGGTTTTTGCTCATGGTGGCGTCTCGAAAAAGCATGTCTGGGCTGGAATCTAGCGGGCAAATCTTTAATGCGCCAGGTAATTCTTGCCGTAGGCGTCAGACCAAGCCACTTTGCAATGCCAGATCCCAGGGCGGCACCGGGCTGAAACGGGATTTGAGGTATTCAAGCAACAATCGGCTGCGTGCATTGGGCTGTTGCTCCAGGCGCAGCGCATAAATGCCTGCGGTTTCCGGACTGGGCAAACCGTCTTCACAAAACAGCGGCAACAATTCGCCGCGCACCAGGTATTCACTGGCCAACCAGGTCGGCAAGTGAGCGATGCCCAGCCCGGCCAGTGCGCCCGAGAGCAGGGCTTCGGCGTTGTTGGCACTCATGCGGATGCGTCGCGGGCGATAGGTGGTGCGGCGCCCGTCCAGTTCGAAGCGCCAGGCGAACATTGGCGCCAGCCCGTCCCAGTCCAGGCCGTCATGTTCGCTCAGCTCTCGAGGATGGGCCGGCGTGCCACGGCTTTTCAGGTACGCGGGGCTGGCACAGGCGATACGCACGATACTCGCCAGCGGCGTAGCGACCAGTCGGGTGTCGACAATATGCCCTGCGCGCAGAACCAGGTCGACCTTGCCCAGATGCGCGCCGTGCATATCGACAAAGCTGTCGATCAAGTGCAGGTGCACGTCCAGGCCTGGATACAGGCTCAAAAAATCCGCAATGACCGGCGCCAGGTGCCGGCGGCCGAATGCTGCGGGCGCATCGACCCGGATCAACCCCTCCGGCGCATGGCTCAGCGAGACCGCCTCTGCCCGTGCCAGCTGCAACTCGCTGACAATCCGTCGCGCCCGCTCGGCAAAGGCCAGGCCTGCGGAGGTGGGCACCACCGCATGGGTGCTGCGTTGGAACAGGCGGCTACCCACGGAGCTTTCCAGGCTGTCGATGCGCCGGGCCACGGCTGAAGGTGTCAGCGGATGGAGGCGCGCGGCGGCGGAAAAACTGCCGGCTTCCATTACGTCGAGAAACAGGCTCAGTTGGTCGGTCAGGGTGTTGGGGTTCATAGCTCAACGCTTATGCGAGATTGGCACAGCCATTGTGCGTTGCTGTGCGTTTCCGCGCCAGGGTCGACTGCGTAGCATGCCAAGCATGAAATTGCGGAGTACCGAGCGGTGTGGGATTTAGTGATGTACCTGGCATTGGGTGCGGCGTTGGGCACTGTAGGTGGGCTGTTTGGCATTGGTGGTGGGCTGATTGCCATCCCGGTGCTGGGCGTGTTGTTCGGCCTGGATCAGCAGATTGCCCAAGGTACCGCCTTGGTGATGGTCGTGCCGAATGTGATGCTCGCGCTGTGGCGCTATCATCAGCGTAACCGCATCGAGTTGCGTCACGCTTTACCCCTGGGTGTGACCGGCTTTTGCTTTGCCTGGCTGGGATCGATCTGGGCGGTGGGCCTGGATGCGGGCGCCATGCGCATCGGTTTTATTGCGTTCTTGGTGGCGTTGTCTGCCTACAACCTGCTGCGCATGTTCACTCGCAATGCGCCGCCCACCGCACAAATGCGTTATTCCTGGCCCTGGCTTGGCGTCTTGGGCGCGGCATCCGGTTCCATGGGCGGGCTGTTCGGGGTCGGCGGCGCGGTGGTCGCCACGCCGGTACTCACCAGTGTCTTCGGCACTACTCAAGTGGTCGCCCAAGGCTTGTCGTTGGCCTTGGCGTTGCCCAGCACCGGTGTGACCCTGGTCACCTATGCCTGGCACCACGAGGTGGACTGGATGATCGGCCTGCCACTGGCGGTGGGGGGCCTGCTGAGTATCAGTTGGGGCGTGAAAGTGGCGCATGCCTTGCCAGAACGTCTGTTGCGCGGCCTCTTCTGTGGCTTCTTGGTGGTGTGCGCGCTGATGCTGACCTTTAAAGTTTGAAGCCTTCGACGATGTAGTCCGCCAGGCATTCGGTGATCGGCGAGGTCATCTGCGGGTTACGCAGCAAGCGCAGGTTCATCGACGGTAAAGGCGGGAAGCCTTCGTCGCTGCCGAGCACTCGCAGGTCGTCGGTGACCAGGCTTTCCATGCTGACCATCGCCGCCAGGCCTGCACTGACCACTGCCAGGATCGCTGCTCCGTTAGAGCTGTGATAGGCCAGGCGATAATCTCGCCCGGCCGCCTCCAGTGCGGCCCGTGCCCAATGGGTGTACAGGCACTCGTCGCCGGACACCGCCAGGGGCAGGGCATCGTGCTCCTCCACACAAAAGCACGGTGATGCTGCCCACACCATGCGCTCGGTACGCAATAACTCACCCAGATCATTGCCGGGCTCGCGGCTGATTACGGTCAACGCCAGGTCCCGCCGTTGCATCAATACGGTCGATGCTTCGCAGTGCATTTCGATCTGGATCAGTGGGTAGGCTTTGGAAAATTGCTTGAGGATGCCTGGCAGAAAGCGCATCACGTAGTCATCCGGCGTGCCGATACGCACCAACCCCACCATATGCGGCTCGCGCAGGGTATTGAACACTTCGCTGTGCAATTTCAGGATGCGCCGCGCATAACCCAACAGCACCTGGCCTTCGGGCGTGAGCCGTACCTGGCGGCCATCGCGCTCGAACAGTTTGCGCTGCAACACGTCTTCTTCCAGGCGCTTCATCTGCATGCTCACCGCCGATTGAGTGCGGTTGACCTGCTCGCCGGCGCGGGTGAAACCGCCCTGGTCGGCAATGGCGACGAAGGTGCGCAGCACATCAGTGTCGATGCTGGGATAGGCGGACAATTGATCAATCTCCGAGATGTAATGCATAAGAAACATTCGTTGGATTGATCATAATGCCGGGCACACACTGTCGTCATCCCCACTGGAGGGCGAGAAGATGAAAGGTCAAAAAGGTTTCATATCGACGGATAAATGGCCGTTTGCCGGGCTGTTTCACACATTCGCGCGTTGGCAGCTGTTGCATCAGGAGCGTCAGATGCTGGCGACCCTGAGCGATGACGCCCTCAAGGACATCGGGCTCAATCGCGCCGACGTCGCGCAGGAAAGCCATCGGCATTTCTGGGAAGACCCGCTGCGAAAATAAGCGCGGATGCAGTAGGGTAGGGGGCGAGCTTCTATGGAGATTGCCATGCCCGCCGACCTGTGTTTTTCACTCAAGCAAGCTCGACGCATGGCGCTGGCTGCCCAGGGATTTTCCGGGCGCCAGGCGCCTGCACAGATAAAGGCTGCGCACCTCAACCGCTTGATCGAACGCCTGGGCGTTTTACAGATCGACTCGGTCAATGCGCTGGTGCGTTCTCACTATCTGCCGGTGTTTTCCCGCCTTGGTTCTTATTCCCCGTCGATCCTTGAGCAGGCCGCCTGGAGCCAGGGGCGGCGACGCTCACTGTTCGAATACTGGGGGCATGAGGCATCGCTGCTGCCCATGGCGCTGTATCCGATGATGGGTTGGCGCATGGAGCGCGCCCGGCAAGGGCGGGGGATTTATGCGCAAATGGCACGTTTTGGCCGTGAACAGCAGGCGACGATCCAACGCGTGTTGCGCACCGTCGAACAGCAGGGCGCCTTGGGGGCGGGTAGCTTGTCGACCCGCGAGGAGCGTGCCGGACCCTGGTGGGATTGGAGTGATGAAAAGCACGCGCTGGAATGGCTGTTCGCCGCTGGCCTGGTCACGGTTGCCGGTCGTCGAGGGTTTGAGCGGCTTTATGATCTGCCCGAGCGTGTTATTCCCGCAGAGGTGCTCAGGGTCTCCATGAGTGAAGGTGAAGCGCAGCGTGGCTTGCTGTTGCACAGTGCGACTGCATTGGGTGTCGCCACCGAAAAAGACCTGCGCGATTATTTCCGCCTCGACCCCGCCGACAGCCGCAACCGCTTGGCCGAGCTGGTTGAGGATGGGCAACTGCTGGCGTGCCAGGTGCGGGGCTGGAAACAACCAGCGTATTGCCTGGCGGCGCCCAAACTGCCGCGCAACGTGCCGGCCAGTGCATTGTTGTCGCCGTTCGATTCGCTGATATGGGAGCGCAGCCGCACCGAGCGCTTGTTCGACTTTCGCTATCGCCTGGAGATCTACACGCCGCAAGAAAGACGCGTGTACGGCTATTACGTCCTGCCGTTTCTCCACAACGAACGCATTGCCGCACGCGTCGACCTGCGGGCCGAGCGTGCCCATGGGCGCCTGGCCGTGCATGCAGTGCACGAGGAAGAACCTGGGCTGGATGAGGAAGGTATGTTGGCGCTGGCCTTGAACCTGCGAAAGATGGCCGACTGGCTAGGGCTGGAACAGATCCAGCTCAATTGCCAGCGGCCCAGTGCTGCTCGGTTAAGGGCAGCGATGCCGAACCGGGATACCAACCTTTAAACCTCTATCGCGGGCAAGCCCGGCTCCCACAGAGAAACGCGTTCAAATGTGGGAGCCGGGCTTGCCCGCGATGGCGTCATCCCCGTCGCTAAAACGTCAGCGCTTTACCTGTTTCAAGGTCTCTGCAATCAGAAACGCCAACTCCAGCGATTGATCGGCATTCATCCGTGGGTCGCAATGGGTGTGATAACGGTCCGACAGGCCATCTTCGGTGATCGGCCGTGCGCCGCCGATGCATTCGGTGACGTTCTGCCCGGTCATCTCGATATGGATCCCGCCAGCATAGGTGCCTTCTGCCTGGTGCACTTGGAAGAAATCCTTCACTTCGCCAAGGATCTGCGCAAAGTCGCGGGTCTTGTAGCCGCTGCTGGCCTTGATGGTATTGCCGTGCATCGGGTCGCAGCTCCACAGCACTTGCTTGCCCTCGCGCTGCACGGCGCGGATCAGGTTGGGCAAATGGTCGCCGACCTTGCCTGCCCCCATACGGGCGATGAGGTTGAGGCGGCCAGGGTCGTTATCCGGGTTGAGGATGTCGATCAGGCGGGTCAGGTCGTCCGGGTTCATGCTAGGTCCGACTTTCACGCCGATCGGGTTGTTCACTCCGCGCAGGAACTCGACATGGGCGCCGTCCAACTGACGGGTGCGGTCGCCGATCCACAACATATGCGCCGAGCAGTCGTAGTAGTCGTTGGTCAGGCTATCGCGGCGCACGAAGGCCTGTTCATAGTTGAGCAGCAATGCTTCGTGGGCGGTGAAGAAGCTGGTTTCGCGCAATTGCGGCGAGCTGTCCATGCCACAAGCGCGCATGAAGGCCAGGGTTTCGTCGATGCGGTCGGCCAGTTGGCTGTACTTCTCGGCGAGCGCGGAGTTGGCGATGAAATCCAGGTTCCACTTGTGCACCTGGTGCAGGTCAGCGAAACCGCCCTGGGCAAAGGCGCGCAGCAGGTTGAGGGTGGCGGTGGACTGGTGGTAGGACTGCAACAGGCGGTCCGGATCTGGCACGCGGCTTTTTTCGTCGAAGCCGATGCCGTTGACGATATCGCCCCGGTAGGCGGGGAGGGTGATGCCGTCGATGGTTTCATCGTTGGCCGAGCGTGGCTTGGCGAACTGGCCGGCCATGCGCCCGACTTTCACCACCGGGCAACCGGCAGCGAAGGTCATGACAATGGCCATCTGCAGCAGCACCTTGAAGGTGTCGCGAATCTTCGCGGCGGAAAACTCGGCAAAGCTCTCGGCGCAATCACCGCCTTGCAGCAGGAACGCACGACCTTGGGTCACTTCGGCAAACTGACGGCGCAATTCGCGGGCTTCCCCGGCAAACACCAGGGGCGGGTAGCTCGCCAGGCTCTGCTCCACTTGCAGCAAGTGTGCAGCGTCCGGGTATTGGGGTTGCTGCTGGATCGGCAGGGCTCGCCAGCTATCGGGGCTCCAGGGTTGGCTCATCATGAACTCGTTTGCGGGTGGATGTTCGGGCGTCAATGTTAGCAGCAATTAGTGCGTGACCTGTTGCTGCCGCTTGGCCGACAATCGCGCCTTTGCCGTGCAGCAGACCCTTTTAGGAGTAGTGATGAGCGAGGAGCGTGTCGAGCACCTGCTGGCCGAAGTCCATGATGAATTCGGCATGATCCGTGTGCTTGAAGTGGCTGATTACCGCTTTCTCGAATTTGGCGACGCCATCGAGCAAAGCTGTGTGTTCACTGCTGACCCGAGCTGGCTGGAGTACGACTACACCCGCGCCATGCTGATCGGCGCGTTGTGCCATGAACAGCCGGAGAGTGCATTGTTTCTCGGCCTGGGCGCGGGCACGTTGACCCAGGCGTGCCTCAAGTTCCTGGCGCTGGAAGATGTCGAAGCCATTGAGCTGCGCCCTGATGTGCCGCGCCTAGCCATCGAATATCTGGGGCTGGATGACGACCCGCGCTTGTACATCCGCATTGGCGACGCGTTGCAATTGCTCGACAGTGCCGAATCGGCCGATTTGATTTTCGTCGACCTCTACACCGATGTCGGCCCGGGCGTGGGGCATCTGGCCTGGACCTTCCTGGAAAACTGTCAGAAGAAACTCAACCCCGGCGGCTGGCTGGTGATCAACCAATGGGCCACCGATGATGGCAAGCCGTTGGGGGCGGCGTTGTTGCGTGGGTTGTACCACCGGCATTACTGGGAGCTGCCGGTGAAGGAGGGCAATGTGATTCTGTTGGTGCCTTCGGAGCTGGATCAGGTGCTGGACCTGGAGGCGCTGTCAGCCCGCGCCGAAGCTTTGGCGCCGCGCTTGGGGTACTCGTTGCAGCCGTTGATCAAGGCGATTCGGCCGGCAACTTAGTTGCCAGTTCGGACGCTTTCGCGGGCAGGCCCGCTCCCACAGGGGATTGCATTTCAACAGAGCATGCAATTCAACTGTGGGAGCGGGCTTGCTCGCGAAGAGGCCCTCACTGCCGACCGCTAATTCAGTTCGTTCAAATCCCCTTGAACACCCCCGGCCGCTTCTCGACCATCGCCCGAACACCCTCCTTGGCATCTTCACTGTTGAGCAGTTTATCCACCATGGGCGGCAGCGCGGCGGCTGCCACAGCCTCACCCTCCATACGCGCCAGCCGTGCCGACATCAACGTGGCCTGTACACCCAGCGGTGCCTGGCGCGCAATGCGGTTGGCCAACTCGATGGCGCGGGGCAACAGGTCTTCACTGGCCATCACTTCCTGCACCAACCCCAGGCGCAGGGCTTCATGGGCGTCGAACTCGTCGCCGGTGAGCAGCCAGCGCATCGCATTGCCCCAGCCGGCAATCTGATGAAAGCGCAATGTCGCGCCGCCAAACGGGAAGATCCCGCGTTGCACCTCCATCTGGGCAAAGCGGGTATTGCTGGCGCAGAGGTTGATATCCGCCGCCAGCATCAATTCGATACCGATCGTCAGGCAATAACCCTGGGCGGCGACGATCACCGGCTTGCTCACGCGCGGGCCGGCAAACACCCCCCACGGGTCGCACCCTCCCAGCGGCGGTTGCCAGCCACCCGCCATCACGCTGCTGACATTGGCCAGGTCCAGCCCGGCCGTGAAGTGGTCGCCATGGGCAAACACCACGGCCACCCGTGCGTCATCGTTTCGATCAAATTCGCCGTAGGCCAGGCTCAGCGCATTGAGCAAATCCAGGTCGAAGGCGTTGCGCTTGGCCACACGGTCCAGGCCCAGCAATAGAACATGACCCTCAAGTGCGCGGCTGACACGGCTACTGCTGGCTTGATTCATGGGGTGTGCCCTCGGGGCGCGGGTAAGGTTTCAGACCAAAGGGTCTCAGCGGGTGGGTGAACCGTTTAAGCTCGATGACCAACAGGGCCGGGCCTTTGAAAAATAGACCCTGGCGCACGGATCTGCAAAGCGCGTGATGCAGTGCGGTTTATCGGTGCCTGGCGATAAAAAAAGCTCCCTTTTTCAGCTATTTCCGGTATAGTGCGCGCCGGCCTTTAACCGGGCCGCGTTTAGGTAGCGCAATTCCCCGAAGTCAGCTTCGGCTGCACGTCCGCACAGCGGACTCTTCCTTGACGAATCTTTTTCATTCATTCGTTTTCGCAAATCCCCGCCGACAAAGCAGCCAGGGCGACTCTTGAGTCTCAACACGGCATGCGCAGCTTTGGAGCATGGGTCTTTGCGGATGCACTTAGAGGCAGACCCATGACCCAGGAAACCGGCGGCTTCGCCGCTTTTAATCTTAACCCGAATATTCTTGCAGCCGTCGCAGCGACCGGCTACGAAGAACCTTCGGCGATTCAGCAGCAATCGATCCCGATCATCATGGCCGGTAAGGACATGATTGGCCAGGCGCAAACCGGTACCGGCAAAACTGCCGCGTTCGCCCTGCCTATTCTGCACTGCATCGATCCTGCCAAGCGCGAGCCGCAAGCCCTGATCCTGGCGCCAACCCGTGAGTTGGCGCTGCAAGTAGCAACCGCCTTTGAAACCTACGCCAAGCAAATGCCGGGTGTAACTGTTGTGGCCGTTTACGGCGGCGCGCCTATGGGCCCACAACTCAAGGCAATCCGTAATGGCGCACAGATCGTTGTCGCCACTCCGGGCCGTCTGTGCGACCACCTGCGTCGTGACGAAAAAGTCCTGTCGACCGTGAACCACCTGGTTCTGGACGAAGCTGACGAAATGTTGAAGCTGGGCTTCATGGATGACCTGGAAGTCATCTTCAAGGCGCTGCCAGCGACCCGTCAGACCGTACTGTTCTCGGCTACCCTGCCGCAGTCCATCCGTGCCATTGCCGAACGCCACCTGCGCGATCCGGAGCACGTGAAGATCCAGACCAAGACCCAGACCGTTACCGCGATCGAACAGGCTCACCTGTTGGTTCACGCTGACCAGAAGACCTCGGCTGTATTGAGCCTGCTGGAAGTCGAAGACTTCGACGCGCTGATCATGTTCGTGCGCACCAAGCAAGCGACCCTGGACCTGGCCAGCGCCCTGGAAGCCAAAGGCTACAAAGCCGCTGCGCTGAACGGTGACATTGCCCAGAACCAGCGTGAGCGCGTGATCGACTCCCTCAAGGATGGCCGTCTGGACATCGTTGTAGCGACCGACGTTGCCGCCCGTGGCCTCGACGTTCCACGTATCACCCACGTGTTCAACGTTGACATGCCTTACGATCCAGAGTCCTACGTTCACCGTATCGGCCGTACCGGCCGTGCCGGTCGCGAAGGCCGTGCATTGCTGCTGGTGACTCCACGTGAGCGCCGCATGCTGCAAGTGATCGAGCGTGTTACCGGCCAGAAAGTTGCCGAAGTCCGCCTGCCGGATGCCCAGGCCGTTCTCGATGCGCGCATCAAGAAACTGACCAACAGCCTGGCGCCACTGGTGGCAGACGCTGAATCGACCCACGGCGACCTGCTGGACCGCCTGACTGCCGATATCGGTTGCACCCCGCGTGCCCTGGCTGCAGCTCTGCTGCGCAAAGCTACCAATGGTCAGGCCCTGACCCTGGCAGCCATCGAAAAAGAACGTCCACTGGTTCCGAACAGCGCGCCACGCGGTGATCGTCCAGAGCGTTCCGGCGACCGTCCAGACCGTGGTGATCGCGAGCGTCGCGCTCCAGTGCCTTTGGCTGAAGGCCGTGCTCGTTGCCGTACCGCGCTGGGTGCGCGTGATGGTATCGCGGCCAAGAACCTGCTGGGTGCTATCCTCAACGAGGGTGGCCTGGCACGTGAAGCCATCGGTCGCATCCAGGTGCGTGACAGCTTCTCCCTGGTGGAGCTGCCGGAAGACGGCCTGGAAAAACTGCTGGCCAAGCTCAAAGACACTCGCGTTGCCGGTAAGCAGCTCAAGCTGCGTCGCTACCGCGAAGATTGATCTGCCCTTGGGCTGATTGATCGCACATAAAAAATCCCCGACTGGTTCGGGGATTTTTTTTGCCTCATGTTTTAGTCTCCGAGGCGATCAACTGTGGGAGCTGGCTTGCCTGCGATAACGGTGAGTCAGCAAGCCAGTGTGTGACTGATACACCGCTATCGCAGGCAAGCCAGCTCCCACAGATGTGGCGGTGTCAGCCAAAACGATAGATATCCATGCCCAGGGCGCCCAGAGTGAAGCCCTGATGCGCCACACTGAAATCACCCCCGGCACCCCGCGCAAAGTACAGCGGCAGCAAATGCTCATCGCTGGGATGGTTGCGCACGGCATGTGGCGCCTGGCGCCGATAGTCATGCAAGGCGGCGTCGTCATTGGTCGCCAGTTTTTCGACCACCCAGTCGCGAAACTCCCGCGCCCACGGGGTGATCGTTTCCGGCCCGGCGCGCCAATCCAGTTCGCCCAGGTTATGAGTGATGCTGCCGGAGCCGATCAACAGCACGCCCTGTTCGCGCAGGCTGGCGAGCGCATGCCCGACCTGGGTTTGCAGGGCGGGGCCCAGGCGGCTGGGCAAGGAAACTTGTACCACTGGAAGGTCTGCTGCCGGATACATCAGCGACAGCGGGACCCAGGTGCCGTGGTCGAAGGGACGTTGCTCGTCAATACGTGCAGCCAGACCGTCGGCGTGCAGCAGCTCGACGATCTCACTGGCCAGCTGTGGGTCACCCGGCGCGGGGTATTGCACCGCAAACAACTCGCGCGCAAAGCCGCCAAAGTCGTGCCAGGTTTCCGGTGCAGTACCGCCGCTGACCAGCAGTTCCGGGCTTTCCCAATGCGCCGACACCACCACAATGGCTTTGGGGCGGGGTAGCTCGGCAGCCAGGCGCTGTAGCGCGGGGCCACTGGCGCCGGGTTGCAAGGCCAGCATGGGCGAGCCGTGGGAGATAAACAGGCTGGGGAGCATGAGCGGGTCCTGAGGGTTAAGATAACGCCATCTTCAATCAGATCATTGATCTAAATCTAATATAAGTTTTAGCGCCTTTTGATCGAATTTTCGGAGTGATTCATGCAGCCTGAATTTTGGCAGGACCGCTGGGCGAGCAATCAGATCGGTTTCCATCAGCGCGAGGTCAATCCCTACTTGCGACGGCACTGGCCCGTGTTGGGGTTGCCCGAGGGGGCAAAGGTGCTGGTGCCGTTGTGTGGCAAAAGCCTGGACTTGGTATGGCTCGAGAGCCAGGGGTACCCGGTAATGGGCGTGGAGCTGTCGGAGCAGGCGGTTGAGGCGTTCTTCAGCGAGCAGGGGCTGGTGCCGCACGTCAGTCATAAGGGCGTCTTCAAGGTCTACCAGGCGGGCCAGATCGAACTGTGGTGTGGCGATTTCTTCAGCCTGGATACGCAGGCGCTGGTCGGTTGCCGCGGCGTATATGATCGCGCCGCGTTGATTGCATTGCCTCCGCTGATGCGTGCGCAATACGCCGAGCACCTGAATGCCTTGCTGCCGTCAAGCTGCCAGGGGTTGCTGGTTACCCTCGATTACGACCAGGCGCAGAAAGCCGGCCCACCCTTTGCTGTCTCGGACGAGGAAGTGCAGGTGCTGCTAGCACCGCATTGGGCGTTGGAGCGGCTGGAGGAGCGAGACATCCTGGGGGAGAGCTGGAAGTTCGTGCAGGACGGAGTGACTCGCCTTGAAGAGCGTGCTTATCGGCTGACCAGGCTCTAAAAGGCCTTTTCCTTTTGTAGGCGCGAGCGGGGAAATCAGCAGGCACAAAAAAGGGGCGATTAGATCGCCCCTTGTCGAGTCATCCGGCTATCAGCCGCGGCGACGCAATGCGTCAATCCGCTCTTCCAGCGGCGGGTGGCTCATGAACAGGCGAGCCAGGCCCTGCTTGATGCCGCCGTTAATGCCGAAGGCGGTCAGGCTGTCGGGCATATGCACCGGCAGGCCCTGTTCAGAGCGCAAGCGTTGCAGCGCGCCGATCATTGCGCTGGTGCCCGCCAGGCGTGCGCCGGCTTCGTCGGCGCGGAACTCGCGTTTGCGCGAGAACCACATCACGATGGCGCTGGCCAGGAAGCCCAGGACCAACTCGGCGAAAATGGTCGCCACGAAGTAGGCAATGCCGCGGCCTTCTTCGTTCTTGAAGATGACCTTGTCGACGAAGTTGCCGATGATCCGCGCGAAGAACATCACGAAGGTGTTCACCACGCCCTGTACCAGCGCCAGGGTGACCATGTCGCCGTTGGCCACGTGACCGATCTCGTGGGCCAGCACCGCCTTGACTTCATCGGGCGAAAACCGCTCCAGCAGGCCCTGGCTCACGGCCACCAGCGCGTCGTTCTTGTTCCAGCCGGTCGCAAAGGCGTTGGCCTCATAAGCCGGAAAGATCCCCACTTCGGGCATTTTGATGCCGGCTTCTTGAGACAACTGTTCCACGGTTTGCATCAGCCATTGTTCATGGCGAGTGCGGGGTTGAGTGATGATCTGGGTGCTGGTGCTCATCTTCGCCATCCACTTGGAGATGAACAGCGAAAACAGCGAACCGGCAAAACCAAAGACCGCACAGAAAATCAGCAGCTGATTGAGGTTCAGATCAACCCCATTGGCCGCCATGAACCCGTTGAAGCCAAAAAGGCTCAGGGTGACGCTGGCAATCAGTACGACCGCCAGGTTAGTGGCCAAGAACAGCAGGATGCGCATCATGGTTGTAGAATTCTCCTCATGCTTAATATGTCGCTCACTGCGGGGTATATAAGGTGCGGCATGGGGTGATTCAACCGGGGGACTATTTCAAACTGTGTCCTACGCCTCGGGCGTAGGGCCTTGAAGGGATTTTCCGACCTGTATCGTCAGCCCTTATCAACCCGATACTACCTCGCCGCCCCGTGATTATAAGGGGTACGTCCTCGGCAGGGGCCAAATGAAGTACAACCGCAAGTAAGTGACGCAGAAGTGTTGCCAGATAATCGCTGTACGACCCCAAGTGAGTCGTACAGCGTCAATGGCCTTACTGGCGATAGGACTTCAGGAAGTTGCCGATGCGACCAATGGCCATTTCCAGGTCATCCACGCGTGGCAAGGTCACTACGCGGAAGTGATCCGGCCATGGCCAGTTGAAGGCGGTACCTTGCACGACCAGCAGTTTTTCCGACAGCAGCAGGTCGAGCACGAACTTCTCATCGTTGAGGATCGGGCAGACTTTCGGGTCGATCCGCGGGAACGCATAGAGCGCACCCATGGGCTTCACACAGCTCACGCCGGGGATAGCGTTGAGCAACTCCCAGGTGCGGTTACGCTGCTCCAGCAGGCGGCCTTGAGGCAAGACCAGGTCATTGATGCTCTGGTAGCCGCCGAGGGCGGTCTGGATCGCGTGCTGGCTCGGTACGTTGGCGCACAGGCGCATGTTGGCCAGCATGTCGATGCCTTCTATATAGCTTTGCGCATTGTGCTTGGGCCCGGAGATGGCGATCCAGCCGGAGCGGAAACCCGCCACGCGGTAGGACTTGGACAGGCCATTGAAGGTCAGGCACAGCAGGTCCGGGGCCAGGGAGGCGGTGCAGATATGCACGGCGTCATCATAGAGGATCTTGTCGTAGATCTCGTCGGAGAACACCACCAGGTTGTGCTGACGCGCCAGTTCCAGCATGCCCAGCAATACTTCCCTGGAGTACACGGCGCCGGTGGGGTTGTTCGGGTTGATGATCACCAGAGCCTTGGTGTTGGGAGTGATCTTGGCCTTGATGTCGGCCAGGTCCGGGAACCAGTCGGCGCCCTCATCACACAGGTAATGCACCGGGTGGCCGCCCGCCAAGGTCACGGCGGCGGTCCACAGCGGGTAATCCGGGGCTGGCACCAGGACTTCATCGCCGTTGTTGAGCAATGCCTGCATGGACATCACGATCAGCTCGGACACGCCGTTGCCCAGGTAGATGTCCTCGATGCCGACACCTTCGACCTGCTTCTGCTGGTAGTACTGCATCACCGCCTTGCGCGCGCTGAACAGGCCTTTGGAGTCGCTGTAGCCCTGGGCGGTCGGCAGGTTGCGGATCACATCCTGGAGGATTTCGTCCGGCGCTTCGAAACCAAACGGCGCCGGGTTGCCAATGTTCAGCTTGAGGATGCGATGGCCTTCCTCTTCCAGGCGTTTGGCGTGCTTGAGCACCGGGCCGCGAATGTCATAGCAGACGTTGGCGAGCTTGTTCGATTTGCTGACCTGCATGGCGATGTGATCCTGAAAATGAACGATCCCGACGGCGTAGGCACTACCGTAGGGTGAAGCCTGCACGGCCCGCACCCATAAATACGTTTGAATGCCGATGGCGCGGGTGCCAGACTGGCGTTTTGAAGAGGCGCAATCATACGTGCCGTCTGATCCATGGAAAAGACACAGATCAGGGTTTTTCAGTTGCCGAGGTGTACCGATGGAAAAGTTGCAGAAAACTGTAGATGAATGGAAGGCGATGCTCGATCCGGAGCAGTACAACGTGTGCCGTCTCAAGGGTACCGAGCGACCGTTCAGCGGCAAGTACAACGCCACCAAGACCGACGGCGTCTACCACTGCATCTGCTGCAACGAGCCGCTGTTCGATTCCAAGGCCAAGTTTGATTCCGGCTGTGGCTGGCCCAGCTTCTATGAGCCGATTGCCGACAGCGCGATGGTCGAGATCCGCGATGTCAGCCACGGCATGATTCGTACCGAAGTCACCTGTGCCAAGTGTGATGCACACCTGGGGCATGTGTTCCCGGATGGTCCGCCGCCGACGGGCCTGCGCTACTGCATCAACTCGGTATGCCTGGAGCTGGTGCCGCGCTAGGCTTGCATGGTCCCTGCAGGAGCGAGCGTGCTCGCGAAGAACGTCAACGATAACGCGGGTTTTTCTGAATGAACGCGGCGCCTGATAGTTTTCCGCGAGCAAGCTCGCTCCTACAAATAAGGCTCTTTTTTCCTGACTGAGGCATTGCCATGAGCGACTCCCTGCTGAGCATCCCTTGCACCACCATAAAGGGTGAACAAAAGACCTTGGCCGATTTTGCCGGCAAGGCCATTTTGGTGGTCAACACCGCCAGCAAATGCGGCTTCACCCCGCAGTACAAGGGCCTTGAGCAGCTTTGGCAGCAATACAAGGACCAGGGCCTGGTGGTGCTCGGCTTTCCCTGCAACCAGTTCGGCAAGCAGGAACCGGGCAACGAAGGCGCGATATCCGAGTTCTGCGAGCTGAATTTCGGCGTCAGTTTTCCGCTGTTCAAGAAAATCGACGTCAATGGCAGCGATGCCCACCCGCTGTTCGTGCAGTTGAAAAAACAGGCCCCGGGACTACTGGGTTCCAAGAACATCAAGTGGAACTTCACCAAGTTCCTCATCGGCCGTGATGGCCAGCAGGTCAAGCGCTTTGCGCCAACCACCAAGCCCCAGGACTTGACCCAGGAGATCGAAGCCCTGCTCAAATGACCTAAGCATTGCGGGTACCCCTCAGAGGCTGATGGTCTTCGGTACCCACAGCTCCAGCAAGGCGTTGAGTTCTTCCCGGCGAAACGGCTTGGCCAGGTAATCGTTCATTCCCGCGGCCCGGCAACGCTCGCGTTCTTCGGCCATCGCGTTGGCGGTCAAGGCCACGATGGGCAAGTCCGGCCACCGCCCGCTGCGACGAATCTGTCGGCTGGCCTCATAGCCATCCATCACGGGCATGTTGCAGTCCATCAACACCATATCGAAGCGCTGATCCTCCAGCAGCTTGAGGGCTTCGCCACCGTGGGCCGCGACGATCACCTCGCACCCGAGCTTGCTGAGCATGCCCTTGGCCACCAGTTGGTTGACCGCGTTGTCCTCCACCAGCAGGATGCGCGCGCGGTGCGCAAGCGGTGCGGCTTCTATCTGCACCGGATCGAGGACCAGTTGCGCGTCGCTGCGCAGGTTGCGTTGCAGGATCTGGTACAGCGCATTGCGGCTCAACGGGCGGGCTTGTTGCTGCAGCGGCGCCAGGGCCGCGACTTCAGCGCTGGGCAAAAAGTTGCCGTAGGCGGTGACCAGCAGAATCGGCGCGCTGATGCCCGGGCGCAAGCGGAACAGGCATTCAGGGCAGTCGGTGATCAACAGGTCGGGCGCCAGCCCGCTCAGATCATCGTCCTGGGAGTAGCAGCGCGGCGTCAGCCCCCAAGAGGGTAGCAGGGTGGTGAGCAGCTCCGTCAGCCCGCCGCCGGCGTTGGTGATGGCGATCACCTCGCCGGTGAGCGGTGCATAGCGTGTGGCAGGCAGATGCGCGGGCAGCGGGAGGTCGGCGCAGAACTGGCTGCCAAAGCCCACCTCCGAGCTGATACTCAAACGACCTTGCATGGCTTCGCACAGGTTATGGGTCAACGCCAGGCCCAATCCCGTTCCACCAAACTGGCGGGTGATGCCAGCGCCGGCCTGGGTGAATGGTTGGAAAATTTTCACTTGGGCTTCCTGAGCGATACCAATGCCGGTATCGCACACTTCGATGCTGACCCTGCCTGCCGAGGCGCGCAGGCGCACGTCGACGCGGCCAAAGCGGGTGAACTTCAAGGCATTGGAGAGCAAGTTGCTGACGATTTGCCGCACACGGGTTGGGTCGCCGATCACCTGGGCGGGAAATCGCGGGTCGATCAGGCAGGTCAACTCAACACTCGGCGCCGCGTTTTGCGACAGCAGGTTGGCGGTGTCCTCCACCAGGGAGCCCAGGTCGAACGGAATATGCTCCAGCTCCAGTTGCCCAGCGTCGAATTTGGACAGATCGAGGATATCGTTGAGCAACTCCACCAGCACTTTACCTGAGTCATGGGCAATGGACAGTTGCTGGCGCTGTTCGGCAGTCAGCGGGCTGTCCAGTGACAGGGCAATCATGCCCAGCAGCCCATTGAGTGGCGTGCGGATTTCATGGCTCATATTGGCCAGGAATGCCGCCCGCGCCTGGGCCATGCCCAACGCCGTCATTTTCGCTGCTTCCAGCTCATCGTTGGACTGGCTCAAGCGTTGGTTGCTGGCCTTGAGTTCAAGGGTGCGCGCCGAAACGATATTTTCCAGCTGCCCCAGGTACTCCGTGAGGCGGTCTTCGGCGTGGCGCCGTTGCTGGATCTCGGTTTCCATGTTTTCAAATTGCTGGTTAGCGACATTGACCAGCACGCCGATTTCATCGTGTTCATGCCCTGCGGGGCAATCCAGTCGCGCCTGTTTGCGTGTGCTCAGTTCGCGAATAATGCGCACCAGCGGTTGGGTGAGCATCACATAGAACAGGCCCAGCAAAATCCCGGTGAGCAGCAGGCTGCGGGCGAAGCCGTTGAGCAGGGTGATCTCGGCGCGATGCAGGAAACGGCTGCCAAAGGCATAGGTATCGACGTCCAGGCGTAGCACACCCAGGGAGTCGTTGGGCATATGGCTGAGAAACAGCCGGTCTTCAAACTGGCGATTGGCCCCAAACAGAAAATCGCTGACGGGCCGATAGTTGCTTTCTTTGCGCGGGCGGTTGACGTCGGCCAGCACCACGCCATTGTTGTCGATCAACTGCGCGCGGATGATGGCAGGGGAGTGCAGCAGGCCCAGGGTCAGTTCCTGGGCGAGTTCGGCATCGATGTTGTAGGCGATGCGTGACGCCGGGTTATGGCTGATTTCAATCAGTGAGCGTATTTCACGGTTGATGGATGCGTCTTCGCTGGCATAATCAATGCCGATTTGGATCAGGCTGAGCAAGGTTCCCAACACGAAACCGACCAGCACAGTCAATCTGGCTTGTTTATAAGACAAGCGGTGGGCGAACTTGATATCCATCGAGTGTTGAACCACTTAGCGTTTCCCTTCGCCCGGCAAGCATAGCTGAACATCCACAAGCTTTGGCTTGCCCGGCATGAATCGTTTGTTTGATGCAGCCCATGCAGTGTGCCGCAGGGTTGCCAATACGCCATCTTTTGCAAGAACTTGCCAGAGGAATAGCTGTGGATTCTCGATTGAATGCCTTTCTTGAGCGTGCCGATGCGGTGCTGGCTCGCCTGGAACCGTTGTTACCCGCACCGCGCCAAGCGATCGACTGGAACCAATGCCTCGCCGCCCGTTGGCAGCGCGAAGGCCGCAATGGCTTCCTGTTGCCGCTGGAGGTCAGCCTGGACATGCGCTTGTCGGACCTGATAGGTGTCGACAAGCAACGTGAACAACTGGCGCGCAACACCCAACAGTTCCTCGACGGTTTGCCCGCCAACCATGCGCTGTTGTGGGGTTCGCGTGGCACCGGCAAGTCTTCCATGGTCCGTGCCTTGCTCGCCCAGCACGCCAACGCGGGCCTGCGCTTGATCGAGATCGAGCGTGACCACCTGGCGGACCTGCCGCGGGTGGTCGAGCAACTGATCAAGCTACCACAACGCTTTATTTTGTTTTGCGATGACCTGTCGTTCGAGGCCGGCGAAGGTGACTATCGGGTGCTCAAGAGCGTGCTGGATGGCTCCCTGGAGCAGGCGCCGGAAAACGTGCTGCTGTATGCCACGTCCAACCGTCGCCATCTGGTGCCGGAAAACCAGAGCGACAATGACAACTGGAAACGCGTGGATGGCGAGTTGCACCCGAGCGAGGCGGTTGAAGACAAGATTGCCTTGTCGGATCGTTTTGGTTTGTGGTTGTCTTTTTACCCGTTTAGCCAGGAGCATTTCCTGGATGTGGTGGAGCACTGGATCGGTGAGCTGGCCAGCAAGGCCGGCTTGCAGTGGCAGCGCGATGAACAGCTTGATGTCCTCGCGGTACGCTGGGCCACTGGGCGCGGCAACCGCAATGGTCGGTGTGCCTATCAATTCGCCCGTTACTGGGTAGGTCTCAAATTGCTGGAACGTCAACCATGATCGATCTACAACAGGCCGGCAGCGGCCTTGATGGCTATGCCATGCTGTGCGCGCAACTGGAGTCGCTGTTGGCTGATGAACGCGATTTTATTGCCAACAGTGCGCAGTTTTCCGCGTTCCTGTTCAACCAGCTGGATGACTTGAACTGGGCGGGTTTTTACCTTAATCGCAATGAAGAGCTGGTGCTTGGGCCATTTCAGGGGCAAATCGCCTGTGTGCGCATTCCGTTCGGTCGTGGCGTGTGTGGTGCGGCTGCGGCAACGCGGCAAACCCAGCGCGTGGAAGATGTGCACGCATTCCCAGGCCATATTGCCTGCGACAGCGCTTCGAACAGTGAATTGGTGGTGCCCTTGGTCAAGGACGGTCAATTGATTGGCGTCCTTGACCTCGACAGCCCGTCCTTGGCCCGGTTTACCCCCCAGGACCAGGTGGGGATCGAGCGTTTGGCGGCGATTTTCCTGCGATTGACCGACTGCTGAAGCGGCGGGTGTTTATGCTGGTAGCGCAAGGAGCGCGTTTGCTCGTTCCTTGGGCTACCGGCTGTTGCACTTATTGGCCTGGCAGCTCATCCAGCTGAACCTGCAACATCTTTTCCAATTCCAGCATGAGTTGTTCCAGGGCCTTGATGCCGCTTTCGATCACCGCCCACTCCTCATTGCGAGAGCAGGTTTGCTCCAAGGCTTCGCATTGCCCCGCCAATGAGTGGGCTTGCACGATACGGGCCGCGCCTTTGATCTTGTGAGCTTGCTCGATGATTTCTGAGGGGGGCGCGTGTCGATCCAGCAGTTCGATAAGCAGCTGGCGGTCGTGAAGGCTGCTGCTCAGCAGTTCCTCCAGCAAGCGTCGACTCAAGTGGGGATCACCGCCGGTCAGCGCTTCCAGGCATTCGAGGTCCAGCCGTGGGTGCACGGCTTTAGGGACAATGTGTGTCAGTTGGCGCTCCAGCACGGTAAGGCTGATGGGCTTGAACAGGCAGTCATCCATGCCGGCTTGCACGCACCGTTGCCTTTCCTCTGGCTGGGCGTTGGCGGTAAAGCCCAGTACCACGCAGGGCACCAATTGCTCGCGCTGCTCATACTCACGGATTGAGCGACTCAGTTCATAGCCATTCATGATGGGCATATTGCAGTCGGCAATCACTAAGTCGAAATGCTCTTTACGCCAGGCCTGGAACCCCGCCGCACCGTGCTCGGCAGCGGTGAATTTATGGCCCAGGTAGCCCAGCTGCTGGCACATCAGCAGGCGGTTCGCCGGGTGATCGTCGACCACCAGTACATTAAGCATCAGTGCGGTAGCCGGCTTTTGCGGCGTCTGGTCACCTACCGGCTGGACCGCTTGCAAGCGGGGCATGCTCAGGTTGACGTGCACCTGGGTGCCCACCATGGGCACGCTGCTCAGGCTCAGTTGGCCGCCCATCATCGCGCACAGGCTGCGGCAGATCACCAGCCCCAGGCCCGCACCACTACGGGCCAGTTGCCCGGAATTGTCTGCTTGCGCAAAGGGTTCGAACAGGCGTAGTTGGTCCTCCCGACTGATGCCGATGCCGGTGTCTTCCACCACCAGTTTCAGCTCGATCTGCTCCGGTGCCTGGGTAGGCTGCAGTTCAACCTTGATCTTGACCTGTCCCTGTTCGGTGAACTTGATCGCGTTGCTCACAAGGTTCGAGAGCACCTGCTTGAAGCGCAGCGGGTCTATCAGCACCTCGATATCGTTAAGGTCGGGCTTGAACTCCAGCAGCAGGCTGAGGGTTTTTTGCCGTGCAAGACCGTCGAACACGCGCACCACTGATTCAATGACCTCCCGCAGGTTCACGCGCTCCGGCGCCAGGCTGAGGCGGCCCGACTCGATACGCGCGATGTCGAGGATGTCACCGATCAGTTCCAGCAGGTCTCTGGCCGAGTTGTACGCCACTTCGATTGCCGGACGGTCAAGATGCCCTTGATCGGCGCGCTTGAGCGTCAGTTCGAGCATGCCGATCACGGCGTTCATCGGGGTGCGAATCTCGTGGCTCATGGTGGCCAGGAACGTGCTCTTGGCGCGATTGGCCTCGTCGGCACGCTCCTTGGCGGCGCGCAGTTCATCGAATAGCTGGCGTCGGTCACTGATATCGATCCAGCCACCGATGATGCCTTGGACTTCACCCGTGGAGTCGCGGTAAGGCAGGATCCAGTGATAGATGGTCAGTTTCCTGTCGTGGATATGCAGGCTGCGATCGAGGATCAGCGGGTTGCCCTCGGCCACCACGCGCAGATAGTCAGCATGGTACTGGGCCGCCTCCGACTCCAGGGCCATGCTCATCTGGGTCACGCTTTTGCCGATCACGTCTTCACGCTTGACGTCGAACACCTGCAGGTAGCTGTCGTTGCAGGTCTGCAGCAGGCCATTGCGGTCGCGCACGTAGATCGGATGCGGCGTCTCATTGACCAGCGCGCGCATGAACTCGAACTGATCGTTGAGGGCGCGTTCGGCCATTTTTCGATGCTTGATCTGGCGCCGCATGTAGGCGTTCCAGGCCAAGGAAATTAACAGCAACAGGCCGGTGCCGATGATGATGCGCGCGATCAACTGATGATAGTTTCGCCAGTAACTGTCGGACGCGGCGGTGTAGCCCCGCCAGCGGCTGTTGATCACGCCCATTTCATCCGGGGCAATGCTGAGCAGGGCCTTGTCGAGGATCGAGCTCAACTCCGTGGCTTGGCGCGAGGTGGCCAGGGTGAATGTTGCGGGGGTGGTGCCGATGCTGGCGCTGATTTGCAGGCGGTCCTGGAAAACCTGGGAAGACAGGAAGTAGTTGGCGATCACCAGGGTGTTCACGGCCCCATCTACTTGTCCCTGTGCGAGCAGCTCGGATGCTCTGAATGTATCACTGGTTTCCACCAGGTGAATCTCAGGAAAGTCCTTGGTCAAGGTTGCGGCCAGGGGGTTACCCTGGGTTATCGCCAGGCGCTTTCCGGCCATTTGCTCCATGTTCGACGGCGCTCCTGGCTCTTTGCGCGTCAACAGCACATAGGAGTTTTCGAGGTAAGGGCGGCTGAAATTAAGTTGTGGGTCTCGCTCGTTGCTGGGAACGATGGCCCCGATCATATCGACTTTCTGGGTCGCGACCTGGTCGATCATCGCGTTGACGTCGCGCCCACGTTGTACCGAAAAACGCAGGCCGGTGCGCAGGCGGATCAATTCCAGCAGGTCCGCGGTGATCCCGCGAAAGTTGCCGTCCGCATCGAAAAATGTCAGTGGCGCGAAGGTTTCGTTGACGATGACCCTCACCACCGGGTGGTCTTTGAGCCAACGCTCTTCGCGCTGGGTCAGTTGCAGTTTCTTGTCGGTCAGCAGGATATCGCTGCCGGCGCTCCAACGCTTGGCGATGCTCTCCCGTTCATTGATGGGCACCGAAGCCAGCGCTGAATCGACAATGCTCAAGAGCATCCGGTTGTCCTGACGCGTGGCAAAGCTGAAGCCATAAGCTTCATGCTTGCCGAAGTTGGCCATGCGAATGTTTTTGAGGTAGCCCTTGTTGATCATGTAATGGGTGGAAATGGTGTCACCGAGAAACACATCCGCCTGGTCGAAGGCCACTGCATTCAAGGCATTCTGATAAGAGGGGTAGGCGCGGATGATCGCCTTGGGGTACAGCTTTTCCACCTCATTAAGCGGCAGGTAGTGATAGACAAGGCTCAGGCGCAGCCCGTCGAGGCCTTCACTGAGGCTGCGGGTTTCTCCCTCGCGTGTGACCAGGACTGGCTGGTCTACCGCATAGGGTTCGGAGAGGATCAGATTCGGCGTTGCAGCCTCAAAGCCGTTGGAGGAGCCCAACAAGTCGATTTCCCCGGCTTCCAGGGCGCGAATGGCAGCCGCCCGGGACGGGTAGCGCATCACAGTGATGGGCAGGGAGAGTGCCTTGGCCAGCAATCCCGCGTAATCGGCGGTAAGGCCTTCATAATCATGTCCGCTGGACGTGAGGTCAAAGGGTGGGTAGTCAGGACTGGATGTACCCAGCGTTAGTTCACGTTTGTTATGCAGCCACTGGCGCTGGGCCTTGTCAAAATGAGTGTCCAGTTGTACAGCTCCCGCACGACTCAAGAGGGTGAAGCGTTCCGGGCTGGTTTGGTGCTCTGCCAGCACAGTTGTGCTGAAGTACAAACCGGCACTTAATATAATCAGATAGTCCTTTATACGCCTGGGCATCCGCTTTCTCACACTAGCGCGTTTCGTTTTGCCAACTCGATGAGGTCGACCAAGGATTTGGCTTGGAGTTTTTGCATTAATCTTTTCTTATAAGTACTGACGGTCTTGTTACTCAGGAACATACCTTTGGCGATTTCCTTGTTAGTGCGACCTTGTGCAAACAGTTGCAGCACCATCAGCTCCCGGTCGTTGACGGTCTTGAACAGTTCCAGCTCCTGAGCATCCATGCCTTCCGTTCCGGGGCCATTCAAGGCCTGGCTGGGGAAGTAGTTGTAGCCGGATAGCACCGCGCGGATGGCGCTCAGCAACTCGCTCAGGTCACCCTCCTTGCACACATAGCCCTCTGCCCCCGAGCGCATGCACCGCGTGGCAAACAACGTCGGACATTGAGCCGTGAGGACCAGGGTTTTCATCGAGGTGTTCATGGCGTTGAACCGGCAGAGCACCTCAAGGCCATCAAGTTTCGGGATGCTGATGTCGAGAATCACCAAGTCTGGAAGGCATTCACGCACCATCTGTATGGCATCGCACCCGTTATCTGTTTCGCCGACGACTTTGTAACCTTCATGTTCCAGCAACATTCGAATGGCAAGCCGGATAACGGGATGGTCGTCGATAATAAAAACTGAGTTCATAGTCACATTCCATGCAGGTGCAGATAAAGCGGGCACATTAGCTCAGAAGGTGAGTCCGCAGTATGAAGCTCGCAAGGAGTAGATGCAGAACAGGAAAGTTCCTACATTTAAAAAGGTATAGACCTACAAGTTGTTAGGTAATCGTGACAAGGCATGTGAGCGTTTCGAGGTCGATCATGACAAGACGCAAGGCTGGGGAATTTACGGCGGGCCTCGTATCTATTTTCGTTGAAAGGAATGTTTAAAATCCTACATGAGGGGGTCGAAAGTTAAGCCGATTAATATTTCAAGATCATCTTTGTTCAAAGGTTTTGGCAAATAGCCAAGGAGGGGGAGATTTCGTTGCGCGGCTTGTGTCGTCAGGTTGACCAGTTCTGGCGTAGGTAAGCCGCTCAACAGGATGGCACTGCTGATGAAGCGTCGGCGGCTGGCGATTTCCACCAGTTCAAGCCCAGGCAGGTCTGGCAGGCATTGGTCGCATAACATCAGGTCGAAAGGGTGTTCGGACTGGCTCATCGCGCGTATGGCCTGCTCGGCATTTTCCACCGCGGTCAGTTGGTCGAAGCCGAAACTTCTGAGCAGGCATTGGGTGGCCAGGAGTTGAAAGGGGTGATCCTCCACCAAAAGAATACGGAGAGAATAGCTGGGCATAAAGAGCACACAGTAAGGCAAGCGTCGATGGGGGCAGTAGGAATGACTCGGCTGGTCCGTTGGGAGCGCGCGTGATTATTCTTCGAGTGTCTGTACGAATTCGATCAGGCCGCTCTGTTCCCGTCGTAGGGCAATTCGCTTCAGGGAACAGGTTGCCTGATGAAGTCGTTATTGGGGGCCGGAGCGCCCGGTCATTTCTCGTGCCATTTCGGTGGCGTAGCTGTCGGTCATACCGGCGATGAAGTCGATCATCCGCAGGAACGAGGCGTGCAGTGACCAGGCGGGGTCTGGCGCGCTATTGCCTAGCAGGTCGAGAATGCGCCGGTTCTTGAACGACGGGGTGCGCCCGCCATGTTGTTCAAGGGCCGCGCCGCAGAAGGCGTTCAGCAGGATTTCCAGGGTGGTGTAGGCCCCGATTTCATGCAACGTCTTGCGCTTGTCCTGGAAGATTTTCTTGCGCGCCATGTCCTTGGCATCCAGCACGCAGCGCTTTGCCGGGCCGTGCATGTGCTCCACCAGATCCCCCGGCAGCGTGCCGGCCAACAGGGCGTCCTGTTGTTCGACGAACGCCTGCGCCGCTGCGTTGGTCAGGTGCTCGATGGCTTTGCCGCGCAGGATCGCCAGCTTGCGGCGGCGCGAGTCCATTGGCCCCAGTTGGCGATAGGTTTGTGGCAGATCATCGCCGACCAGGTCCAGCAGCAATGACTCGACTTCGGCGTACTCCAGCAACTCCATTTCCAGGCCGTCTTCCAGGTCGATCAACGCATAGCAGATGTCGTCGGCGGCCTCCATCAGATACACGAGCGGGTGACGCGCCCAACGTTGTTCCTCCAACTGAGGCAACCCCAGCTTGTGGGCGATTTGCTCAAGAATCGGCAGCTCGCTCTGGTAACAGCCAAACTTGTGTTTCTTGTAGCCCAGCGAGTCGGCGTGGCGGGCGGTCCAGGGGTATTTAAGGTAAGTGCCCAAGGTGGCGTAGGTCAGCCGCGTACCGCCGTCGAACTGATGGTATTCAAGTTGGGTGAGCACCCGAAAACCCTGGGCATTGCCTTCGAAGTTAAGGAAGTCATTGCGTTCGGCGCTGCTCATGTCATCCAGCCAGCCGCGCCCGGCGGCCTGTTGGAACCAGTGGCGAATGGCGTCTTCGCCAGAGTGCCCGAACGGTGGGTTGCCGATGTCATGGGCCAGGCAGGCCGATTGCACCACCATGCCCAGGTCGCTCGGGTCGCACCAGTCGGGCAGGGCGCCGCGCAGGGTTTCGCCTACGCGCATGCCCAGGGAGCGCCCCACGCAGCTGACTTCCAGCGAGTGGGTCAAGCGTGTGTGGATATGGTCGTTGCTCGTCACCGGGTGTACTTGGGTCTTGCGCCCCAGGCGCCGGAACGCGCCAGAGAAAATAATGCGGTCGTGATCTTTGTGAAAGGGACTGCGGCCCAGTTCTTCAGGGCTGTGCAGGGGTTTTCCAAGACGTTCGCGGGTCAACAGGGTGGGCCAATCCAAGGCAGAGGCTCTCCGTAGGGTGAATGACAGCGCCAGCTTCCCGGTTCGGCCTTTATGGGGCAAGCGAATCCAGCGGTCGGCCGCGTCAGTATCAATTAACAGGCAGCGCAAAAAACCGCAATGACCAGCAGGTGTCTGGTCGTTGCGGTCATTGGCTTTCGAAGGTCAGCTTTTGCGCGAAGCGCCTTGCATGGCCAACTTGATCAGTGGGATCAACCCGGCACCCAGCCGCACCAGGCGCGTGATGCTGCTGATACTGCCGCCCTTGGCGCCCTTGCCGGTAAAGAAGCCCATCAGCGTGACCGCCGCCACGCCCCACAACGGCGCGTGCTTGATGCCCAGGCTGTCCTGCCAGTTGTGGCGCATATTGCGCATTTTATGCAGGGGCGCCATGAGTTGTTGGGACTCATGCCGGATTTCCTGGCGGTGCATTTCCATGCGCAGGCGGATCAAGGCTTTGCGCATTTCCCGGCGTGACGTATTTTGCGGGATCTCAGTCATGCTCATGGCAGCAGGCGCTCCCGGTCATTGGCCAGTTCTTCGAGCGTGGCATGGAAGGGCGTGGACTCATCGAATACCGCCGCCTTCAAGCGCACGCCGCAGAACGCAGCGGCCAGGCTATAGAACACGCAGAGGCAGATGATGCCGGTCAGGCGATAGCCCGTGTCCCACACCAGGATCATCACCAGCGTCGACAAGCCCACCAGCAACAGCAGGGCAAACACCAATGCCAGGCCGGCAAACAGCAACAGGCTGACGGTACGGGCCTTTTGCTCTTGTAATTCAATGCCGAACAACTCGACATGACTGTGCAGCAAGCCCAGCACAGCTGCGCCCAGGCGTCGGGAAGTTGAACCGCTTGCTGAGGAATGTGCGCTCGTGGATGAGCTGGATTCGCCGATAGACATGGTTAGCGCCTTGTAGCCAATAGACCGATCAAAAAGCCTACGCCGGCAGCAATGCCGACTGACTGCCATGGGTTGGCTTGCACGTAGTCTTCAGTGGCAGTGATCGCCGCCTGGCCGCGCTCGCGCAATGAGTCTTCGGTCAGTTGCAGGGTCTGGCGGGCCTTGAGCAGGCTCTCGTGGATCTTGGTGCGCAGCTCGTCAGCCTGGTCACCGGCCAGCACGGCAGTGTCGTCCAGCAGCTTTTCGGTATCGCTGACCAGGGTTTGAAAATCCTCCATCAGTATCTCTTGAGCAGTCTTTGCTGTTTTACCGGCCATGGTTATCTCCGTGGGTAGCTGATCTGTACGTGTGGTTTCGAGTCGCGGCGTTCGCTGAAGGTTCACTGCAATTGTGTGGTACAGCTTTTGCTTTGCCTTGGTGCGCAGGCCCTGGAGCCTGCGCTGAATCCGGGCGGTCGAGGTGAAAACCTTGAAAAACCTTACCCTAAATCACTTAACTTCGCGGAAAAACCCTGTCGGCAACGGCCTGTTGTGTTGATCGCTGCGCTAAAGCGGTTCACGCCCTCTGAAGAAGGGCGAGGCCGGCGGTGCCAATTTAGTGCGCGAAACCCTGGCTTGAACCGCTTTGGTGCTTTTTGCCTTGATGCAGGCCTGCCAACCTCCATGGAAAACTTGCAAAGCGCGGTGGACACCCTCGTCCACAGTTCCAACACCTTGTTCATTCTGATTGGCGCGGTCATGGTGCTGGCCATGCACGCCGGCTTTGCCTTCCTTGAGGTTGGCACGGTGCGCCAGAAGAACCAGGTCAACGCCTTGTCGAAAATCCTCAGTGATTTTGCGATTTCAACGCTGGCCTATTTCTTTATAGGCTATTGGATCTCCTACGGTGTGAGCTTCCTGCAACCGGCCGCCGTGATCAGCGCCGATCATGGCTACGGCCTGGTGAAGTTTTTCTTCCTGCTGACGTTTGCCGCGGCGATTCCGGCGATCATTTCCGGTGGGATTGCCGAGCGTGCCAAGTTTGCGCCGCAGCTGTGTGCCACCGCGTTGATCGTGGCGTTTATCTACCCGTTCTTCGAAGGTCTGGTGTGGAACGGCAACCTTGGCCTGCAAGCCTGGCTGCTCGCAACCTTTGGTGCCAGCTTCCACGACTTTGCCGGTTCCGTGGTGGTTCACGCCATGGGCGGCTGGCTGGCGCTGGCGGCGGTGTTGCTGCTGGGCCCGCGCAATGGGCGTTATCGTGAAGGGCGTCTGGTGGCGTTTGCGCCGTCGAGCATTCCTTTCCTGGCGCTGGGCTCGTGGATTTTGATCGTGGGCTGGTTCGGCTTTAACGTGATGAGCGCCCAAACCCTCAATGGCGTCAGTGGCCTGGTGGCCGTCAATTCGCTGATGGCCATGGTCGGTGGCACCGTGGCTGCCCTGGTAATTGGCCGTAACGATCCTGGGTTTCTGCACAACGGTCCTTTGGCCGGGTTGGTGGCAATCTGCGCCGGTTCCGACCTGATGCACCCGGTGGGCGCGCTGGTCACGGGCGTGGTGGCTGGTGGCTTGTTCGTATGGTGTTTTATCGCTGCCCAGTCGCGCTGGAAGATCGATGACGTGCTGGGCGTGTGGCCATTGCATGGCTTGTGCGGTGTGTGGGGCGGTATTGCCTGCGGTATTTTCGGGCAGGCCGCCCTCGGTGGGCTGGGCGGCGTGAGCCTGATCAGCCAGTTGATCGGCACCGGGTTGGGCGTGGCCGTGGCGTTTGGCGGCGGCTTGCTGGTGTACGGTGTGATCAAGCGTGTGCAAGGGCTGCGCTTGAGCCAGGAGCAGGAGTATTACGGCGCAGACCTGTCGATTCACAAAATCGGCGCGGTCAGTCAGGACTGATCGGCGCGTCTTCGTCAGTGTGTTCCGGTGGGTAGAAACCGTGCAGCAGGCGATAGTGGTTGCGCCGTACTTCGTTCACTCGCGCCTGCACCTGTTGGTCCGGCAGACCCAGCAGGATCAGGGCATGGGAGGCGAGCATCAGGCTCGACTCCAACAGCTCGGGCACCACTTCGCTGGCGCCCGCGGCCTTGAGCTCAGCCAACTGGCTGTCATCGCGGGTGCGCACCAAAATCGGCACGTCAGGGTTGATCTGCCGCGCCTCCTTGAGCACCACCAGCGCGACATCGCTGTTGTCCACCGCGATCACCACCAACCGCGACCGTTCCAGGCCGACGGCGCTGAGCAAAGCGCCACGGCGGCAGTCGCCGTAATGCACGCTGCTGTCCTCGGTGGCGGCTTCCTGCACCCGTTCGGGGTCATCATCCAGGGCGATAAACGCCTGTTGTTCGCGGCGCATAAAGCGCCCGATGGACTGGCCTACCCGGCCATACCCGCAAATCACCACGTGCCTATGCAGTTGGGCGTTGAGCGCGGTGATGTGTTCCAGTTGCACTTGTTGGTTGGGCTTGCGATGCAGGCGCAGGGCGATGGCCGGTGCCGCACGTAACAGCAGTGGTGTCAGCAGCATTGAGCAGAAGGTGGCAGCCAGTAGCAGGCCGTTGAACTCATCGGGAATCAACCGGCTCTGCTGCATCTGCGCCATCAGCGCAAAACAGAATTCGCCGCCCTGGGCCAGTGCCAGGCCGCTGCGCCAGGCCGTTTCGGTGTCGCTGCCACGCCACTTGACCAGCGCCGCGACGACCATGCCTTTGACCAGCATCAACGTGAGCGTCAGGCCGAGGATCAACAGGCTGTGGCTGACGAACAACTGCAGATCGATGAGCATGCCGATGCTGACAAAAAACAGCCCCAGCAGGATGTCGCGAAACGGGCGGATATCGGCTTCGATCTGGTGTCGGTAATGGCTCTCGCCCAGCAGCATGCCGGCCAGGAACGCGCCGAGGGCAGGGGACAGGCCCAGCAGGTGGGTGAGCCAGGCGGTGAGCAAGACAATCACCAGCGCCAGCAACACAAACAGCTCCGCCGAATGAGACGCGGCGACTTCACGGAACAGGCGCGGCAGCAACCAGCGGCTGGCGAACAACAGGCCCACGAACAGCACCACGGTCTTAGCCAGCGTCAACGGCAGCGCCCAGTACCAGGCGTGGTCGCTGCTGCCGGCAAACACCGGCACCAGTGTCAGCAGCAACACCGCCACGACATCCTGGAACAGCAACACGCCTATCGCATTCTGGCCATGACTGCTGAAGATTTCCCCGAGGCTGGTCAATTCCTTGCTGACAATGGCCGTGGACGATAACGCCAGCCCTGCGCCCAGCAATAACGCGATGCCAGGCGCGAGGCCAAAGCTCATCAACAAAGCGCCCAGCAATGCCCCGCACCCCAGCACCTGCAGGCTGCCCAGGCCAAATACCACGCTGCGCAGCGCCAACATTTTCGACAGGGAAAACTCAAGCCCCAGGGAAAACAGCAGGAACACCACGCCCATCTCGGCCAGGTCCGGCAGGTCTTCGTTGTCATTGACCCAGTCCAGCGCGGTGGGCCCCACTGCCAGGCCCACGCACAGGTAGCCCAGCACGGGAGGCAACTGCAGCCGGCGAAACAACGCAATCACCACCAGGGATGAAGCCAGAATAATCAGCAGGTTGGCGAACACAGGCATCTCCGTTGCAGGGTGAGCGGCAAAAAGCCGCGAGAATCGCTGAATCAGTTATAGGCCATGGTGATCTGGGTCAGGCTTTTTGCACCGTAGGAGCGAGCAAGCTCGCTCCTACAAGGGGCTTGTTGGGCTTAGAATGGAGATTCGTTTTGTGACCGAGTCCTTTCATCATGCTTCCTGAATGCCAGCTGTTCGGCACCCTGGGTTGCCATTTGTGTGAGATCGCCGAAGCCGAAGTCATGCCGCTCGTCGAACACGGGCTGTTGGTGGAGTTGGTGGATATCACCGATCCGCAGGACCTGACAGACGTCTACGGCCTGCGGATTCCGGTGCTTCGCCGCACGGACACCGGGGCGGAACTGGACTGGCCGTTCGACACCGAGCAGGTGGTTGCCTTCCTGCGCTGAGCTTTATGCGATGGCGGCTTTTCAAATATTCAGTTACTGTATATTCGTACAGCGATTGAATAGAGGGAACGCCCGTGGTGAATGTTGAACAACTTAAAAGCAGCGTCAATCGCATGTCCGCCGATGTGGTGCGTGACGCGGTGAACGAACTGCGCCTCGATGGCTTGGTCACGGAAGGCAAGACGCCGTTTAACAAAGTGCATTTCAACACCTGCTTCGCGGAAATCGAGGCGCTGTTCCAGCGCGCCGGTTATCACAAGCAGCTGGATGTGGTGGGTTATCAGGGCTTGCTCTACGCGCTGTATGACCCAGGCCGTTGGGAAGCGGTGGACGTGCTGCGCTGGCTCAAGGAATTCACCGAGGCGGCGAGCGCCTCGCCGGTGCTGCGGGCTCAACTGGCCAAGGCCTGAGATAGGCCCTAGGCAATCGCGCGCCATGGGCGATAATGCCCGCCTGTTTTCCAGGCTTTGAGCGTCGGCATGTCCACTTTGGTTTTTTCCCCCTCCCAGCACCAAGCCAGCACCCTGTACTTGCCGCCGGGCTCCTGGGTGACGGTGCTCGACTGCCTGTGCGCACACTTCCCGGCCATTAGCCGCGAACAGTGGCTGGACCGCATTGCCCGCGGCCGGGTGCTGGATGTCAATGGCAACCCGATCAGCCTGGGCCTGGGCTACAAGGAAGGCCTGTGCATCTATTACTTTCGCGAAGTGCTCAACGAGAAAGTGATTCCGGTGCAGGAAAACATCCTGTACGCCGATGAACACCTGGTGGTGGCGGACAAACCGCATTTCCTGCCAGTGACACCCGCTGGCGAGTACGTCGAGCACACCTTGTTGCGACGCTTGATCCGGCGCCTGGACAATCCCGCCCTGGTGCCTCTGCACCGCATCGACCGGCATACGGCGGGGTTGGTGCTGTTCTCCGCCAACCCGCACAGCCGTTCGGCCTATCAGCAATTGTTTCCCACACGGCGTATCGACAAATTCTACGAAGCCATCGCACCGGCCTTGCCGCACCTCAGCTTCCCGTTGGTGCACAAAAGCCGTTTGGTGGATGGCGAGCCTTTCTTTCGCATGCAGGAAGGGCCGGGGGCCAGCAACACCGAGACGGCGGTAGAAGTGCGCGAGAAAAACGCTGATCTATGGCGCTACGGCCTGTTCCCGGTGACCGGTAAGAAGCACCAGTTGCGCGTGCATATGACGGCACTGGGGGCAAGCATCTGTAATGACCCGTTTTACCCCGAAGTAATCAAGGATGCCGAGGACGATTACGCCAAGCCACTTAAGCTGCTGGCCCAGGGCGTGCGCTTTATCGACCCGGTGAGCGGTGAACAACGCAGCTTCCGCAGCCAGATCACCCTGGACTGGTAAACCCCAGGAACAACAAGGCCCGCGCTAGGCGGGCCTTGTGTGCAAGCGTTAAGGCTTACAGGTCTTTAACGGTGCGAACCTGATCTTTGTTGATACGGGTGTGCTTGCCGTCCAGTTGTTCGAATTCGTAGAAGCCCGAATCTTCATCGTATTTCGGGGTGTCGACGGCCTGGATTTCGCGACCGTCATTCAGGGTGATCACTGTTGGCGAGGCGCAACCGGCGAGGGTGGCGAGGCCCAGTGCAAGCATGAGAGCGGCGATGGTCCGTTGAGTCATGAGTTTGTCTCCGAGAGAATACTTTTAAATTGCTGACCTTGTGACGTACGGGACGCCGGCAAAGTTCCTTGTGCAGGGTTCATTCTGACATGCCAGCCCCGGGGTGCAACAGCTCGGGCGTATTAAGATTGGCCAGGCGTGGGTCATCGGCCGGGCATTCCACGGCCACCGCGCCCAGTTGCAGCCAGAGCTTGCGCGGGCTGCGCTCACCCGCTTGCCATGCCTGTTCCACCTGGTTTTTCAGGCTTGTGGGAAGGATGCACAGCAAGGGTTCCCAGCATTCACCCTGGCGCACCATCACCGGTATCTGCGGGTTGCGTCGTGCGGTCGCACGCAGGTCGGCCAGCAGTCGCGCATCGACCTGCGGCACATCGCAAGGCAATATCAGCAGATGCGCATGGCGTGCGGCGAAGAGTCCGGCACGGATACCGGCCAGCGGGCCGGGGAAGTCCGGGTTGTCGTCACTCACCTGCTGGTCGGCATAGGGCGCGTAGCGTTCATGGTTGCGGTTGCACGAGATGATCAGGTCATCGGTGAGCGGCCGGGCCAACTGGTGCAGGTGGGCGATCAAGGGCTGGCCTTGCCATTCCAGCAGCCCTTTGTCCTGGCCGCCCATGCGTTGGCCGCGACCACCGGCGAGCAATAGGATCGAACACGGCAGTGAGGAAAATTCAAACGTCATGGTGGTTGCGCTGCGGCAGGGAAACAGGGGCCTGTGATATAACACCGGGCTGTTCCTTCGACAACCGGACCGTGCCATGAAAGCCAAGGCCGATGCGCCCTTTGTACCCCTGAATATTGCTGTATTGACCGTCAGCGACACCCGCACCCTGGAGACTGACACCTCCGGCCAGGTCTTCGTCGACCGCCTCACCGCCGCCGGCCACCGCCTGGCCGAGCGCGTGCTGCTCAAGGACGACCTCTACAAGATTCGCGCCCAGGTGGCCCACTGGATCGCTGAAGACGTGGTGCAGGTGGTGCTGATTACCGGCGGCACCGGCTTCACCGGTCGCGACAGTACCCCTGAAGCAGTGAGCTGCCTGCTCGACAAGCAGGTCGATGGTTTTGGCGAGCTGTTCCGCCAGATATCCGTGGCCGATATCGGCACCTCCACCGTACAATCGCGCGCCTTGGCGGGGTTGGCCAACGGCACCCTGGTGTGCTGCCTGCCAGGCTCCACCAATGCCGTGCGCACCGGTTGGGACGGCATCCTCGCCGAGCAGTTGGATAACCGTCACCGCCCGTGCAATTTCGTCCCGCATCTGAAGCAGGCAGAACCTTGTGAATCCCGTGGATAAGCCCGGCAAGACCGGCGCCCTGATGCCGGTGGAGGCAGCCCTGCAACGTTTGCTCGACATGGCCGCCGCCGCGCCGATCCGCGAGGAGGAAGTACTGTCCCTGGCTGAGTGTGATGGCCGGGTATTGGCCCAGGATCTGATCTCCACACTCGACCTGCCACCGTGGCCCAACAGTGCCATGGACGGCTACGCCGTGCGCCTGGCGGACTGGACCGGCGAACCCTTGGTGGTGAGCCAGCGGATTTTCGCCGGCACTGCCCCTGAACCCTTGGCGGCCGGCACCTGCGCACGCATCTTTACCGGCGCACCGGTGCCCCAAGGCGCTGACTGCGTGCAAATGCAGGAAAACGCCGTGGTGCATGCCGACCAGCGCGTGAGTTTCACCGAGCCATTGCAGATGGGCGACAACATCCGTCCCCAGGGCCAGGAAACCACGGTCGGCGAGACCGTACTCAGTGCCGGTACCCGCCTGGGCCCTATCGAACTCGGTTTGGCCGCGTCTCTTGGACGTGATCGACTCGAGGTGGTGCGGCGCGTGCGCGTGGCCGTGTTGTCGACCGGCGATGAACTGATCGAGCCAGGGTTGCCGCTCGGCCCTGGGCAGATCTACAACAGCAACCGCCGCGTGCTGTGCAGTTGGCTTGGGCGCATGGGCTGCGAAGTGATTGATGCCGGGATTCTACCGGATGATCTGGAACAGACCCGCGCGCGTCTGGCGGGGCTGGGCAACGTTGACCTGATCCTCTCGACCGGCGGTGTGTCGGTGGGCGAAGCGGACTTCCTTGGCATTGCCTTGCGGGAAGAGGGTGAGCTGGCGCTGTGGAAACTGGCGATCAAACCGGGCAAGCCGCTGACCTTCGGGCATTTTCGTGGCGTGCCGGTGATCGGCCTGCCGGGAAACCCGGCCTCGACCCTGGTGACTTTTGCGCTGCTGGCGCGCCCGTATCTGCTGCGCCGTCAAGGTGTGCTGCAGGTGCAGCCGCTGCGCTTCGAAGTGTCGGCAGGGTTCGTCTGGCCCAAGCCCGGCAACCGCCGCGAGTACCTGCGCGGGCGGATCGAACAGGGCAAGGCGATCATCTACCGCAACCAAAGCTCCGGGGTGCTGCGCAGTGCGGCGTGGGCTGAAGGCTTTGTGGAGGTAGTGGAAGGCACCACGCTGGCCATCGGCGACCGGGTCAACTTCATTCCTTTGAGCGAAGTCCTGAACTGAACACAGATCAAAAATGTGGGAGCAGGCAAGCCAGCTCCCACAGTTGGATGTGTGGGGAGCTCATGAGCAATCAGTAATCGTCACCCTGCTCAGTGACATCCCGCTCTACTGGCCCTGCTTCCGGGTCGTAGCCGGCCGGGAACTTGCCCTTCAACGTCCAGGCAAACGCAATGATCTCGGCAATCGTGCGGTACAACTCTTCCGGAATGCTGTCCCCCAGTTCCATGCGCGCCAGCAGCTTCACCAACTCGGCGTTTTCATAGATCGGTACTTCATTCTCCCGTGCCAATTTGAGGATGGCTTCGGCCAGGGCGTCGTCGCCTTTGGCCGTCAGGGTGGGGGCCTGTTGGCCGTCGTACTTGAGGGCGATGGCCTGGCGGGGTGGGGCGGCGTTTTTCATGCGGTTTCATCCACCCAGCGTTGCTCCAGTCCGGTTTTTGGCCCACGGGGCGGGGTGCCCAGATGGCAATCCAGGTCGCCGACGTTAAGCCCGGATGACACCAGGCGCTCGCGCAGGCTGCCCAAATGGCTTTCGATCAGGCTGGCGGTGAATGGGCGGCTGGCCCACAGCTGGCTGGACAGTTTGCCTTGAGACAACTGCGCCTGAACCTGCAGTGGCCCCAGCGGCTCCATGTCGAAGGCCAGTTCTACGCGCCAGAGCATCTGTTTCGGGTCTTTTTTATCCTTGCGCTCGGGCTGGTCCTTGTCTGGCGCGGGCTCCTCGCGTTGGAACTTGACCTGCAACGGCACAATGTCTTGCAGGGTGCGCATGGGGATCTCCAACTGCCAGGTCGTTTGCAGGCGGCCATCGGCGGTGATGCCGGTCTGTTCCAGGCTCGACAGTTGATGGCTCTGCAAGCGCGAGATCGCCCCGGCGGCCAGGCGTAGCAGGCTTTCCAAGTCGCCTTCACCTTCCAGTTTTGCCATGAGCCGCTCGGGCAGCGGGAAGCCGGCGGGTATCTGCCGGGCGCCGACCTGGCCGAGGGTGTTCAACGGGCTGCGCACGAAGTGCGGCAACACCTGGGCCAGGGTATTGGCGGCGAGGATCGCATTCAGGTTGGTACTGGCAGGCAAGGCGGGCAAAAGGTCTGCGACCAGGCGTAACAGCGCGCCTTTCATGTCCAGCGGTGGGATTTGCGGGTTCTGCCCGGCAAGCAATTTGGCTTCCAGAAAGGCGCCGCTGTTCTGCACCACCTGGGCCAGTATTTTGGGATTGCTGACCTGTGCCAGATCGGGCAACGCCGCCAGCAAGCGCTCGGCGGCGGCCCGCAGCTCGGCCGATGTGCTGTCGCCACGGGGCAGGTTTTGCAAGGCGGTGAACACCGCATCCAGCGAGCCTTGGCGACTTTGCTGAGTGGCAAGTTGCTGCGTCACGGCCAGTTGGTCCTTCAGGCCGCTTAGCGGTACGAAGTTCAGGGTCTGCGCGTTCTGCACCACGGCGCTGAGCAAGCTGCCCACCCTCAGCGGTTGAGGGCTTTCCAGGGTGAGGGTGGCACCGGCCAGGGCGTTATTGAGCACACTCACCAGCGAGCGATAGATCGCCGGTTGCGCCGTGCCCTGGGGCAGCATCTGCGTGGTCAGCACCTTGGCCTGCAATAACGTACCCACCGGTATTTGGTTAGTGTCGAGGCGGGTGAGGGCGGCCACGTTGGCACTCATGGCTTGCTGCAAGGTAATGGCCAGGTTGCCCGCAGGCGTCTGGCTCACCGCCACATTGCTGCCCAGGGGCAAGGGCTGGGCGCTGCTGGCTTGCACCAGCGTCTGGCGACCGCCGGCGAGGGTCAGTTTGAGCAATAACTGAAAGGCCTCGCCGCCTTGTTTAAGCGCGATGACCTCGGCGTTCACGGTTTTCCCCGGGTCGATCAGCCCGGCCTGCGGCTCCAGCAGTTTGAGCAACGCGCCGGCCCCAGGCAGCGGAGTGGGCCCGGGTGCGGAGGTTGGCGGCAGTGGAGGAAGGTTGATCTCGCCGGTCATCGTGCGCATCGTCTCTGGGGAAATTGCCCTCTTTAGAGTAGGACATCGCATGTATAATGCCGTCCGTCTGCAAAGAGAGCGGTAAAAACCTCACAACTATTTGATCCAGCTCTCTAAAATCGGTCGCCAAAGTCGTTATTGTGCATCTCACTATAACGGCCGCTGCACCGCCGACTTGAACCGTAAAGGCCCGCGATCTCTTGACCAGCCCTCTTCTTGAAGCCGTAGCGCTTGCCTGTGAACGCGACCTGCGCCTGCTGTTCGAGCAACTCGACCTGCGGCTTTCGGGGGGCGACATGGTGCAAATCAGTGGCCCCAATGGCAGCGGCAAGACCAGCCTGCTGCGCCTGCTGGCCGGGTTGATGCAGCCGACGGCCGGCGTGGTGCGGCTCAACGGCAAACCGTTGCACGAGCAGCGTAGCGAGCTTGCGCGCAACCTGGTCTGGATCGGCCACGCCGCTGGCATCAAGGACGTACTCACCGCTGAAGAAAACCTCAGTTGGCTCAGCGCCCTGCATCATCCTGCTTCCCGTGACGCCATCTGGCAGGCCCTGGCCGCGGTGGGCCTCAAGGGCTTTGAGGACGTCCCCTGCCACACCCTGTCCGCCGGCCAGCAGCGCCGCGTGGCCCTGGCCCGCTTGTACTTGCCCGGCCCGCCGTTGTGGATTCTCGACGAACCTTTCACGGCCCTCGACAAACAAGGCGTGGCTCAACTCGAAGCACATCTGGCCCAGCACTGCGAGCAAGGTGGCCTGGTGGTGCTCACCACCCACCACACCTTGGCGCGTATGCCCGCTGGCTACCGTGAGCTGGACCTTGGGCGGTGGTCGCTATGAGTGTGTTCGCCCTGTTGGTCGCCCGCGAAGCCCGGCTGTTGTGCCGTCGCCCCGCCGAACTGGCCAACCCGCTGGTGTTCTTTGCCATCGTGATCGCGCTGTTCCCGCTGGCGGTTGGCCCGGAGACTAAACTGTTGCAAACCTTGTCCCCAGGACTGGTGTGGGTCGCCGCACTTTTATCGGTTCTGCTCTCGCTGGACGGGCTGTTTCGCAGTGATTTCGAAGACGGTTCCCTGGAACAGTGGGTCCTTTCGTCGCACCCTTTGCCACTTCTGGTACTGGCCAAGGTGCTGGCACACTGGGTTTTTTCCGGCTTGGCGCTAGTCTTGCTCTCGCCACTGCTTGCCATGATGCTCGGGTTGCCCGTTGAATGCCTGCCGGTGTTGCTCCTGTCCTTGTTACTCGGCACGCCGGTGCTCAGCCTGTTGGGGGCGGTGGGCGCAGCGTTGACCGTCGGCTTGAAACGGGGCGGCCTGTTGCTGGCCCTGTTGATTCTGCCTTTGTATATCCCGGTGTTGATCCTGGGCAGCGGCGCTTTGCAAGCCGCGCTTATGGGGATGCCGGCGACCGGTTACCTCTTGTGGCTGGGTAGCCTGACCGCCCTGGCGGTAACCCTGACACCCTTTGCTATAGCCGCCGGCCTGAAAATCAGCGTCGGTGAATAATGAGGTCTGACCCGGCGTCAATAACGCTGAGTCAGTAAAGACCCTGAGCTTTTCGCCACGACGAAAAGCACCGTGATGGAAACAGCAATGAACTGGACCTGGTTTCACAAGCTCGGCTCGCCCAAATGGTTTTATGGCATCAGCGGCAAGCTGCTGCCGTGGTTGAGTATCGCCGCCATCCTGCTGATCGGCATCGGCCTGGTCTGGGGCCTGGCCTTTGCGCCGCCGGACTATCAGCAAGGCAACAGCTTTCGCATCATCTATATCCACGTGCCTGCCGCGATGCTGGCCCAGTCCTGCTACGTGATGCTGGCGGTGTGCGGCATCGTCGGCCTGGTATGGAAGATGAAGCTGGCCGATGTAGCCCTGCAATGCGCCGCGCCCATCGGTGCGTGGATGACCGCCGTGGCGCTGGTGACCGGTGCGATCTGGGGCAAGCCGACCTGGGGCTCATGGTGGGTGTGGGATGCGCGCCTGACCTCGATGCTGATCCTGCTGTTCCTGTATTTCGGCCTGATTGCCCTGGGCAACGCCATCAGCAACCGTGACAGCGCCGCCAAGGCCTGCGCGGTGCTGGCGATTGTCGGCGTGATCAACATCCCGATCATCAAGTACTCGGTGGAGTGGTGGAACACCCTGCACCAGGGCGCCACCTTCACCCTCACCGAAAAACCGGCGATGCCCGTGGAAATGTGGGCGCCGTTGCTGCTGATGGTGCTGGGTTTCTACTGTTTCTTCGGCGCCGTACTGCTGCTGCGCATGCGCCTTGAAGTGCTCAAGCGTGAAGCCCGTACCAGTTGGGTAAAGGCCGAAGTGCAAAGCTGCCTGGGAGCACGTGGATGAGTTTTGCTTCTTTCAGTGATTTTCTCGCCATGGGCCACCACGGCCTGTATGTCTGGACGGCCTATGGCATCTGCCTGGCGGTGCTGGCCCTCAACGTCGCCGCGCCGATCCTGGCCCGCAAGCGTTACCTGCAACAAGAGGCGCGACGTCTGCGCCGGGAGACCGAAAAGTGAATCCGCTGCGTAGAAAGCGTCTGTTGATCATCCTTGCCATCCTGGCCGGCGTCGGCATTGCCGTGACCCTGGCCCTGAGCGCCCTGCAGCAGAACATCAACCTGTTCTACACGCCCACCCAGATCGCCAATGGCGAGGCACCGGTCGATACGCGCATCCGCGCTGGCGGCATGGTGGAGCAGGGCTCGTTGAAGCGTTCCGGCGATTCGTTGGACGTGACCTTCGTGGTCACCGATTTCAACAAGGCCGTGACCATCACCTATCGGGGCATCCTCCCGGACCTGTTCCGTGAAGGCCAGGGCATTGTCGCCCTGGGCAAGCTCAACGCCGACGGCGTGGTGGTGGCTGACGAAGTGCTGGCCAAGCACGATGAAAAATACATGCCGCCCGAGGTCACCAAAGCCTTGAAAGACAGCGGCCAAACCGCGCCCGCCACCCCAGTCAAGGAGGGCTGAGCCATGACGTCCGCACTGTTTATTCCGGAGCTGGGCCAGTTGGCGATGATCCTCGCGCTGTGCTTTGCCGTGGTCCAGGCCGTGGTGCCCTTGCTCGGTGCCTGGCGCGGCGACCGCCTGTGGATGAGCCTGGCGCAGCCTGCCGCCTGGGGCCAGTTTGCCTTCTTGCTGTTCGCCTTTGGTTGCCTGACCTACGCCTTCATGACCGACGATTTTTCCGTCGCCTACGTCGCCAACAATTCCAACAGCGCTTTGCCCTGGTACTACAAGTTCAGCGCCGTGTGGGGCGCCCACGAAGGTTCATTGCTGTTGTGGGCCTTGATCCTCGGCGGCTGGACCTTCGCTGTATCGGTGTTCTCGCGCCAATTGCCGCAAGTGATGCTGGCGCGGGTGCTGGCGGTGATGGGCATGATCAGCATCGGCTTCCTGCTGTTTTTGATCATGACCTCCAACCCGTTCACCCGCATCCTGCCGCAGATCCCGGTGGACGGTCACGACCTCAACCCGTTGCTGCAGGATATCGGCCTGATCGTGCACCCGCCGATGCTCTACATGGGCTATGTGGGCTTTTCCGTGGCCTTCGCGTTCGCCATCGCCGCCTTGCTGGGCGGGCGTCTCGACGCCGCCTGGGCGCGCTGGTCACGGCCATGGACCATCGTCGCCTGGGCCTTCCTCGGTATCGGTATCACCCTGGGCTCGTGGTGGGCCTATTACGAACTTGGCTGGGGCGGCTGGTGGTTCTGGGACCCGGTGGAAAACGCCTCCTTCATGCCGTGGCTGGTGGGTACCGCGCTGATTCACTCCCTGGCCGTCACCGAAAAGCGTGGCGTGTTCAAGAGCTGGACGGTACTGCTCGCCATCGCGGCGTTTTCCCTCAGCCTGCTCGGCACTTTCCTGGTGCGCTCGGGCGTGCTGACCTCGGTGCATGCGTTTGCCTCAGACCCTGAGCGCGGCGTGTTCATCCTGATCTTCCTGCTGTTTGTGGTCGGCGGTTCCCTGACCCTGTTCGCCCTGCGTGCTCCGGTGGTCAAGAGCCACGTCGGTTTCAACCTGTGGTCGCGGGAGACCCTGTTGCTGGGCAATAACCTGGTACTGGTGGTGGCTGCATCGATGATCCTGCTCGGCACCCTCTACCCGCTGGTACTGGATGCCTTGAGCGGCGCCAAGCTGTCCGTGGGGCCGCCGTACTTCAATGCGTTGTTCATCCCGTTGATGGGCCTGTTGATGGTGGTGATGGCGGTCGGCGTGCTGGTGCGCTGGAAAGACACCCCGGTGAAATGGCTGGCGGGCATGCTGATGCCGGTGCTGCTCGGCAGCGTGGCCCTGGCGGTGATCGCCGGGTTTGCCTACGGCGACTTCAATTGGGCGGTACTCGCCACCTTCCTGCTGGCGGCCTGGGTGTTGCTGGCGGGGGCGCGGGACATCGTCGACAAGACGCGCCACAAAGGCCTGATCAAAGGCCTGCCCACTCTGACCCGCAGCTATTGGGGCATGCAGATCGCCCACATTGGTATTGCGGTGTGCGCCCTTGGGGTGGTGCTGTCCAGCCAGAACAGCGCCGAGCGCGACCTGCGCCTGGCGCCGGGCGAGTCCATGGACCTGGCCGGTTACCACTTCATCTTCGAAGGTGCCAAGCACTTTGAAGGGCCGAACTTCACCTCCGACAAAGGCACGGTGCGCGTGGTGCGCAATGGCAAGGAAATCGCCGTGCTGCACCCGGAGAAACGCCTGTACACCGTGCAAAGTTCGATGATGACCGAGGCTGGCATTGACGCAGGTTTCACCCGTGACCTGTATGTGGCCCTCGGTGAACCTCTGGGCGATGGCGCCTGGGCCGTGCGCGTGCATGTCAAACCGTTCGTGCGCTGGATCTGGTTCGGCGGGTTGCTCACCGGGTTCGGCGGGTTGCTCGCAGCGCTGGACCGGCGCTATCGGGTCAAGGTCAAGAGCCGGGTGCGTGAAGCGCTTGGCCTTTCGGGAGCTGCGGTATGAAGCGTTGGTTGATGGTTGTGCCGCTGGCGATGTTCCTGCTGGTGGCGGTGTTCCTGTATCGCGGGTTGTACCTGGACCCGGCCGAGCTGCCTTCGGCGATGATCGGCAAGCCGTTCCCCGCCTTCAACCTGCCAACGGTGCAGGGTGACAAGACCCTGACCCAGGCAGATTTGCAGGGCAAGCCGGCGCTGGTCAACGTGTGGGCCACCTGGTGCATCTCTTGCCGCGTCGAACACCCGGTGCTGAACAAGCTGGCCGAGAAGGGCGTGGTGATCTACGGCATCAACTACAAGGACGACAATGCGGCGGCCGTGAAGTGGTTGGCGGAATTTCATAACCCGTACCAGCTGGATATCCGCGACGAAGACGGCAACCTGGGGTTGAACCTGGGCGTGTACGGCGCGCCGGAAACCTTCTTCATCGATGCCAAGGGTGTGATTCGTGACAAGTTCGTCGGCGTGATCGACGAAACGGTGTGGCGCGAGCAACTGGCCGCCAAGTACCAGGCCCTGGTCGATGAGGCCAAGCCATGAAGCGTTGGTTGACCGCTGCCGTTTTAACCCTGGGCCTGGCCGGCGTGGCCCACGCCGCCATCGACACCTACGAATTTGCCAACGACGCCGAGCGCGAGCGTTTCCGCGACCTGACCCAGGAACTGCGCTGCCCCAAATGCCAGAACCAGGACATCGCCGACTCCAACGCCCCGATCGCCACCGACCTGCGCAGAGAGATTTTCCGCATGCTGGGGGAGGGCAAGGACGACCAGCAGATCATCGACTTCATGGTCGACCGCTACGGTGATTTCGTACGCTACAAACCGGCACTCACCGGCAAGACCGCGCTGCTGTGGTTTGGCCCGGCCGGGCTGCTGCTGGCCGGCGTGGTGGTGATGGCCGTGATCGTGCGTCGGCGCCGTGTCGCACCGATTGATGGCGCCGATGCGCTGTCCCCTGAAGAGCGTAAACGCCTCGACCAATTGCTGGACACCAAGACTGATGATTGATTTCTGGCTCGCAGCCGGTTTGCTGCTACTGATTGCCCTGAGTTTCCTGTTGATCCCTGTGTTGCGTGGCCGTCGTGCCCAGCGTGAAGAGGATCGCACCGCGTTGAACGTGGCGCTGTACCAGGAACGCGTCGCCGAGCTGCAAGCGCAGCAGGACGAAGGTGTGTTGAATACCGCGCAACTCGACACCGGCCGCGCCGAAGCGGCCCGCGAGTTGCTGGCCGACACCGAAGGTGTGGAAAAACCCCGCGAATCGCGGTTAGGCAAACCGCTGCCGTTTTTGGCGGCGTTTCTGGTGCCTGTGCTGGGCGTGGCGCTGTACCTGCATTATGGGGCGAGCGACAAGGTTGAACTGACCCGTGAGTTTTCCCAACCGCCGGTGTCCATGGCCGACATGACCCGCCGCCTGGAACGCGCCGCCGCCGCGCAACCGGATTCGGCAGAAGGTTTGTACTTCCTTGGGCGCGCCTATATGGCCCAGGACCGTGCCGCCGATGCCGCCAAAGTCTTTGAACGTACGGTTGCGTTGGCCGGGCGCCAACCGGAACTGCTCGGCCAATGGGCCCAGGCGCAGTACTTTGCCGACAACAAACAATGGTCGCCTCAGGTTCAGGCGCTGACCGACGAAGCCTTGAAGCTCGACCCCAAGGAAGTCACCAGCCTTGGCCTGTTGGGTATCGCTGCCTTTGAGGGCCAGCGTTATCAGGAAGCCATCGACTACTGGAACCGCCTGCTCGCGCAACTGCCGCCAGAGGACAATTCCCGTGTCGCCTTGCAAGGCGGAATTGACCGCGCAGCAGAGAAGCTCAAGGAGAGCGGTGGCAGCCTGGCTCAGGCGCCCAAGGCGCTGCTGACCGTGCGGGTGGACGTATCTGCCGAGGTGAAAGCCAAGGCCCTGCCAGGCGACAGCGTGTTCATCTTCGCCCGCGCCGTAAACGGCCCCCCGGCGCCCTTGGCGGCCAAGCGTGTAACCGTCGACGCATTGCCGGTCACCGTCGAACTGGGCGATGCCGACGCGATGATGCCGCAGTTGAAACTGTCCAACTTCCCCGAAGTCCAACTGGTTGCGCGCATATCCCGGGCCGGCCAACCGACCGCTGGCGAATGGATCGGCCGCAGCCAACCGTTGGCCAGCAGCACCACTGCGCTGCAGCAATTGACCATCGACACTCCGGACCAGTAATTCTGAGGACACACCCATGACCGCATTTGCACGCATCACCCTGCTCAGCCTGGTACTGGGCCTGAGCGCCTGTGCGGTCCACCGCCCACCTGCGGCGCCGACCGGCCCGACTATTCCACCGTCTGGCCCCTCGACCCAGCCGAGCACCAAACCATCTGGCCCGGTGACGCCGCCGCCCAAGCCTCTGCCAAGCAAATCGCCGACCTTCGCCCCACCGCCGGGCGCCGCCAGCCACTGGGACGGCAAGATGCAGGTGTACGTGCTGGATGACCAGCCTGACACCTTCTACCGCCAGCGCACCTACTACCGCTGGAGCAACGGCTGGAGCCGGTCCATCAGCCCCAACGGGCCATGGGAAGAAACCAACGTGCAGGGCGTGCCGCCGGGGCTGAGCAAGCAGTACGCGCAATGACAAAAGGCGACCGTGTTCAGGTCGCCTTTTTTATTTCCGATTTGAAATGCTCTCCACTGTGGGAGCGGGCTTGCCTGCGATGACCATAGGTATCTACACAACTTTGTAGATTGTAGCCGCCGTTGCTCGGAACCCTAAGTGGCTGTTACCTCAATAACGGATATGTACTCGGTCTGGATCCAACATATTGGTCGGCTGCCAAGCCGCCTTCGCAGGCAAGCCAGCTCCCACATTTGGATCGCAGCGCTTCAGTTGGCCCAGCGTCGGCTGTCAAGCCGTCACGGGAGCAAGCTCCCTCGCATCGCCCTATAGTTGGGCGGCAGCTTGCCTGACAGCCGACACCTGACCAATTGTGGGAGCTGGCTTGCCTGCGATGACGGCCTGCCAGCCGATACCTATCTACCTGACGCCCCGCAATCCAAGTGTGGGAGCGGGCTTGCTCGCGAAGGCGGCCTGACAGTCGATCGGGATGTTGGATCTAACCCGGCGTCCTGTCGGGTTACCCCCGCACTCAAGATGTACTTGGTTCGTCCGCCCGCACCCACTTCACACCGGCGCAGTCTCCTGGCCTTTCAATGTGCGCCTGGCGATGACAATGGCCAGCACTGCCAAGCTGAAGGTGGCCCAGGCCATCAGTTGAGTCCCTCCTACAAATGCCTGTATAGCGTTGCCCATGACTTCACTGGCCTGGTCGTGCGCCAGGGTGGCCGAGATTGCGTGGCGCCTGCCAAGGTTTCGCTTGCCAGTTGCATTTGCATAGGGCTCAAGAAGTCCGGTAGGTGCAGCGTGCCACGGTAGTACGCCGTCACCAGGCCACCGAGCACGGTGGTGCCGAGTACTACGCCGACTTCATAGGCCGTCTCGCTGATGGCTGACGCGGCGCCGGCTTTGTTGGCTGGGGCGGCCGACAGGATCACGTCGTTAGAGACGGTAGCAATGGCGCCGACGCCAATGTTCAACAAGGCAAACGCAACCACGATCACCGTCAAACTGCTACCGAGGCTGGCCACCAGCAAAAACGCGCCGGCAGTGAAGGCCAGCAGGATGGGAATCAGGACATTGACCGAGACGCGCTGGGCGACCGGGACGATCAGGATCCCCACCACAATCGCCATGAGCTGGCCCGGTATCAACGCCAGGCTGGCGTTCAAGGGCGACATGCCCAGGACGATTTGCAGCAACTGAGTGGCAAAGAACACGAAGCCGATCATGAAGGCCAGGCTCATCAGGTTAATGGTCACCGAGCCGCTGAACGTCTTGTTGCGAAACAGGCTCAGGTCCATCAAGGGGGTAGGGAGGCGCAACTGACGGCGTACGAATTGCCAGCCGCTCACGATTGCAACGGCCAATACCGCCAGTGCCCAGGCGTCCGGCCCTTCACTGGCGACATGCTTGATGCTGTACACCAGCGCACTGAGGGCGACCATCGAGAGCGCAATGCTGATGACATCCATCGGCCCCGACGCGTCCGGCTCGGACTCAGGCAGCAGCCAGAGGCCGAGGATCAACAGAGGCACCAGCACCGGTACGGCCAGGAGAAAAATCGACCCCCAACTGAAGAACTCCAGCAATATGCCGCCGACCAACGGCCCAAGCGCAGAACCGACGGTCAAGGTGGTTGCCCAGATCGCCACGGCCAGGCGACGCTCTTCCCGGTCCTCGAACACTGAGCGAATCAGCGCCAGCGTTGACGGCATCAACATCGCCCCGAAAACCCCCATGCATGCGCGTCCCACGACCAGCTGCGTGGCGGTGCTGGAATAAGCGGTCATCACCGACACCAGGGTAAACCCCAGTGAGCCGATCAGCAGGAGTTTGCGATGGCCTTTGCGATCCCCCAGGCTACCCATGGAAATGAGCAATCCTGCCAGCATGGGCGGCGGCATGACCTCCGCCACGATGTCCAGGTCTACCGAAGATTGGGCCAAGGCCATGCCGAAGCCGAGAATGGCTGCATGGGGCAATGCCTGACACAGGGCCATCAATTCATTCGGCACATGCACACTCCCTGAACGGCACGCGCCTACTACAATTACGTCGAACGCTATGTTCTAGATTCTTGTTTAAACTGTCAGCTGTAGGATGAAAAACATTCCCATGTAGGAACGTGCTGAGCTTTCTATAGATTGTGAGTAGGGGCGACCATTGAGCATTTGTTTCATGTTGTATCGTTGTTACAAATTTACATACTCACTCCAATAAGCCCGGAAAGCCTGGTGCACGTGCCGAGCGTGGTGCGCGGTGGGTCACACTCGGGTAATGTGGCCGCCGCCGGCCTGCAAGGGCAGGTTGGCTGGAAATACTTTCCAGCCCTGACGATGGCTTGACGCGCCGAATGCTGACACCGGGGCGCCGGTACAGGTCTGGAGACAAGCGAAGAGGGTGTTTTGATGGCGGGCAGGTTGATCTATCTCATCGGGCCATCGGGGTCGGGCAAGGACAGCCTGCTGGACGCCGCGCGCCCACGCCTGGTCGAGCGTGGGTGTCGCCTGGTGCGGCGGGTAATCACACGGTCAGCGGAGGCGGTGGGCGAAGCGGCGCAAGGCGTGAGCCCCGAGCAGTTTGCGGCGATGGAGGCCGAGGGTGCATTTGCCTTGAGCTGGCAGGCTAATGGCTTGTCCTACGGCATCTCCAAGGACATCGACGATTGGCTGGCCGCCGGCGACGATGTTTTGGTCAACGGCTCCCGTGCCCACCTGGCGCAGACCCGCGAGCGTTATCCGACCTTGCTGGTATTGCTGCTGACGGTGGACCAAGCGGTGTTGCGCCAACGTCTGATTGCGCGTGGGCGGGAGTCGTTGGCGGATATCGAGCAACGCCTGGCGCGCAATGCGCGGTTCACTGCCGAATTGATCGCAGGTCACGGCGCGGGTTTGTTCGTGTTGGATAATTCCGGCCCATTGGCGCACACCGTTGAACGCTTGCTGTGCTGCCTGGACCACCGGCATTGCGTATGAGCCTGACCCAAGTCCCGGTAGGTTAGGACAACCCCGTCATGTAGTGCCTGATGAGGCCAGGTCTCAGATAAAACCCTGGCACTGAGCTTATTTTTTTCTGATGTGTTTGAGTGGGTTGCTGAATGTTTGAAGTTTAACTGTCGACCCGATTAAATTAACGCTTTGCGCGTTTTTACGTCTGTAGTATCAGGGTTTTAGCGTGATTGATAAGGGGCGGCTGTGCTGCGCTGAATAAACTGTGTGCGGATTTTTTGCGGTCGTGTTTATAGGGTTTTCTTGCAAAGAATTAGCGATGGTGAAGGCGTTTTCAATATGGGAGCTTTATCGGGCTGACTACGGAACAGTCGGCATCGATAACTCCTGTACATGGACGATTCATTTCACTGTTCAGAGTAGTAAAGTGCCATGCATATCCCAGTTAGACAGTCTTTCCAGTCGCATCCCCCTGAGACATTGAACTCCAATTTTTCACCTGATGAGAAGCAAGTTATTCGTTGGGCCAATAATAAAAAATCTTTCACCACGGACCAGGCGGCGAAACATATTACGCGCAGTAATGCGAAGTTTAAGGACAGTAATAGAGATGGAAAAGTTGTGGTGGGGTTTAACTTTTCCGGGGGGTTCAATGCGGCGCAGAAAGAGCGAGCCAGGCAAGCCCTTCAATACTGGGCGGATATCGCCAATATCGAATTTGTTGAAAATGGCTCAAACACCGATGGCAAGATCACTATCAAGGGGACTGGCGGATCGGGAGGCTGGGCAACCTTTCCGTTCGGTCAGCATGCAAAAGTCCAGGCCAATATAGGCACTTCGGGTGGGCAGAACCCGACCATGGGCAGCCACTTTCTGGGTTTGTTGATCCATGAACTGGGGCATACCCTGGGGCTCAGTCATCCAGGTGAATACAATGGCCAAGGCTTCAACTACGAGCGCAGTGCCGAATATGCACAGGACACCAAGGCACGCAGTGTCATGAGCTATTGGGCCGAGACCCATCAACCGGGGCACAAGTTTGCCGGCCGCAGCCCGGCGGCACCGATGATGGACGATGTCGCGGCAGCACAGCGGCTCTATGGCGCCAATACGAAGACCCGCAATACCGACACTACCTATGGCTTCAATTCCAATGCCGGTCGCGAGGTCTACAGCCTCAAGCAGGGGAGTGACAAGCCGATTTTTACCGTCTGGGATGGCGGCGGTAACGATACGCTCGATTTATCCGGGTTTACCCAGAACCAAACCATCAACCTCAAGGCTGAGGCGTTTTCGGACGTGGGAGGCTTGCGCGGGAACGTATCGATTGCCAAGGGCGTCATTGTCGAAAATGCCATCGGCGGTGCCGGCAACGATACCTTGACGGGAAACGAGGGCAACAATCGCCTTACGGGCGGCAAGGGTGCCGATAAGTTGCACGGCGGTGCAGGGGCAGACACGTTTGTGTATCACCGCATCGGCGATTCGACACCGCAGAACCCAGACGTTATTCAGGACTTCCAAAGCGGGCTCGACAAGATCGACCTCACCGGCGTTCTCCAGGAGGCAGGGATCAAGTCGTTGAATTTCGTTGATAAATTCGGCACAAAAGCGGGAGATGCCGTGCTCGGTCATGACTCGAAGACTGGCCGTTCCACTTTGGCTGTGGATACAACGGGGAACGGCACGGCGGATCTGATGATCGCCAGCCAAAGCCAGATCAAGCAGACGGATGTGATCTGGAACGGTGAGGCGCCGACTGTCACACCGACGCCTGGGCCCACTGTTGTCCCTGTATCGGAACCCGTTCCGAGTCCCGTTCCCAGTCCCATTTCGGAGCCGACTGACTCCAAGCCTGATCCCAAGCCTGACCCTGACCCACAGCCAGAGCCGAGGCCAAGCCCCGGCCCGGCGCCCCGGCCGGGGAGAAGGTTTATCCAGAAAGTTTTTTCATCGTTCAAGGGGTTTGTAAATAAGGTGCGGTCGATATTCCGGTGAGTCCGGTGGCTATTGGCTAGTCCCTTGATCAGCCCAGAGCATGCCATCGCAGCGTCTGACCAACAACACGCGTACCTTTCACCGCCTTGAGCTTGCAGCTTTTCCTGACGGTGATTGCCTGGGAATGCCAGCCCCTGCAACCCAACGATTGCGCTTGCACCTTTGTGCCGTAGCGCCGCTCTCCCGGTTACCTCTGTCCAGGCTTGAACGCGCGCATCACCGCGTTCAAGCCTGCCTGCCGTACGTTTTCTCCCTTCAGCCGTGTCCTTTGCAGCGGGCTATCAGCGCTCGGTGATCGTTCTGCTTCGTCGCTTCATAGGGCGCCTGCAAGGCTCTGCTCAACCGTCGAACACTCCCGTTGAGGCACACACTGGCCGTATTGCAGTGCGTTTTTCATGTTTCAGTTTTGGAGCGTCAGCCGGATCGGTTGTTGCAGTACATTCAATGACCGTCCTCGGCCAGACTAAAGCCGTTGTATGAGCACCGCAGGTTTTTTCTTTCAATACGAACTCTGCTATTCGTCTGTGCATTGGGTTGTTGTGTAGGACGGGTTAAAAGTTGCCAGTCGGGTATAGGTTTTTGGGCGATTGGGGTGTTGTCTGATTGTGAATAACGCTTTGCAATAAAAATTATGTAAAGTGTGTTTGTGAGGTTTAATGTTCATGCAAAACAAAGAGTTATCATGTTTGCGGTTAAAGTGCTATCTGTTCTGGGGTTTCGGAAGTTTTCAAGTATAAGATTAAGGTGTTTTTAAATTTTAGAGTGTGTCGAGTTGAATTATTTCACCGCTGGTGTACGGCAAGGGAGTGTGCGAATTTAACGCTGTGCCGATAACTACTGCTGCTCTTGGTGGGCGGGAATCGGTATCTCGAACGTGCTGATGTTACAGCCTCGAGTCTGATTTTTATGAGGACGTTGGTTTATGAGAGTGCCAGGACCATCCACACCTAATATTGTTATACCCAAGGAACCAGCTCTTAATAGCAGTATCAGCCCAGAAAGCCCTGCCGGGGCCTATACACTCAATAGTAAAAAGCCGGTGTTTACTACGGAACAGGCGGGAAAACACATCACCCGCAACGGTTTCAAGGTTCATGATAATAATGGTGACGGCAAAATTACCTTGTCCGTTCGCGTCTCCAAGGGCTTTACCCCGCAGCAGGCAGAGCAGGTCAGGCAGGCACTGCAATCCTGGCAGGATGTCGCTAACGTTACATTTACTGAAAAACCGCAACATTCAGACGGTCATGTTGATATCAGTGAAATGCCCGGAACACCGGGGGGAGTGGCCTCACTGCCTGATAAGTTCATGACTCGAACCTTCGTAAATATTGGAACGGCGAATGCGGGGGCGAACCCTCCACTGGGTCATTATTTTCGCGGGGTGCTTATCCATGAAATAGGTCATTCAATCGGCCTGGAACACCCGGGGCGTTATGATGGTTTTGGTAACTATGGGCGTGACGCAGTCTATGCAGGGGATACTCGAGCGCGTTCGGTGATGAGTTACTATTCAGAAAAAAACCAGCCAGGCCACGACTTCAAATTGTTGAACCCTTCTGCGCCGATGATGGATGACATCTCGGCTGTCCAGAAACTGTATGGGCCGAATACCAATACGCGCAATACCGATACAACCTATGGGTTTAATTCCAATACGAACCGTGAAGCGCTTAGTTTGAAGTCGCCAAATGACAACCCTGTTTTTTGTGTGTGGGATGGTGGTGGGAAAGACACGTTGGATTTCTCTGGGTATTCACAGCCTCAGAAAATCAATCTCAATGCCGAGTCTTTTTCGGATGTCGGTGCGTTGAAGGGTAATGTCTCCATAGCCAAGGGCGTCACACTGGAAAACGCGGTGGGCGGCAAGGGAGATGACGCTCTCATAGGTAACCAGGTCGCCAATCGTCTCAAAGGGGGCGGTGGAGCAGACCGGTTGTCAGGGGGAGGGGGGGCAGACACTTTTGTCTATGACCATGCCAATGATTCCACGCCGGATAACCCCGATGTAATTCTGGATTTTGAAAGTGGTGCAGACAAAATTGACGTCTCCGGGGCTTTGAAAAGGGCCAATCTCAGTGCGCTTAAATTCGTTGATCGCTTAACGGGTCAACCCGGCCAGGCTGTGATGAGTTACAGCGAGGGCAGTAATGAGGGAAGTCTGGCCCTGGACCTGACGGGCAACGGCAAGGCTGACCTGTTCGTAAAAAGCATCGGCCGGATAAACGCGGGTGATGTCGTGGCACACGGCGATACCCCTACGCCAAACCCTGAACCGAAAGACCCCAAGCCTGCGCCGCGGCCTCAATTCGACGAACCCAAAACCAAGCCTGAGCCCAAACCGAAGGAGCCAAAGCCTGAGGAGCCCAGGCCAAGTCCAGACCGCTGTGAGCCGAAGCCACAGCCAGACCCTTGTGAGCCGAAGCCAAGTCCAGACCGCTGTGAGCCGAAGCCACAGCCAGACCCTTGTGAGCCGAAG
>NZ_JBZXEA010000007.1:57426-59561 GCF_058725345.1 Pseudomonas sp. DW-iso17 | reverse complement strand
CCAAGTCCGGACCGCTGTGAGCCGAAGCCACAGCCAGAGCCTTGTGAGCCGAAGCCAAGTCCGGACCGCTGTGAGCCGAAGCCACGGCCAGAGCCTTGTGAGCCGACGCCAAGTCCGGACCGCTGTGAGCCGAAGCCACGGCCAGAGCCTTGTGAGCCGACGCCACGTCCAGACCTGTGTGAGCCAAAGCCGCGCCCGTCCCCGCGTGAACCCAGGCCACGGCCTGAGACCCGCGAGCCGACGCCACGTCCAGACCCGTGGGAGCCAACGCCACGCCCGAAGCCGCGTGACCCTCGGCCACGCCCGAAGCCGCGTGACCCTCGGCCACGCCCGGAGACCCGCGAGCCGACGCCACGTCCAGCCCCGTGGAAGCCCACGCCACGCCCGCACCCGCGTGACCCTTGGCCACGCCCGGAGACCCGCGAACCGACGCCACGTCCAGACCCGTGGGAGCCAACGCCACGCCCGAAGCCGCGTGACCCCCGGCCACGCCCGGAGACCCGCGAGCCGACACCACGTCCAGACCCGTGTGAGCCAACGCCACGCCCGAAGCCGCGTGACCCCCGGCCACGCCCGGAGACCCGCGAGCCGACACCACGTCCAGACCCGTGTGAGCCCATGCCGCGCCCGAACCCGCGTGAGCCCCGGCCATGGCCGGTGACCCGCGAGCCGACGCCTCGTCCAGATCCCTGTGATCCGCAACCGGATCCTTGCGAGCCGAGAGCTGCCAGTCGAAACGATCAGTCGGCGTATTCAGCGCGGTCTTGGAACGGGCGCCATTCACCGGCAGCCGCACGCTGAATACGTTCAAGTAGCGTGCTGCTTTTATAAGTAAAAAAGTCGCGCTGATTGCTCGATTTAAATCGAGTCTGTTGCAAAATCAAATCATGTATTACGCAGTGTATAAGTGCAAACAATCAGCAATGGCTTGATGTTCGTCAGTAAAGCGGGTGCTGTGATACTTATATAAAGATTGGTTTGTCGGGTAATTAATTTTCTTGGGTTGTGAATGGTTGAATGGGTGGGCGGTTATGCACGGACTGGCCGTAGCGGCTCGGAAGGGGAGGTTGATCGACTTAAAGATTTGAATGGCTATTAATGAAGTTGGATGTCTAGGAATTCACCGGTGACTTACGTGTGAAGTGTTGTGTTGTTGTTTTTAACTAACTGAGAAACGTGATTATGATCAATGCAAATACACCCGCTGCAAATTATTATGTGCCCACACCGAACGCGGCCCCTCAGCCGTCTCAGGTGCTACGTTCTGGCAATCCAGCTGAAAGTGAGGCTGCCAGTTTCCTTCATCGCGACGCGAACTTAGCAGGCGACAAACAAGCCTCAACAAACTCTCAATTGCTTAATCTTTCTGCTCCGCTGATAGGGGCACGCACTCATCAGCAGCGAATGTATGGATTGAGTCTAAACTCGGGGCTGCTTCGACTTGGAGACATCCATTCCGGCAACGTGGTGACGGCCCGTTGCTATCCGATGGCAGAGGAAAATACCAAACCCACTCCTGAGCCCCGGCCAAACGGCGGTACCAAGCCGGCAGCCGATCAGCCCCAGCCAAACGGCGGTACCAAGGGGGCAACAGATCAGTCTCAGCCAAACGGCGGTACCAAGCCGGCAGCCGATCAGCCCCGGCCAAACGGCGGTACCAAGCCGATAGCCGATCAGCCTCGGCCAAGTGGCTACACCACGCCAGTAAGTGATAGGCCCAAGCCCAACATCGACACCACGCCAGTCGGTGGTAAGCCCAAACCCAGCGTCGACACCCTGCCAGTCGTTGATAAGCCCAAGCCCAACGTCGGCACCCTGCCAGTCGTTGATAAGGCCAAGCCCAACGTCGGCACCCTGCCAGTCGTTGATAAGGCCAAGCCCAACGTCGACACCCTGCCAGTCGTTGATAAGGCCAAGCCCAACGTCGGCACCCTGCCAGTCGTTGATAAGGCCAAGCCCAACGTCGGCACCCTGCCAGTCGTTGATAAGCCCAAGCCCAACATCGACACCCTGCCAGTCGTTGATAAGCCCAAGCCCAACATCGACACCATGTCAGTCGTTGATAAGCCCAAGCCCAACGTCGACACCCTGCCAGTCGTTGATAAGCCCAAGCCCAACATCGACACCATGTCAGT